>PUMM01000194.1 GCA_003551365.1 Clostridia bacterium
TCAACCCCTTCGCCCAGATGGCCGTTGACAGCCCCAAACACCAGGGGTTCCCGGCTGCGCGGATACCAGGTCTGACACTGTACCCGCCGACAGAAGGAGGGGTGATTCACTCCCGCAGCTGCCAGATCATGAGTATTGCCGGGGACAGCCGGATGTGACTGATGCGGAACCAGGACCGGGACGAGCGCAGCGCACCGGACAGCTGCCGGCGGCACATGTTCTCTCCGGCGGACGATGCGTGCGCCAAAGCCAGGTCATCAATTGTCCGCGGCCCGGGCCTTTCGCTGCCGGCGTCGTTGTTTCGCCTGATACACCAGCCCCTGTATCAGTTCCTCGCGGCTGGGATTGTCGGTACCGTCATAATAGGTGGCAACCATGGGAAGATTCAGATCACGCCTGAGCACTCCCATCTGTGCCTCCACCACCGAACCAGGCATGCAGGTAAAGGGCGCAACAAACACCGCTCCATCTACATTACCCCGCTCAGCCAGGGCGCAGGTTCGTCCCACAGTCATGGGTGGTTCACCGCCGTAGTGAGCAGATATGTACTTCCTGGCGTGTGCGCGGATCTCCTCGGGAGTAGGCTCATGATCTTCAGCCAGCGCCTCGGCCGCACCCCAGATTCTGCTCTCCTCGCGGTGGGCCAGCCGGTGCAGGCTTTTAAACCCCCAGCTGCGCAGCAGCGCACCTATCTCCCGGTTGCTGGCAAACAGATTGCGCGACTCCTCGTAGTTGATGTAGCCGGTGTACATAAATACCTCGCTGGCCGGAGATAGAGTCACTTCACCCCCTGCCGCCTCGATCTTGCGAATCACATCCTGGTTGCAGCGGTCATCGAGGCGAACGTAAAACTCTCCAGCAACCACGATCCGCGGACGATCCTCGTCCTGCGTGGGAACGGCAGCAAAGTCCTCCGCCGCATCACGAACCAGCCGCTCGAAGTCCTTGAGATGCGCGCCGGTAAGCGCATCCGTCACCCGGATACGCCTGCGGCGCAGGAAGTCAGTGAGGCGGGCACAGTGTTTGTCAAACACCTCGTCACTCCGCCCCTGCTCCAGCTCGTAGGGTCGCGTACGGTGCAGCAGACTGTACATGGCATCAAGGGCGATGGAGCCATCGAACAGACCCACGGCAAAACCAAGTCCCAGGTGGCGAATCATATCAAACAGCTCAGCGGCGTAGACTTTCGCCTCGCCGCATCCCGCCTGGTTGAGTAGTAGCGACTGGGCGGGGGCATACATTCCGTAACGGCAAGGTCCGCAGGCCCATCCCTGGAAGAACACCACGTCATCGAGATCATCATCCGAGCCCTGCACATACGCGAAGATGTCCTGCACATTCTGGATCATGGGTAGGCATTCCTCGCCATTGCAGTACCTCTTGGCTATTGTCAGATCGCTATCCTCGCTACGGGGAAGCACTTCCGCGTCCACTCCGTGACTTTGCATGGCGGCCTCAAACATATAGGCGTGGTGCGAAAGCTGGGGTATGAGCACCTTCTTCTCCCGCAGGCGCTCGGGGGGCAAAGTGCGCGCCGAAAGAAACGATGGCTGGCTGTGGTCGCTTCGCGACAGGCACGTATTGCGAAAGGCCTCCAGACGCGTGATCATCCCCGCCGGAGCAGTGTGCTCATCCATGGTGAGGCGAAGGCTGGGCGAAAGATGCCGGAGAAAATGCCGCAACATGGCATTCGGACCACACTTGAATGGATCCTGCAGCACAGTATGCAGCTGTGGCAGACCGTGCAGATGACGCCTTCTGTTCAGGTAGGATACCGCATGAGCCGCGGCCAACATTCTCTGCAGCTGCGCCGAATACATGTTGTCGGCCTTGCGCAGCACATCCAGGAAATCGGCGGCAAACTCCTCGCGATCTCCCAGGAGGCGGGATTCAATGCGGCCCTCGTACCAGCCGCGCACATAGGCCAACAGATACTCCTGCGGCACCGCCACCACTCCACGCTGACTTGCGTAGTGCAGCGATCCCTTGGACACCTCGTCGTCGTAGATTGTGTAGGGGCGGCCGAGGAATACGCCGGCAATCGTGTCTTCCGTGCAGTATTCCGGCAGATTCTCCACTACCTCAACGCTCTGCTGTTCCAGGGTCTGCTCGAAGGATTCCAGCGCCTGGTAGCCGGCCTCCACCGCTTCTTGCAGACGGGACTCTTTGAACTGATCCCCCAGTAGGTGGCGGGCGACATCCCGAAGCTGATTGCGAATCATACGCCGACCCTGGCGATAATTGAGCTGCGCGTACAACACCCGATCCTCATCTATATCCAGCGAGCTGACCGCAGTGCCCCACATAGTCTGCAGTAGAGGACAGCCGAAACTGCGCGGCCAGTCTTCTGCCCATGGCAGGGCCTCTAGCGTCACCACATCGGGGACAAATATGTAGTCCACCGCGGAATCCACCAGCTCCTTGTAGTGACCAACGATGACCTCCATCGGGTAGCACATCTCTGAGTCAAGATTACGTTTGCCTTCCTCCAACGTCTCCTCTGACGTTTCGGAGGAAAGAACCACCCGCGCCCCAATCTTGCGGAAGAAAGCCGCCCAGAAGGGATAGAGAGAGAAGAACAGCCCACTCCGCGCCAGGCCGACAGTGGGTCCATCCCGTCGGGGCTCACCTGCCGCCTCGTAGAAGGCCTCATTGCGCGGCGCAACGTAGTCGGGGAGGTGGGCATACTGCGATGCCCTCTTCTTCTCCAGACCAGAGAAGCGTCCGCAGCGATCGCCATACAGGAAATGGCTGCCGTCGGAGAAGCTGATGACGTCCAGAGTGCAATTGTGTTCGTGCTCGCAATCCGCCTGGCACTTGCGCTGCTGCTGCTCGAATTCATTTAGCTCCCGCAGGTCGCGCAGCTCATAGTCCCCCTCCAGACCCAACTCAGCGAAATTTTTGGCCATGAGCGCACTGCCAAGGGCTCCAGACAGTTCCGGCGAGGAAGGCACCGAAATATCCTTGTCCACCTCGGCGGCAAAAGCGGCCGCCAGAGCATGATTCTTGGCCGTGGCCCCCGTGAAAACCACGGTCCCCTCCATAGGTCGATTCTCCGCCGTCTTGCTCACATAGTTGCGGGCCGATGAGTAGGCCAGGCTGGCTATCTGCGAGGGAAATGGCAGCCCCTGCGAGGCGGCAGCTGCCAGCGCCGACTGCGAGAGGAGGGTACAGGTGTCGCCCAGATCGATCGCATAGCTGGCATCAAAGGCGGTGTCGGAAAATTCACCCTTAATGTCAACCCCCAGGAGTCCGGCCAGGTTCTCCAGGAATGTCCCGGTCCCGGCAGCGCAGACGGGGTTCATGTTGTAATCGTGCAGCGACCCATCATTGAGCTGCAGGAACTTGGAATCCTCACCGCCAATCTCAATGACCGATAGCGTACCCTCCGAACCGTACATGTACTTGATACCCTCTGCCTGACACGTAATCTCGTCCACGGCGTACTGGGCATTGAGAATCTTCTGCGACAGAAATCGTCCCGAGCCGGTAGTGCAGGCCACAAACTCCGAATCCTCCACCTGCTCCCCGTACTGTTCCCGTACCTCACGCATGAGCTCGAGCACCTGGAGGGCCGGGCGACCTGCCGTTGGCAGGTAGACTCCGCCGATGTATTGACCTTCGCGGTCGAGCAGCACGCACTTGGTCGAAACCGAGCCGCAGTCCACTCCCAGGTAGACCCGGCTGGTGTCCAGGTCATCGCCCTGACTGAGCTCCGGCATGTAATCCACATACTCGGGCTCCAGGGAAGGCAGGGGATGGCGCGGCACATAATCCCGGTTCAGTATGCCGGCAAAATCCAGGCGGCAAAGACGCCGCAAATCCGTGCTGCGGGAGGCGCCAAGTGCCAACAGGTATTCGTGATTATCCGGAACTGCAATGTCCACATCCTCCCCGCAGTACTCCTGCAGGTACTTGAGGACCGCTCGGTTGTTGGCCACTCCTCCCACAGCCAGGACTCTGTCCCTCTCCATCACCTTGTTCTGAGTTATGGTAACCACGACCATCTCCGCCAGGGTCTTCGCCAAACCCGCAGCAACCGAACCCTGCGTGGCTCCCTCGTTGATGGCGTGAGTCATGTCAGACTTCGCAAAGACGGCACACCGACCGGAAATCTTTATGGGCGACCCGGACTCGACGGCGAGATCGGCCAGTTCCTGATCATCGTATCCGAGACGGGTGGCCTGCTGATACCAGAAGGCACCACTACCGGCCGCACACTGACCATTGCGGTTGAAGAAATCGATATTGCCTTCCGGTCCCAGCTCCACATAATAGATGTTCTCGTGTCCCAGGGACAGCACCGCATCGCCCTGGGCCTCGCCGCCCGCCAGGCCCTCTGCCAGAGCCTCGATCTCCAGGGTGGGACTCAGCCCCACCTCTCCCGCCAACAGATAGGCATTGGCGCCGGTCACGCCAAAGCGGACCTCTCTCTCCCAGTCCTCCTCATCCAGGAGCTCTTCGAGACACCTCCTGGCACTCTCTACGGGGCGCCCGGCGGTGGGCACTGTCACGCGACGGACATCCTCACCCTCCGCGCGAACTGCCTTGATTGCAAAA
Organism: Clostridia bacterium; assembly: GCA_003551365.1. Taxonomy (GTDB): domain Bacteria; phylum Bacillota; class Sulfobacillia; order SLMV01; family SLMV01; genus PWGR01. The sequence goes on from PUMM01000194.1 coordinate 4,561, forward strand.
GTTCCCATGTCCAGACCAACCCCCACACCCGTGGGGGCACTCCGGACAGGTGCGCCATTATGTGAAGGCAATGGAATACACTCCTCCCTCATTCTTGCAGCATTCAGTGCACTGGAGAACATTTTGTATTCATGGAGGCCGAGCAATTCGCGCAGCTTCGGCTCAGCCAAGAAATACATCTACGGCAGTGTTAAGATAACGCTTTTCGCCACTGCATTCAAGGTTGGGACAGCAAGCAGCCGCCCCACTGACGTCGATTGCGGCATCAGCCACCCGCAGCTTCGGCCCTGACAGGCGCACGGCTGGACAGCCGGTGTGTGCAATCGACAGATATTCCGTCCAGTCTTCCCGGCGACAGGGGAATGCTGACAGTTTTCGCGAATCTATAGAAAAAAGGGGGATGGTGCCGTGGCAAACAGATACCTGAGGAGGAAGAGGCGTAGGCTGCCGACGCACCATGCATTCACGGAAGCCGCATGGCTGGCAGTGATATCCGTCACCATGTTTCTCACTCCAGGTTACCTGCAGCTGGGGGGTGTTCCGGCGATGATGCTCGAGGGCGCCGGGTGGGTGGCACTGCTCGTGAGCACGGTTCGCGCCAGCGCCGAGATATGCAAGTCACTGCGGCTGCGATCACACCGCAGTCTGGTTTTTGGTCTGCTGGGTCTGATTCTGGCAGCGGCAGTACATGTGCTGCAGGAGGGTCTGATCATATCTGAATCCGGCATAACAAGTGCCCGAATCGCGACGCTACTTTTCCTCCTGTTGGGATCGGGTCTCATGGCCAACGGCATCTCTCTCCTAATAGAGCCCGACCCGAGCCAAAGAGAGGATAGATCGCTGCACCAATCAATGGAGCTGGCCAAGGCTGCAACCAGAATATCTCTCTTCGTGTTTCTTCTGACCTTCAACTCCTGCGCGGCAATCACACGGATACTGCTCTACCTGGTCTGATCCCGTGAATCCAGCACCACGTCCGCGACCTCGCGGATCAGCCGAACGAAGCCGCTCTGGCTGACCTCCGGGGGTTGCCCGCACGATCCGTTTCAGAGACTGCACTGCAACGATCGATACCCACCTGAACGATCAGATTGCACGCCCGGCAACACAAACGTTCATTCTCCTCGTTCGCTGCTTCTTCCCCACTCCACCCAGCCCATGTACCCTGCGAAAAGAGCGGCAGGGCCAGATGTGACCCGAGCATTGTACTTCAACGCAGCGGGCAGGAACGGGGCATTGCCACGATTGTGCACAATATACAGCCTGCCCCACAGCCGCCGCCCATACGGTGAACCGCGCCAAATCGGAGCGGAAAACCCCGGCTGAACAGCTGCCGGCAGATGGCAGAAGGTGAGACAAGGAAGCAGTGGAAAGACACCCTCTCGGGATGAAGGAGATAAGTGCCCCCCGCAGAATCCCGCTTCTGAGCAGCCCCCCATCGCTGAGCAGGAAAGGCCCCTCCATACCCAGATCACGCACCACATCCTCTACCTGATCGGCCACCCCGCAGCCTGAACACTATGTCGGTTGGTTTCCGGTGAGTTAGCCTGTCCCCCATGCCCCTACCCGCTCGCAATGTACAGGCACTCCCGCACCGCCATTCGTGCGATGACCCGGGATCCAAGCGCAGCCGAGCGCAAAACTGGGCCAGATATGGGCCCCACTGCGCATTCCGAATCGGAACCGATTTGACAGCGAGGTTTTCTTGTGACTAATATGCTAGCCAGCCACATAATACGAAAATACACGATTGAATAGGGGGTCAAGCACTGATGTGTGACAGAAAAGGATTGTTGTTTGGACTGTTTCTCGGGGGGCTCGCCGGTATGGTGGCAGGCATGCTGTTGGCACCTGAACGGGGCGAAGATACCCGACAGAAGCTGCGTGAGCAGGCCCGCACCAGCGCCGAGGAATTTTCCGTGCGACTCAAGGACGGGGCGCAGGATTTTGTGCGCATGGCTCGTGACCGCACCCCCGGTGGCAGCGAGAGTGAGTATTCGGCCGGAGAACATGAGCTGGAGATCTAGTTTGCACTGGGATAATGTGCGAATCACCGAGGAGCACCGAGGGAATGCGGAAAGGGATCTCGTCGACGGGGTGAGGCCCGCTCTTTCGCGGTACTCCCCCGTCCTACTCCACTTCCGGGACCACACCCAGTTATCTCCTGCGGGACACCAAAAACACCCGACCCTCTCCAGGTACAGGAGGCAGTCCTCCAATCTGGTCACCCCGGGATTGTGCATGACCATTGGTACGTGGTCAGCGTTTGCACGGTCACTGACACCACGTAGTACTATCGCCCGTTGGGGATTTCCCAGCACACGATGTCGCCCGACTCCCGCTGGACAGCACTATTGTGCATGATCACATTCTGCCTACTCATACTATATCGCGGCACTCCGGCCCCGACACTGGGGTGAAGGAAGACATGGATAATCGCCCCGCGTGGCAGAATGAAGCGGCAAGCTGGTGTGATTGGGCGCCACCTGATGTACAATAGTTCTGTGAAACGCAAAAAAACCTACAGAGGACTGGAGCGGAAGGTGGAGATCTGAATGGCTGCCGCCTGGCAGGCGTTAATTCTGGCCGTATCATCTACCCTGGATGACCTTGGAGTGGGCTTTTCCATCGGACTGCAGCGCAGGATCCCGCTCAGGGCTGCGGCCATTGTGGCCTCGCTCTCTGGCCTCACGATGATCGCGGGCATGGGGGCCGGACGAGCCATCAATGACCTGATCACGGGGCGGATGACCAACTACCTCAGCGCAACTGTGTTCTTTGCCTTCGCCCTGTGGTTCATCCGGGAAGGGGCTAGAAACGCCAACCGGCGGTCCTCCACGGGCAACGAGGAGGCGGCAAGGAATCAGCCGGATCACCTGCAGCCGAGTGCTTCCATCCTCCTTGGACTCGGACTCGGCATAAACTCACTTGGTTTGGGCATATCGGGCGGAATGGCCGGCTACCCTGCCGCGTTAACGACAGCGCTGACTGCCGCCACCAGTTTCCTGTTCATATGGTGCGGCGCACGCTTCGGTGCGACGAACTGGGTCCGCAACCTGGTGGGAGGTTGGGGAGCCTATTGCTCCGCCGCGCTAATGGTGCTTCTGGGTATGCTGCAAATCATGTGATGAACCGACAGGGTGAGCACAGCTATCTTCAGGTGCAGTGACCAAGGACAGCAAACGACTGGAGGGATACTTTGCCAGCCGACAGACTGGACAGGCAACTCGAATTCATTGTGGAGCTGGACAGCCTGAAGAGCATTCACCGCAAGACTCTCAAGATCTGTGAGCCGTCGTACGAAAACGACGCAGAACATTCCTGGCACCTGGCCGCCATGGCCGTCATTCTTCGCGAACACGCCGACGAACCCGTCGACCTGGCTCGCGTGCTGCAGATGGTGCTGATGCACGATGTAGTGGAAATAGATGCAGGCGACACCTTTGCCTATGACGACGAGGCGGCTCATAGAGAGAAGGAGAGGCGGGAGGAACTGGCGGCAAAGAGGATCTTCGCCATACTGCCGGAAGACCAGGCGAGACAGATGTATAATCTGTGGAGGGAGTTTGAGGCACGCGAGACACCGGAGGCGCGCTTTGCTGCCGCCCTGGACCGCCTGCAGCCGCTGCTGCACAATTATCTCACGCGCGGCACTGCCTGGCGCGATCACGGCATAACCGCCGAGCAGGTCCTCGAGCACAATTCACACATAGCAGAGGGATCGACATTTTTGTGGGAGTACGTGCTGCGCATTATCCGGGACGCCGTTAGACGCGGATACCTACCAGAGAGCTGAGGCGGTATGAATCGGCTCGGCCAAAATCTTTCCGTCGGAAGTCGGGGCATATGGTGGGACGCCGGCTTCCTCCCGGCGAATCAGCATCCGGGGAAAGAGCGGACGCCTACTGACATGTTACCGGAGCATCCCGGTGAACATCCCCGGTCTGACCGGGTTGGCTGGACGGACCATGGGGCCCGCTCTGCGACAACCTCCATTCCGGGCATGGCGCCGCGATCTCGGCCGCCTCTGCCCGGTGATTCATCCGGACTGGCCCCCTCCGCCGCTGCACAACAGATCAGCCCTGGGGCATCAGTCTCACTGCCCACCTCTCCGCCGCCGATAGTCCCGGGCGGCCTAACTCCCGACATAGAAGCGGTAGGCCTGGCTATCCCGGTGACCTGACCGGTTACCTGCAATCGATGCCATCATGTTGTATGTTGCCTCCTGCGCCCACCCATCTGACTCCTGCATCTGAACCTGCAGTAGTTCATCCGTCTGACACAATGGACAACTCGCCCCGGTACTGTCCCCCGGCAAAATACAGGCGCGGAACACGCAGCGGCAGTTTCCCGAGCAGCTGTCCCGTACTCATGCCAGCCTGCCGACCCAGTTCTATTGCTGTTGTCTCATCTTCCCCCTGACACCCAATTAGCACCACTTCATCGCCGGGCTGAACCCCAGAGACGGAGCTGACATCCAGCATGGCGAAGTCGGTGCAAACGCCCAGAAGCGGACAACGCTGTCCCCGCACCAGCAGCCGTGCCGAACCCACATGAAACGTAGTTAGCCCATCCGTCCAGCCCATGGGTAACACCGCCACCTGCGTCGGCTCCTCCACTCGATGCTGCCGATTATAACCGATCCACCAACCCTCCGGCAGGGTCTTGACCTGAGCAATGGCGGAGCGCAGGGTCATTATTGGTCGCAAATCAAGTGGCGAGGGCGTTATGTGCTCAAATCCGAACAACAGTCCACCAATGCGCACCATCTCCATGTGCATATCTGGAAATCTTGCCGCCGCCTGCGAGGCAGCCAGATGTCGGTGCAGCTCGGAAAATCTCTCTGCGAAAGGAACAAAGAACTCATTGAACCGCTGCTGTTCGCAGTGATTCTGCTCCTCCGGGCCGCTCGGATCACTCAGGTGTGATCCAATGCCCTTTAGACGTACAACTCCCTCCATTTCCCGTGCAAGGCGGGCGGCGCGTTCCCCGTCTCCGGGCAGAAGCCCCATGCGTCCCAGCCCCACATCAACCTTCAGGTGATAGGGCAGGCACTCCCCGCGCCTTCTGGCCGTCTCACCCCATGCCTGCACCCGCTCAAGGTCCGGCAAAACCGGGGTTATCCGCCGTTCGGCCATGACATCAAACTGATTGGGGAGCGTGGCCCCCATCATGAGAATGTCGCCCTCAATCCCGGCGGTGCGCAGCTGTATTCCCTCGTCAACCGCGGCAACGGCGAAATGGCGACATCCTGCTTCGGCCAGGGCCCGCGCCACCGGCACGGTGCCGTGGCCGTAGGCCTCACTTTTTACCACAGCGTACACTACCGCGGGATCGACATGTTGAACAGTCTGTCGATAGTTGTGGATCAAATCGTCCAGGTCGACTTCCATTCTGGTTACCACTTCACTTCGCAAGCAATCACACTCCTCCAACAGACATACCGATGTGCTGTTGTCGCCATCACGGCTTCAACTGGCAAATTCCCATTCTAACATTCGATGCGGCTGCCCCAGTCCTACCCCTGTACATCCCGCAATAGTGCCGAGAGCCACCTGGGCACGCTGGGTGAGCAGCGACGCCATCCCGGGCTTTCGGTCCCGCTCCGGCTGCACGGGAAGATCTCATGAATCGCCCGCCGGTGGATCAAAATGGACCGACGTCGCCTCCTCTTCATTGACGTGGAGTTGAAAGATATCGGGGCGGCTGTAGTGTCCAAGCACATCGAAATCCATCCTGCTCGCCGTTATCCGGGAGATATCGAGATCTGCCAGAAGAATCTCTTCCCGGTCGTAAACCGGCTGCACCACGTACTCGCCCAGGGGGTCAACTATGGCACTGCCACCAGAACAGACCACACCATTTCCCTCTGCCGGCAGCTCGTCCCGACAGGCCAGATCCGGAGGGTACATGTCGGCCGTAACGTACTGATTGCAGCCCACGACGAAACACCTGCCCTCCAGAGCTATGTGGCGCAGCGTGGCCTGCCAGCGCTCCCGGGCATCTGCCGTGGGCGCCAGATATATGTCCACTCCCCTGGCATACATGGCCATCCGGGCCAGGGGCATGTAATTTTCCCAGCAAATGAGGCCGCCAACACCGCCCGCCGGAGTCTGCACCACTGGCAGGGTGCTACCGTCTCCCTCTCCCCATATGAGCCGTTCGCTGCCGGTAGGCTTCAGCTTGCGGTGCCTGCCGAGCAGGCGACCGTCCGGCCCGAAATAAAAAATGCTGCAGTAAAGGGTGCCCTGCGCGGGTCTGCGACCTCTCTCGATCACCCCCATAACGAGGTAGACGCCGTGCTCACGAGCTGCGCTCCCCAACTGTTGAACCGTCTCTCCGTCCGGGTCGACAGAGTTGCGCCAGTAACGCAGCCAATCGCGACGACCCCGCTCGGACCGCGCTCCCACCCGGGTGCCGAAATACAGCCCGCGCGGGTAACCAGGGATGAACGCCTCGGGGAACACGACCAGCTTCGCCCCCGCCCCAGCTGCATCTCTCACCAGTCCCAGAGATTTCTCGAGGCAGGCATCACGATCCATCAGAGCCGACCCCGACTGCACAGCAGCCACTCGAAACACACCCGCTCGTTCCGTCACCAAATATCCCTCCCGCAAATTCCTGTGACATCATTCAGCCGATCGGTTTTCAACCCGGTTCAGTTGCCAAAAACTGCAGGCGATTGCCAGTGCATCGATCGTCATTCGGGTTGAATGTGCAGAACACTGGCTGCCGCGGGCAATCTGCTATCGCTGCCCAGTTCAGTGCTCATCGCACCATGCAGGGCCAAGCTGCCCGGCGGGTCATCCTTGGCGCGTGCTGTGCGCAGCTGCGGCTCGCTGCGCGAATCCATCCGTCGCACATGGATATTGCCCCGACTGCTTCCTCTGGCCACCCAGTGATCACTCATCATCCCCGGGCGCGGTCTCCTTCACCCACTCGTGTGTGTGCTCTGCGATCTTCTGAATAGTGGTGATCCCCTCCTCGTAATCGGGAACATCTTCCGACATGACTACCAGCAGGTACGGGTGATCTTCTGCGAGTACGATAGCGGCATCATTAATTGTGCCCGGCCAGGTTCCCGTCTTGCTGGCCACGGGCACATCCCCCGGGAGACCGCCCGGGATGCGGTCTCTGGGGTAGGCATCCAGCAACCACTCCAGAATCTCTCCGTACTCTCCCTCGTCATCGCGGGCCCGGGCGAGAACATCAGCCAGGAAAAAGCCCACGTCGCGCGGACTGGCGACGTTTTCCTGCATGCACACCTCCTCAGCGCCGCGCTCCTCCTGATAGCTCTGAAAGTCCGGCCGCCCCAGACGATCCAGCAGCATATGTGAGGCACTGTTGTCGCTGTGAATTATGGACAGGGAGGCGAGATAACGCAGGCTGTAGGATTCTCCGGGTTCCTCCTCCTTGAGGATGCCAGCGCCGCTCCGGCGATGATCCTCTTTGTACATCATTTTCTCATCCAGATCCAAATCCCCTGCCTCGGCGCGCTCAAACAGATACAGGACCAGAGGCACCTTGTAACAGGAAGCAGCATAGAAGGGCTCGTCCGCCCTGACATCAAATTCTGCGTGCTCATCGTCAGTCAGAAAGCGAAAATAGATGCCGTAAGTCCCTTCTGCATCCCGGAGAACAGCGCTGATGTCCTCCTCCAGGTCATCCAGGGGAGGAAGCTCATTTCTGCCCTGGTCTTCGTCCTCTTCGTCTCCAGCCTTTTCGCCATCATTGTCACCGGGCTCAGGGGGCGGCGGGGCGGGAACCCGCGGCGGTTCACACGGTGGGGGGTCCACTGTCTCGCCGTCCTCACCATCGCTGGGGGCGAAAAGCTGAAAGCACCCAGAAGCGGCCAGAGTAATCAGCACCACAATTGCCATCACGAGCACACTCGACCTCACATCAGTCACTCTCCCGGCCCGAGATCAGAACGCCGCATCCCTCGCAGTTATATTGCTCCCCAGGACAGCAATGCAGAAAACTGGTGGAGCTGTCCAGATCACTTCCGGTCTTCCTGATGGAAGTGAACGTCCATCTGCGGATAGGGAATGTTGATGCCGGCGCGGTCAAACTCCCGCTTGGCCTTCTCCAGGAGATCCCACTGGATGCTCCATATGTCGCCCCCCGCACACCAGGCCCGCAGGGCAAATACAACTGCACTGTCCCCGTGCTCGGCCAGAAGCACCTGCGGGGCGGGCTCATCCAGGATCAGTTCGTGCTCAACTGCCATCTTTGCAAGAATCGTCCTGACCTCATCTATGTCGTCATCATAACCCACGCCGAAGCGCAGATCCAATCGCCGTGTCGGGTTGGCCGAGTAGTTTACCGTGGCGCTGTTTGATACCTGCCCATTGGGTATGATAACGCGACGATTATCGGGTGTATTGAGAATGGTCTGAAAAACCTGAACTTCGTGTACGGTCCCGGCGTGACCGGCAACCTCGATATAATCACCTGTCTGAAAGGGTTTGAAGAGCATCAGCAAAACCCCGCCTGCGAAGTTGGCGAGGCTTCCCTGCAGCGCCAATCCGACGGCGAAACTGGCTGCCCCCAGCACCGCAATGAAGGAGGTCATCTCCACCCCCAGCAGTGAAATAGCAGATATGACCAGAAGAATCTGCAGCATTATCCTGGCCATGGAGGTCAAAAAGCCGAGCAGCGACTCATCAATGTCAGCGCTCTCCAACCTCCCCTGAAACACCCGTGTGATCCAACCTATTACCGGAAACCCGATCACCAACACTGCCACCGCTGATAGTAAACGGGCTCCAGCTGAGACTATCAGATCCCAATAAACTTCATACATCCTATCACTCCTCGCTTCGCCTCTTCTGGTTCATCGACTGCCTGGCCGCGCGTCTCAGCATGGCACCAGACGTGATGACTTCCTCCCGTATGTTGTGAAGTAGCCCCTCTGCATCCAGATCCCAACCGGAATCGTCGTCCTCACATACCATGATCTTTTGCAGCTCCTCAATGGACGTACTCAGCTCACAGCGTGCGCGAACGGGGCAGTCTTCTGCCCGCTCGCACGAAAAGCAAAGATGCTCGCCAGGTACAGTGACGTGACCCACCCCCCGGATCCGTGCAGCGCGAAAGAACCGGTCCAGCCCTACCAGAACTCGCTCGCCGGTGCCCGGCCCTCCATCCACAGCCACCATGACTCCGGGTTTGCCGCGCAGAGGGAAAGCCATACGGTGTCGGTTGGAAAAGCACAACCTCTCCCAGAAGGCCTGCCCCTTGGCGTTCATGTTGCCGAAATGGGTGGGCGCCCCAAAGACAAAACCATCACTCGCGCGCAGTTGATGAACGACGGACAAAAAGTCATCATCGAGAACGCAGACATTTGACTCTACGCATTGCCCACACGCCTCACAAGGCCGGATAAGGCGGCCGGAAAGCGATATCAGCTCGCTGCGTTCTCCAGCAGCTCCGAGAACCGCCTTCACCGCCGTTTCCGTCGCTTTTCGCCTGCGACCCGAGCTTATGCCCACAAGAAGCAAATACACACCCCCGTCCAGATCCACTGAAGGACAGATAATATCTTCGGTTTCCCTTGCGGCAAATCCTTCCGGGCGTGATGGGACGCAAATTGGGCTTTCTGTCAGCAAAGAGAGTGACTGAGAGACTCCATCTCGCGTCAGGCCGTTCGCTGAGAGGATCTGGCATTGTCAGAAGACAACCAGCTGCGCACCATATCCGGGCGACATGAGTCATATCAGCAGTACGGCCCCGGTTCAATCCAGCAGCGTCGGATCCAAAATATCCCGCAGACCGACACCGAGCAGATTGAAACCAAGAACCGTCCAGACAATGGCCAAACCAGGGAATATCGATATCCATGGAGCGAATTCGATATAGTCAATTCCCTCATTCAATATCACACCCCAGTCGGGAGCCGGAGGTTGTGATCCCAGCCCAAGGAAGCTCAGGGCAGTGGTGGCAAGTATGGCCTGAGGGAGGGCCAGCGTGGTCAATACTATGATCGGCGAGAGGATATTGGGGAAGATGTGCTTCATAACCAGCCGGAAACTGCTCATGCCCAGGGCCCGGGCCGCCTCCGTGTAGGGTTTGTTCTTCACCGACTGAGTCTTTGACCGCACCACCCGCGACATCTGCGCCCAGGACACGACAGCCATGGCAATGATAACGTTATTGAGGCTCGGCCCCAACACCATTACAATTGCCAGAGCAAAAACAATCACCGGCATGGACCAGGTCACATCGGTCAGATATGATATCACACTGTCGAGATACCCGCCCTGATATCCAGCAACCAGCCCCATGAAGATGCCTATGGCAGTCTGAATAACGACGATGACTGCCCCCACCCACAGCGCAATGCGCGATCCGTGTATCACCCGTGACAATACACACCTGCCGAACTGGTCAGTCCCAAAGGGTGCCTCCCCCCCTGGCGGCTGCAAAGCATTGGGAACATCAATCTCCCGGTAGCTTCTGGGAGCCAGCTGATCAGCAAACACCGCCACCAGCAGCACGAGCAGAAAAAATGCCAGGCCGACAGTAAAAAACTTGTTCCGCAGCAGGCGGCGCGCGGTGTGCAAAAACGCCTTCAACAATCATCCCCCCCTGTCTTCTTCCGAGCCACAAACAGGCCACTCTGCGGCCAATATGTCCGCATCATTCGTACTCCGCACGAATAGTCGGGTCGAGGAACGCACAGACCAAATCACCCACGGTGTTGCACACAACAGTCAGTATCGAGATGATCAAGACAATACCCTGCACGACTGGCAAATCCTGCGCCAGAATTGAGCGCCACAAGAGCCTACCCATACCCGGCCAGGCAAAGACGCTCTCGATTACCACTGAACCACCAATGAGCCACGGCAGTGACAGGAAGAACATCACAGTGACCGGTATCAGTGCGTTACGCAGTACGTGCTTGATCAGGACCTTGCTGTACGGGACGCCCTTCGCATGAGCTGTTCTCACGTAATCTTCACGCATGACCTCCAAAGCTTCTGTTCTGGTCAATCGCATGGTATCAGCCAGCCACGGCAAGGCCAGGGATGTCACGGGGAGCACAATGGACGCCGGGCCATCGTAGCCCGAAATTGGCAGCCAGCCCAGCCGGACGCCGAAAAAGAGCATTAACATGATCCCGAGCCAGAAATTCGGGATTGACCGCAGGGTGACAGTGCTGACAACCAGTGCACTGTCCAGCCACCCACCTCGTTTCACGGCAACTATGAGGCCCACCGCCACCCCTACCAGGTAACGGACCACCAGGGCCGTGAGCGTCAGAGCCATGGTGTATGGGAATCTTATGGCGATCAACAGGCTGACCGGTTGTCGACTGGCAATGGATGTCCCGAAATCTCCCCGCAGGACGCGCGATACCCACATTATGTACTGGATGTGCGGCGGCCGGTCCAGTCCCCATCGCGCCTTGAGCTCTTCCAGCATCTCCGGCGGCATTCGCGGATCGATTATCATCCTTATCGGGTCGCCGGGCATGGCGTACAGTATGCCGAACAGAACCACCGTAACGGTGAATACTGTCAGAACTGCCCAGGCTACTCTTCTGACCAGATACTCGAACACTGTGTCCTACCTCCCAGAGCATCGTGCCATCTGCGACTGGCCGAGGTGAGTATACAGGGGGTCACTCACAGGCACCCGCCCCACGGACGAATCCTTCAACCTGTGCTTGATCCCCCTGTGTTGCGCGGATGGATAGCGTACCGTCCTCCACCCCACATCGGCCAGTCATCTCGTCGCGCGCCGCAATTAATGTGGAGACAGGGGCGGCCCCGCCATCAATCTGCTCGTATTTTGACGTCGTGCAGATACAGCGCCCCGCTCACACTCATGTTCAGTCCGGACAGCTCCGTCCGGGTTGCTATGAAGTGCCTGTCACTCCACAACGGGAAGATGGGCAGCTTCTCCCAGAAAGCCTCGGACACCTCTCCCCATTTTTTGGCACCTTCCTCCTCGTCCGGCTCCGCTATCGCTGCATCCATTAGGGCATCGGTCTCCGGATCTCCGAACGGGCTCATGCCTCCGTCACTGTGGTGCGTGTAGTACCACACTCCACCGGGATCGAGCCAGGACCAATCATTCAGGGTCATATCAAAATCGGCGGTCTCAACCATCTCGCGAATATAGCCACGTGTGTACTCGCGCAGATTGACGTCGATGCCCGCTTCCGCCAGCTGACTCTGCATGATGGGAGCAGCCCGGGTGTTGACCGGTCTGTCGGCATTTATGGCAAAGTCGAAGTTGAGCGGCTCGCCGTCCTTGACCATGACGCCATCGTCGCCCATCTCCCAGCCAGCCTCCTGCAGCAGCTCCTTGGCCCTCTCCACATCTCGCCCGTACTTCTCACTCAGGCGGGCTTCGGTATCCGCGCAGTGCCGGATCATCCCCGGACCAGCGATGCTGAAATTGGGCAAAATCGCGTCATTGACTCCGGCAGCCAGCTCATCCCGGTCGAGGGCCAGCGCAATTGCCAGCCGCACCCGTTCGTCGTCAAGCGGGAACCGCTCCGTATTCATCTCGATATAGCGCACGTTAGCGCCGAGGTAGTCGTGCACCTCAATGTCGGGATCCTCTTCCAGTGCTTCGACCTGCTCTCCCGGTACGGCGAGAATGATATCCACATTGCCAGCACGAAGCTCGCTAATGCGAGTCATGCTCTCCGGTATGAATCTTACCGTGGCTTTTTCGAAATGGAAGGGTTCGTTATTGTCCACAAAGGGAAGATAATCGTAGTAGTCGTCATTGCGCACCATGGTTACATGAGATCCATCCACCCACTCATCGACCTTGAATGGTCCGCAGCCCACGGCTTTCCTACCGAAAGCGTCTTCGCCCATCTCCTCAGCGGCGCCGACTTCCACCGGGGCACCATACGAGGATGAGCAGAGGACGGGAATCTGTGGGCCGGGCCTATCCAACTCCATAATGAGTGTGTTGTCCTCAATTATCATCTCCTGCACCGGCTCCCAATCATAGGCGTAAGGACCTGTAACCAGGTAACGCTCTACCGACTTCTTGTATGCTTCGGCAGTAACCGGCACCCCATTGTGAAACTTCCGTTCGGGATCGAAGACAAATCGGATTTCCATCCCGTCATCGGAAACCTCGACTTCCTGCACCCCATGCGGCAGGATTTCGTCGTTGTTAAGTCCCATACTGATCGGATTGGTGCTTATCAGACCGTTGACCAGGCCAAATATCGTGGCCACCTGCTGATGATCGGTACTGTGAATCTCCTCCGGCTGCGCCGCCACCAGCTCATCTTTCAGCTCCACGTCTGCGTCCACCACATCCGGATCATCGACTACCTCTTCCGCCGGCGCACATGCGATCACCGCCACACCAATGATGAGAACCATGGAGGCGAAAACCGCAACCCATGGACTACCATATCCCCCCATTGAGGCAAAACCCCCTTCTAGCTTGAGATGCCCTCTACGCAGCATCCAGTCATCGGCAGGAAGCCTGGTTTCCGGGCAGCCGAGGTCTTTTCTCTATGGCTGTAAAGGAGATGTGCTCTTCGATCATGTCGATCAGATGCGTCCCAGAAAAGATGTCTCGAGCCCTGCCGCTTCTTTTTTGTATTCCATGCCAACCTCCCGTTTTCCTGCCTGTGACGGCAGGTGGCCTACGAAAATCGCGATGGCTTTGGGCCTCATGGACCCAATCTGCTAACTAAAATTGGTGCAACATCTGCGGACCGGCAAGTCGCCGACGCAGGAGGCAGACGCAGGAGCACGTCAGTTAATGGATTGCCGCGAAGAAAGGGACGGGTGACATAGTCAGATTCAAGAAGTGAACGGGCCCGGGACGCCGAGCCCGCATGCTGCAAACTCTCTAATGCCCCCCCGAACCCCCTCCCGCGGTCGGATTCTCCCTGTGAATCCGGAGAGAGAGAAGCACAACTCCCGCATCTCGCAGCTGCAGAAAGAAGCCGTACACTGCCGACATGTCGGGCAGGGTACCGGTGAGGACGGTACTGCCGTCATCCTCATGCCTCAACTGCAAACTGGCGAAACTATCCCTGATCCAGGAGTCAAGATGTGCGGCCGAGCGCACTCGGATTCGCCATACATAACTGCGGGAATCCATGCAACCATCACCTCCTCCCGGGCGATGCGGGACTACTATGCCTCCAATGTGCCGCCATGCGCCCACGGCACCCGGGGCGCCGTGATTGGAATCAATCTATCAGTCCCACCTCCGTCTGCTCCTCCGCTCGCTGCCGCAGTTCTCGCAGCACGGGGGTATCCATTTCAGATCGGCGTATGAGCACGAAGAGCTCTGCGGCCAGCTGCTCCATCTCCTCAGAAGCATTGCGAAGATGACGGGCCATGCCAATATCCGCCACGTCGGATCTGAGCATGCGCTGAAACAATCGGACCAGGATGAATTCCGGTATAATGAAGAGCGAGCGCAGCTTGGGCGGCTCCATCGGGTAGCCGAGAGATCCCAGCACTTCAAAGGCCTCGCGCATGCCCTGCAGGCACATCCTTACAGCTTCTCTATTTCGGGACAGGCGATAATTGCAGGATCCCGTCAGGTACATGGCATAGGCAAATGGAACGGCCAGAGCCACGTGATAGCGCTTCCAGGAATCAATGTTGCGGCAAAGGTCCACCGCGAAACCGGACGACTTGAACAGATCCGCGATCTGTCGTAGACGCTCACTCAGTGAACCGTCCAACTCACCAAGCGTCATCTTGTCAGCTACCATGTACCGCACAACATGACCATCGCGCTCGCCACCAGCATTGACGTGGCCCAGCATGACTCGATGGTTGCCCAGGATCCTCACCATTTCATCAGGTCCCTCGGCCGTGTTGTTCATGAATAGGAATGTTTCTATGTCAGAGCTGGTGCCCAACACCTCCAGCGCCGATTTCAGCTGGGTTTTCTGCACCAGGACGACACATAGATCGAAGTGCTCATCGCATGGCATATCATTGACCACTCTTACCCGAGTCCGGGTCCGCTCTCCCGTGTCAAACCGCTCCAGCACAATACCATGTTCCCGCACGTCCCTGCTTCTGGAACCGCGTGCGAGGAGAGTCACATCGTTACCAGCCTCATGTAGGCGCGCAGCATAAAGGCTGCCCAACACACCCGCACCAAAGAACAGTACTTTCATTCTCAACACCCCTCTACCAGGATCTGAGTACAGGTTAACGCAACCGTACCCCTGTGAGACCTAACGGGGGTTGGGGTAGCAAATACAAACCACTTGAACCTCACCCCAACCATGAACGCGCAGCTCGCGCGTCTGGCGAACACCCGGCTAGCAAAGAATCCTCCGCCAATTTATCTACTCGCTCCACCAGGCAAAAAGATGCCTCGACTCCCAGCGGCATCGTCAGCAAACCAATGCCACTCCTCGGGGAGCAGGTAACGCGGGCAATGGAGTTAACCGCATTGTCGAACGGCAGGCATATATGCAGGGAAACATCCCGTTCATGCAGAATTAGAAGTGGGAGGACAGTCCCTTGACCGACAGTATTCTACACGCAAAAGTGAACCTGCCACCCCTGCCCACCGATCTTGTGGCCCGCCCGCAGGTGAGCAAAGCACTGGACGCAGAACTGACTGCTGTCTGCGGATTTACCCGACCTCTGACCCTGATCTCCGCCCCAGCTGGCGCGGGGAAGACCACACTGGCAGGTCAGTGGCTCAGTGACCGCAGGGATCAAACCGCATGGTATTCTATCGACGAAGCAGACAATGACCCCCAGCGTTTCTGGACCTACCTTATATCGGCCTTGCGTGTCCGCATCAACGACACCGGTAGGGGTTCCCGGGAGATGCTTCGTTCAGGTGTACCCCTTTCCGGCCCGGACGATTTCGAGACTGTGTTGACGCCGCTCCTCAATGACCTGTTTACGCTCTCGGATCCCCTATATCTGGTTCTGGACGACTACCACCTCATCGACGACTCTGATGTCCACGAGGGCATGATTTTCTTCGTGGAAAATGCGCCCCCGCACCTTCATCTGATAGTCACCACCCGCTCCGACCCCCCCTGGCCCCTGTCTCGCTGGCGGGGAAGAGGAGCAATGGGCGAAATACGCCTGCGTGATCTGCAATTTACGCGGGAAGAGTCCGCGGAACTGTTCTTCCGGGTAGGTGGAGTGCAGCTTGATGATGCTCAGATAGCGCTGCTGCACGAACGCGTACAGGGTTGGGCAGCTGGCCTGCGTCTGGCCGCATTTTCCATCTCCGAGAATGAAGATGCCGATAGATTTATCAGCACGTTTGCGGGAAGTCATCGCCACGTATTTCATTTCCTCAGTGATGAGGTTCTGCAGCTGCAGCCCCCCTCAGTGCAGAAATTTCTGATGCAAACCTCCATCCTCGATCGCTTCAATCCAGCCCTGTGCAATGCAGTCACCGATCGACAGGACTCGTCTGAGATCCTGGCCCAGCTGGAAAGAGATAATGTATTCCTCATCTCCCTGGACAATCAGGAGAACTGGTACCGCTATCATCCCCTGTTTTCTGACCTCCTCAAACACCGTCTGCGCACTCTCCATCCCGAGAAGCTCCCCACTCTGTACGACAGAGCTGCCGACTGGTGCCTGCAGATAGGAGAGCCCGGCGAAGCAATTCGCTACACATTGAAAGGCGGAAACAATGACCGCCTTGCCACGTTAATGCAAGAGCATCTATACGCCATACTCAAGGCCGAGGGGCCGGCTCTGTTGATACGATGCCTGGACGTCCTCCCCCCACAGCTGTTAGCACGACACCCCGAGCTGGTGGCCAATCGCGCCTACTTCCACCTCATACACAGAGGAATGCAGGAGGCGAAAGAGTATCTCGACCTGGCCGAAGAGCTGATCCAACCCGACGGCGAGGAAAATCTGACGGGAATACTGGCTGCCGTGAAAACCTACTACCATATTTACACTAATGATCTATCTCGCGCTGTGCAGAGTGCAACCCGAGCACTCGATCTACTGCCGAAGGACAACCATTATTGGCGGATGAACATCGCAGTGTATTCGGGTGATGCGAGGCTCTTCTCCGGCGACCCGGCGGGAGCCCATCCGTATTACCGGGAGGCATATGCTATCAGCACTCGGACGAGCAATCATTATGTCTCCCTGTCAACCGGCTTCAAAGTGGCCACGAGCCATTACTACATGGGCCGATTGAAACGGGCAGAGGATCTGGTGAAAGATCTGCTGCAGCTGGCAACTGAAAAGGGGCTTGCGGAAGTGACGCGGGTCGGCCTTCTGTGGACCCTGCGGGGAGAGATTATGCGCGAGAGGGGCCTGCTCAAAGAAGCCGAAATCTACATAGACCGCGGCTTGAGTATCAGCGCTCCGGAGAAACCTTCTCTGGCCTGGAATTATCTCTTTAAGGTGGCACTCGCTCACTCGCAGGGCAACTACGAGCGGGCCATGTCAGTGCTGGATGCATTGGAGGAGCTGCACGCCGAGGTCCACCTCCCCGCATTCATCACCGAACGAGCAAACATCTGGAAAGCCCGACTGATGCTCGAACAGGGCCGCTTCCCTGACGCCAGGCAAATCCTGGACGATGCGGGGATGGGCCGGTGCCAACCCGAGGACGGTTGGGACAGGGTGCGGCTGCTGCTCGCACAGATCGATCTGGCAGAAAATGCGACGGCACACGAGGATCTGAGTGCGATACTCGAGCAGATAAGAGAAGCGGCGACTCGGCGACAGCACTTCCGGCTGCACCTGGAGGCGACACTTGCTGCAGCGGCCGCATATGAGGCAACCGGCAAACACTGCGCAGCCGAGACCGTCCTGCTGCGCGCCCTGCAGACGGGGAAGGATGCGGGATACGTACAGGTTTTTCGAGATGCGCAGCACGACCCGGCCACAATTCTGCGCCGCATGCGCAGATGCTCCGACGATGGATCTGTGGCCGATCGTGCAACAGCAGATGCCGTTGCGTACGCGAAAAGAATCGGACTCTGGAATTGCGCCGGCCCTCCCACCGACTGCGACGACATGCGAGAGTATGCGCAGCCCCGTGGATCGCATGGCAGACTCGTTGAAGATCTGACCCCACGTGAGATGGAGATACTACAGCTACTCACCGATGGTTCATCAAATCGCGAAATTGCTGATGAGCTATACCTGTCCATCGGAACCGTCAAATGGCACACCAGCAATATCTACGGCAAGCTGGGCGTGAGAAATCGGACTGAAGCTGCATCACAGGCCCGAAAGCTGCAGATCCTGCGATAGCATGCCGGGCGGGCAGAATACCGTATACAGGACACCGATCTGTCAACCCATGGACAGGCCAGCAGAGCACTGCTGATCCACGCAGAAGATTGCAGAGTCCTGTGTCGGTTCAGATTGCCTGTGCAAAAATGATCAGGCCTGCCGGCAAGCGGCACATGGAAATCGGTGCGTGCGGAACATGCATCAAAGCGCGAGGCATTACCGAGAATGACCTGGCCTGCGAAGCTCATCGCGGTTCAATGGAGCTGCGGTCTAAATGGACTCTCTGGGCTGACCAGGTGGTTGTGTACTGACATTGGAGGTGTCGCTGACAACTCGCGTATACTGCGGCTTAGTTACCACCAATGATGCACATCACAGACAGCTGATCACCTGCGCACGCAGATTCCATTCATGCACTTCTCGGGGGTTTCTGTTGGCACACAAAATATCGGAGACTTCCGTCGCCAGCCGACACAAATAATCCCCATCCGCACCATGGGATGGGGACTAATGTGTCGTGCGCCCTGGAGGATTCGAACCCCCGACCTACTGATCCGTAGTCAGTCGCTCTAATCCGCTGAGCTAAGGGCGCACATAAACTATCCGTCTCTGCGGAGGAGGAGGGATTCGAACCCTCGCTAGGGCTTGTCACCCTACTACAGGTTTAGCAAACCCGCCCCTTCAGCCAGACTTGGGTACTCCTCCACATCAAACCACGCCAACGCGATAATTCTCCGGCTGGCAGTTTCTTATGCTAGCACATCGTCATCGGCGACGCAAGCAAGATCAGGCCCGGCGGAGGGTGTTGGCAATCTGTGAATAACTTATGACGGCCAAAAAAGTTATCAACAATCCATTAACCTTATCCACACCCCTATGCATGGTTATCCACAGAAGTGTGGGGCCTTGCGCCGTCAAATCCCAGTCCGTGGGGCTGCGAGCCTGTGGATAAGATATGGCGGAGGGGGTGGGATTCGAACCCACGGAGGACACGAAATCCTCGGCGGTTTTCAAGACCGCTCCGTTAAGCCAGACTCCGGCACCCCTCCGCAATAATGACTGCAACACTTGCCCCTGCGCCCCATAATTGTACCGTAAACTCACATGATATCAAGGTGAAAAGCTCAACTGCCAATCGATTCATTGCCACCAAAATATGGCTGGAGTGCGCTGGGGATTGCCACTGAGCCATCCTCCTTCTGGTAGTTTTCAAAAATGGCAGCTATCGCCCGGCTGATTGCCAGGCCACTTCCATTGAGTGTGTGAACGAACTCGGGGCGAGCATCTCTTTCCCGACGGAATCGGATGTTTGCCCGCCTGGCCTGAAAGTCAGTGAAATTGCTCACTGAAGAAATTTCCACATAATCATCATAACTGGGCATCCACACATCCAGATCGTACTTCTTGTTCTGTGGGAAGCCAGTATCACCGCTGCACATGAGCACTACCCGATAGGGCAGTTCGAGTGCCTGCAGTACGGCCTCAGCATGCGCGACGATTTCCTCCAGGGCATCGCCCGAGTCCTCCGGCAGGCAGTACTGTACCAGCTCAACCTTGTCAAATTGATGGCGGCGTATCAGTCCTCGCGTATCGCGCCCGGCCGCACCCGCTTCCGCGCGGAAACAGGGCGTATAGGCCGCAAACTTCTTCGGAAGCTCTTCCGCCGACAGAATATCATCCCGGTGCAAATTGGTGAGGGGTACCTCGGCGGTGGGTATGAGGAAGTAGTCGAACTTCTCAATCCGGAACACATCCGATTCGAATTTGGGGAGCTGGGCTGTGCCAATCATGCTGTCCCGGTTTGCGAGAAATGGAGGATAAACCTCCTGATAACCGTGCTCGCCCACCTGAATGTCCAGCATGAAATTGACCAGCGCCCGAACCATACGGGCAGCCCCATCCTTGAGTACATCGAACCGGGAGCCGGCAATCTTCGCTGCCTGTCCAGTGTCGAGAATGCCAAGATCTGATCCTATGTCCCAGTGCGGCTGAGGAGTAAAGGAGAAGGAGGGTTTGTCACCCACGCGGCGCACCTCAACATTGTCGTCTTCATCCTCACCATAGGGAACATCCCGATGCAGAATGTTGGGTATGTTCATCATGGCCTCGTGAATGAAGTCCTCCAGCTCCTGAATCTCGACCTCCAGACTGTCGATCTCATCATTGACCTGGCGAACCTGCCGAATCAGACCATCGGCGTCCTCGCCCTGTCTCTTGCGCTGGCCAATTTCCTCCGATTTCTGGTTCCGTTCGGCGCGAAGTGCTTCCACTTTCTGCAGTAACTCGCGCCAGAGGGCATCTCGCTCCAGCAGTTGATCAATGTCCACATCGTCCTCGCCCTTCTTCCGCATCGACTCCTTCACGGCATTCGGACATTCACGAATGAACTTGATGTCCAGCACCGATGTCACCCTCCTTCACGGGGTCGTCCGATAACCTTCTCGAAATTCTGCTCGAATGGAGGTTCAACCACACCATATTCTGTGATGATGCCCGTGATCAGATGAGCTGGAGTAATGTCAAAGGCGTAGTTCTCAGCCTCAATCATGTCCGGCGCAATACGCGTCTCGCAGAAGTGGGTGACCTCCTCCGGCTTTCGCTGCTCTATGGCAATACCCGCACCATTGGGAGTCTCCCAATCCAGGGTCGATGTGGGTATGGCCACGTAAAATGGAACTGAATTATCGGCTGCGGCCAGCGCGAGAGCGTAAGTCCCGATCTTGTTAGCAACATCTCCGTTGGCGGCAACCCGATCAGCGCCAACCACCACAGCATCAATCCGCCCGCGAGACATCATATAAGCGGCGGCGCTGTCGGCAATCAAACGCACCGGGATGCCATCGCGGGCGAGTTCCCAGGTGGTTAGCCTCGCCCCCTGCAGGTATGGACGAGTCTCTGTCGCCACTGCCTGCACCTTCATTTCCGCGTCGTGTGCAAAGCGGATGACTCCCAATGCTGTTCCGTAGCCGCCGGTCGCCAGGGCGCCGGCGTTACAGTGGGTGAGTATCCTGTCACCCTCCCGCAGCAGTTCGGCTCCATGCCGTCCGATTTCACGGTTGCAGCGGATATCCTCCTCGTGTATTCGCTCCGCCTCACGCAGCAGCGCAGCGAATATGTCTGCAGCCGATCCATCCTCCGAAACCAACTCCGACGCCTTCTCCAGCTGAATCTGCGCCGCCCACTCCAGGTTAACTGCCGTCGGCCGACTGTCGACCAGCTCCCGATAGGCGGCAAACATCGTCTCCATGTGCTTCTGGCTCCGGGTTGATACCCCACCGCGCAGGGACTCCTCATCATCCTCTTGCAGCTGCAGACGAACGAGATCCTGCGCGGCAAGAGCCATCCCGTAGCCCGCGGTTATACCGATCGCGGGGGCACCACGGACCACCATGTCCCGGATGGCGCGGGCCGCATCCTCAACGCTGCGGCAGCGAACCCATGTCTCTTCCCACGGCAGCAATCTTTGATCGATTAGATCCAGAGTGCCTTCAGTATTCCATCGCATTGGCGTAAGCACTGTAATTCCTCCCTTCACTCAGGTAGATTCGCATTGCTCCATTCCAGCAGTGCGGTCTGCTCCAACACCTCAGCGGCATACAGTGCGTCCTCGGGAGACTGCCCCCAGACGATCGCCCCGTGCCCGCGCAGCAGCAATCCAGGTGGACGCGACTCACCGGCCAGGCGGGCCGCTTCCTCAGCCAGTTCGGAGGATCCCGGGGGCAGCGGCGGCACTATGTGAACGGCCTCTCCCCCAGAGAAGTTGGCGAACTCCGGCAATCGCATCCTGGGAAACCAGGCATCTCCGTCGGCCATTTCTGCTGCCAACACGGACCAGCACCCGTGGTAGTGCAGAATGGAATGGGCATCGGAACGCACCTCATACAGTGCAGCATGCAGCGGCGCCTCCGAGGAAGCGACCTGACTCGCTCCGCCCCTAGATGACGGGTGGGGAGTCAAATCATTGGTCCGCATATCTCCCATACAGGTCCCCGAGGACGATATGAGCATGCGGTTGTCTGCCATGCGGATACTGATATTCCCTGCAGTAGCTGGCGTCAGGCGCAGCCAGTATGCACGCCGGGCTGTCTCGCATACTCTCTGCAAAATATCGTCTCGCTCTTGCACGCAGAAACACCCCCAAAATAAAAAAGGCTCGCCCCCTGAGGGACGAGCAGCATTGCCCGCGGTGCCACCCCGCTTAGCCCGGCCCAAAACCGGGCTCACTCGGGAGGATATATCGCTCCTCGGACGTCCGGGTTCCCGGCCTCGCATCGCCTTCCCCGGAGCCTCCCGGGTGGATAGTGCATGGCGGCGCCGCCGGTTCGCAGCAATGCCGACTCTCTGTAGACGCTCAACATGCACAGCCCGTTCACTGGCACTGTCAGCTTTGGTGCTACTAAATATAACTCACGAACTGCGCCGGTGCAAGCACTGGGCGGCTATCCTCACCATCTTCACTTACCCCGAAAACGAGCAAAGGCCCGCCAGAGCTCATCGCGACCGGGAGGGGGAACTGTCTCCGTCATCTCTCCTTTGCCGGGCAGAGTGCGTCGCAGGACCACCCCTTCTTCAGAGGTAATCTTTCCGATTACACAGGCCGCAATTCCCGCCTCATCCAAGGATTCAGCTACCCCTGCCCCAGAATCCGCAGCTATCAGCAGAGCACCACTTGAGATGAGACGAAGCGGGTCGAGATCCAAAGCGGCACAGATTTCCCGGGTGCAGGTATGTATCGGAATGCGGTCCTCGTATAGAGTGGCACCCAGCCCGGCTGCGTAGAGCATCTCGTATACGGCGCCCAGCACGCCTCCCTCGGTGACATCGTGCATTGCCCGTGCCCCTGCCTGCGCAGCCACACGAGATTCGCTGACGACGCTAATATCATCTCCCAACGCCCGGGCTTCATCCAGGATTTCGCGGGAAACTCCCCGGTCGGTCAGTATATCTTCGAAATCCACCGCCAGGATCGAACTCCCCTCGATACCGGCGCTTTTGGTCAGAATGAGTACATCATCTGCCCGGGCCGATCCGCTGCGGATGGGCCAGTGTACGACATCTGGAAAGGGTTTGCCCACAACTGTCGCACTCAGTATGGTCTGTCGTACGTGCGGTACAACTTCGGTATGACCACCAATTATCTCCACCGACATCTCCCGCGCCGCATCATTGGCCTGTTCCATAATCCTCTTCAGATCCTCGGTGCATGCGCCTGGCGGCATTATAATGGTCAGAAGCATTCCCACCGGTTCTGCCCCAGCCGCGGCCACATCATTGCAGGATACCAGCACCGCGAGGCGCCCCGCATCAGCTCCCGCAGCAGTGATGGGGTCAGTCGATATCACGATGTGGTCCTCTCCCATATCCAACACGCTGGCGTCCTCACCGAAGGCAGCCGGAACAAGAACCTCCTCACGCTCGCAGCCCAAGTACTCAAGCACAAGTTCCTTCAGTAGTCCGGGCGGCACCTTGCCGGTTTCCACGTCAGTCCCCCTTCCGCATCACTCATCCTCCAGCTTGACGTCATCCTCATCCTTCTTGCCGGGCTCCTTGTCCCTGGCTACCAGATGCGCGACGGCCACGACCCGATCCTCATCGCCCGGGCGCATAACCGTAACTCCCTGCGTGTTGCGACCCACGCGGGAGATTGAATCGACAGAGGTCCGGATTATTACCCCGCGGACAGTTACCAGCATTATCTCATTACCGGGACGGACCACCTTGACACCCACCAGAGGCCCGGTTCGTTCGGTCTCCTTGATGGTCTTGAGTCCCTTTCCTCCACGTCCCTGTGATCGATACTCGCGCATCGGGGTCCTCTTACCAAAGCCCTTTTCCGTCACGACCAGGACGTCAGCCCGGTCATTGACGGTTTCCATGCCGACGACATAGTCATCACTACTCAGAGCTATACCTCTCACCCCACGAGCCTGTCGCCCCATGGATCGCACATCAGCTTCGTGAAACCGTATGGCCTGCCCATGCCTGGTAACCAGGAGGATCTCCCAATCCCCCTCTGTGAGGGTGGCGCCAATCAACCGGTCCTCATCGGAGAGCGATACAGCGACCAGACCCGTTCGACGCGGAGAGTCCAGCTCACTCAACCGCACCTTCTTCACGACACCCTGCCTGGTGGCCATAAATACAAAGCGGTCGTCATCAAAGTCCCGCAGAGCAATGACCGCGGTCACCCGCTCCTCAGGTTCAATGGGAATCAGGTTTATGACCGCAGTCCCTCTGGACCTGCGCGAACCCTCTGGAATCTCATACGCGCGGAGGCGGTACATCTTCCCGGCACTCGTGAAGAAAAGGATATGCTGGTGCGTACCGGTGATGAACAGCTGCTCAACAAAATCGTCTTCCTTGGTGGTCATGCCCAAAATACCCCTGCCACCACGGCGCTGCCTGCGATACGTATTGACGGGCATCCTCTTCACGTATCCATGATGACTGAGAGTAACCACCACGTCCTCTTCCGCTATCAGATCCTCCTCCTCCAGGTCGCCCTCGCGACCAATGATCTGAGTGCGGCGCTCATCACCGTATTTTTCCGTCACATCAAGCAATTCATCGCGGACGACTTGCAAAACCATTTGCTCATCAGCCAGAAGTTGCCGATAGTATTCAATCGTCTCCAGGAGTTCGTCATATTCTTCCTGGACCTTCTCCCGTTCCAGCCCGGTCAGGCGCTGCAGCCGCATTTCAAGTATAGCTTTGGCCTGTTTCTCCGAAAAATCAAACTCTTCCATGAGCCCATTGCGAGCAATGTCGACGGTCTGGCTCCCACGGATGATAGCGATGACCCTGTCTATATCATCCAGAGCTCGCAGAAGGCCCTCCAGTATGTGTGCTCTCGCTTCAGCCCTGTCCAGCAGATAGCGCGTGCGGCGCTCAATAATCGTCTTCTGATGCGCGAGGTAGCGCTCCAGTACCTCCCGCAGCGACATGACTCTGGGATGGTTGTCCACGAGCGCGAGAACAATGATGCCGAAACTGGTCTGCAGCTGGGTGTTTTTGTACAGATTGTTCAGTACCACCCGGGGGTTGGCCGAGCGCGAGAGCTCCACAACCACCCGCATACCCTCACGGTCGCTCTCATCGCGCAGGTCGGTTATGCCCTGTAACTTCTTCTCCCGCACCATGTCTGCAATCTTCTCGATGAGCTTGGCCTTATTGACCTGAAAGGGTATTTCCGTTATGCACAGACGCGATTTTCCACCGGACATGTTCTCTATCCGGACTACCCCACGCACAGTGATGATTCCCCGTCCGGACTTGTAGGCCTGGCGGATGGGCTCCTTGCCCACGATAATCCCGCCAGTTGGGAAGTCAGGAGCCGGAATGTGCTCCATGAGCTCCTCTGTGCTGATTTCGGGATCGTCGATCATGGCAACCAGGGCGTCAGTGACCTCCCTGAGGTTGTGCGGCGGAATGTTGGTAGCCATACCCACGGCTATGCCGGACGACCCATTGACCAGCAAGTTTGGGAATCTGGAGGGCAGCACTTCGGGTTCCCTGAGGCTGTCATCGAAGTTGTTGACGAAGTCGACCGTTTCCTTGTCCAGGTCCGTCAGCATGTGGGTCGAAATCGCGTGCATTCTTACCTCAGTGTATCGCATTGCCGCTGGCGGATCCCCGTCGACCGATCCGAAGTTGCCGTGTCCATCCACCAGGGGATATCGCATGTTGAAATCCTGCGCCATCCTGGCCAGGGTATCGTACAGTGCCCGATCACCATGCGGGTGATACTTACCCATCACCTCTCCGACCACACGCGCCGACTTCAGATACGGCTTGTCTGGCGCCAGGCCCATATCCTGCATAGCGTAAAGGATGCGTCGATGTACGGGTTTCAAGCCATCCCGCACATCCGGGAGCGCCCGGTTGACGATGACGCTCATGGCGTAATCAATGTAGCTCTGCTGCATTTCCTGTTCGAGCTCAGTATTCAGTATCTTTCCGTGCGTAAATTCAGCCACCAGAGCACCTCCAGCTTCGACCTGTAAACACTTGCTCAGACCACCGTATCCAGAAAGCGCACTTCACCGGCATTGGCCTGGATGAAGTCACGGCGCGGTTCTACTCGAGACCCCATGAGGATGGTGAAGATCTCGTCCGCCTGCCGCAGGTCATTTAGGTTGATCTGCAAGAGGGTTCGACGTTCGGGGTCCATGGTCGTCTCCCACAGCTGGTCGGGGTTCATCTCTCCCAATCCCTTGTAGCGCTGGATAGAAACGCCCCGGGTCCCGATTTCCTCGAGGATCTCATCGCGTTCCGCCTCTGAATGGCAGTAGTACTCCTTCTTGCCCTGTTTGATCTGGTAGAGGGGGGGCTGCGCGATATACACATATCCCGCTTCCACCAGAGGACGCATATAGCGGAAGAAAAAGGTCAGAAGCAGGGTGCGGATGTGTGCACCATCCACGTCGGCATCGGTCATGACGATGATCTTGTGATACCGGGCACTCTCGAGTGCAAAATCTTCCCCTATGCCAGTACCGAGCGCGGTAATAATGGCCCGCACTTCATTGTGATTCAGTATCCGGTCCAGGCGGGCCTTTTCCACGTTGATAATCTTCCCACTCAGTGGCAGTACGGCCTGGAAACGACGATCCCGCGCCTGTTTGGCGGAACCTCCCGCAGAGTCACCCTCGACAATAAACATCTCGGCCATGGCCGGATCACGCACAGTGCAATCGGTGAGCTTCCCCGGAAGGGCAGTAACATCGAGCGCGTGCTTGCGGCGCGTGAGTTCGCGCGCCTTCTTGGCAGCCTCGCGAGCACGGGCTGACTTGATGGCTTTGTCCACGAGCACCCTGGCGACTGAGGGATTCTCCTCAAGGTAGGTGGACATTCCTTCGGCTATTACTGACTCAACCATCCCCCGCAGCTCAGTATTGCCGAGTTTGGTTTTGGTCTGCCCCTCAAACTGCGGATCCTCAACTCGCACGCTCAGTACCGCAGTAATCCCCTCCCGGATATCCTCACCGGTGAGGTTATCCTGGTTCTCCTTCAGCAGGTTATGCTTGCGTCCATAGTCATTGATTACACGCGTCAGTGCACTCTTCAGCCCCGATTCATGAGTGCCTCCCTCGCGCGTGGGGATGGTGTTGGCAAAAGAGAAGAGATTTTCCACGTATGAATCAGTGTACTGCAGGGCAAACTCGATCTCGTTGTTCTCTCGCGCCGCCTCATAATATATGGGCTGTTTGTGCAGGGAATTCCGGTTGCGATTGAGATACTGCACAAATGAAACCAGTCCACCTTCAAAGCAGAAGAAGTGCTCGTGGCCAGACCTTTCATCCTGCAGATCAATGTGGACCCCGCGATTGAGAAAGGCCAATTCTCTGAGACGGGACGTCACCACGTCATAATTCACCGCGATAGTCTCAAATATCTCCGGGTCGGGTTTGAAGCTGATCTCTGTACCGGTCGCGGAGCTATCCCTCACCCTCTCAACATCGGTTACGGGAATGCCGCGCTCGTAACGCTGCCGGTACTCTCCCCCGTTCACCCAGACAGTGGCTTCCATCCACTCGGATAAAGCATTGACCACAGAAACTCCCACGCCGTGCAGTCCACCACTGACCTTGTAGCCCTTGTGATCAAACTTCGCGCCGGCGTGCAGGACGGTAAGCGCCACTTCCAGCGCCGGTCGCTTGAGCTTGGGGTGTTCGCCGACCGGAATCCCGCGACCATTGTCCACGACGGTAATGATGTCATCCTCATGCAGCATGACGTGGATTCTGTCACAGTGGCCCGCCAGCGCCTCGTCAATACTGTTATCCACCACTTCATTGACGAGATGATGCAGTCCGTCCGGCCCAGTGGATCCAATGTACATGCCGGGACGACGTCGAACGGCCTCGAGTCCTTCGAGCACCTGAATAGTAGTTTCATCATATTCCGCCAGCGGTGAGCTCTCATCGAGCTCAATTCCTTCCTCCATCTCAGGTCGCTCCTGCACAAATACACCTCCTGAAAATTACACATGCAAAGAATAGCGACTCATGATCAATGATCAGAAGCATATCGCCGCACATAATTTATCCACAATGGGTATAACTTAACCCGGACCCGATCCTCGCTATTGTCATAACTGGCGCCGGAGAGAAAGCTCATCCAGGCCCGCCAGCCCTGTCATCCTCACGCCTGTCATTATACCACTAAGTAGGGAATGATGACACACGACGGGGCAGAAATATTCCAGCCCATGGAAGATGTGCGGACGGCTTCAGAACAGATAATGTGGGGCATAGGCATAGAA
>PUMM01000156.1 GCA_003551365.1 Clostridia bacterium
GGATAGATCCACAGAAAAACCTGGGATTTTTGCTCGATGTACTGGATCATCTCACCGATGATGAGACCCGCCGTTCCTTCATCCTCGAAGGTGCGAAACGGGCGGAAAGATACTCAATCGGGGTTCTCAGTGACGAGCTCATTGACATATATGGCCGCGCCATTGAGAGAAAGAAGCGGAGTCTGACGCACTGAGATTTACTCCCCGCCCTTTTTCCTCTCGATGCGGTGTGCATAGCGTCGGTGTGTTTGACCGGGGCGACGAGGGATGGGAGGCCTCGCTCCGGACTGTCCGTGCACGGTTAAACCTACGAGGGGTGAGGTTGCTCTTCCGCTTTTCATCTGCCAGCAGAGAGGTGTTCTCTCCGCAGTCTGGATCGGACGGTATCCCGCGCGACACCCGACTCTGCCGGCCACATCTTGCCAAACGAAACAATGTTTCATATGCTGTACAGTGAGGTGTGCCGAAATGGTCAAAGGTGCAGATGCGCGAGGAAAAAGGCGTTCGACGGTGCAGAGGGCTGTGCAGGTGATGCGTCTTCTGGGGCGGGAATCGCGCCCATTTGGCGTGACGGAGGTTGCGGAGGCACTGGATCTGCCCAAGGCCAGCGTCTATCGTCTGCTGCGGGATCTGGCTGAGGTGCAGTGCGTCTGCAGCGACGAGCGCGGCGGCTACCAGCTGGGGGCCGGCCTCATTGAGCTGGGCGAGATGGCCAGGAGACAGATTGACCTGCCGGCGTTTGCGCGCCCCGTGCTGCAGGATCTGGCCCACCGTTTGCAGGAGACAGTCAATCTCGGGATATTGCATGGAGACGCGGTGCTCGTCGCCGATTCGGTGAAGGATGCGGAGGGTCCCAGGCTGACTGTGGATCTCGGTCCGGTGTCCGAGGTGCACTGTTCGGCTCTGGGCAAGGCACTGTTGGCCGGCCTGCCCGAGGATCGCCGGGAAGAACTGCTGGGCAGGATACAGCTGCATGCTCGAACGGAGCGGACCATCACCTCCCGCGAGCAGCTGCGCCGGGAAGTGGATGAGGTGAGGCGCACCGGCGTAGCCTATGACCGGGAGGAGTGCGAACCGGGCCTGTTCTGCATTGCCGTGTCAATTGGTGGAGTTGGCGGGTCGGATCCGGCCGCCATCAGCGTTTCCGGGCCGATGAGTCGACTGGGAGATGAGCGTCAGGCCAGGATCATCCAGCACTTGCGTTCGGCGGCCGAGCGGCTGCAGCCGGTGGCGCCGCCGGGGTGCGGGATCGATGAGACCGGAAAGTGAATACCAGAGAGGAGTGTAAGGCATGGCGGTAACACTGAAGGGACGGGATTTTGTTTCTCTGCGGGATTTCTCACCGGAAGAGATTGAGCAGTTTCTGCAGACTGCGACGGCAATGAAGCTGCGGCAGAAGGCCGGCATGATGGACCGGCCGCTGGAGGGAAAGACTCTGGGCATGATTTTCACCAAGCCATCCACCCGGACCAGGATTTCCTTTGAGGTGGGAATATGGCAGCTGGGGGGAGTGGGTCTGTTCCTGAGCGGGGAGGAACTGCAGCTGCGCCGGGGCGAAACTATTGAGGATACGGCAAAAAATCTCTCCCGCTATCTGGACGGCATAATGATCCGCACCTTTGACCAGAAGGACGTGGATGATCTCGCAGCCAATTCGACGATCCCCGTGATAAATGGTCTCACTGATCTTCTGCATCCCTGCCAGGCAGCATCAGATCTGCTCACCATTCGGGAGAAGAAAGGCCAATTCTCTGACCTGAAGTTGGCTTTTGTAGGTGACGGAGACAATAACATGGTGCATTCGCTCCTGTTTGCTGGCTCCAAAGTGGGCATGGATGTCAGCGTCGGCGCTCCTTCCGGTTATGAGCCGCAGGAGAGCATTGTGGAGATGGCCGCCGAGGAGGCCGCCGTGACCGGTTCTAGGCTGCAGGTGACCAATGATCCCGTCGAGGCCGTTCGCGGGGCCGACATAGTTTACGCCGATGTGTGGGCCAGTATGGGAGTCGAGGACGAGCGACAAGAGCGACTACGCGTCCTGCAGAGCTATCAGGTCAATGCGCAGCTGTGGGAACATGTGCATAGCGAGGCCATATTCATGCACTGTCTTCCCGCCCACCGCGGGGAAGAAGTTACCGATGAGATTCTCGATTCTCCAGCATCGGTGGTTTTTGATCAGGCGAAGAACCGCCTGCACATGCAGAAGGCCATCATGGCCCTGACGATGTGATCCCGGGGTGACCCTGCGCACGGCAGGGGCCCATAAACGGCCCCCTCTTCCTCTGGGTGGGGGAGACTATGTAGGTGTGCGCCTGGAAAAATGCGGGGATGCCCTGCGGCAGTTGTCTGACGCCAATATGGGTACCGGAAAGACCATGGCGGATGCGAGCGGGACCTTCTCAGGGTGCAATGGGGGGCTGATATTGAACTATGGAGGATGAGTACATCGA
The DNA here is from genome assembly GCA_003551365.1 of Clostridia bacterium. Classification (GTDB taxonomy): domain Bacteria; phylum Bacillota; class Sulfobacillia; order SLMV01; family SLMV01; genus PWGR01. Next base: position 2,448 of record PUMM01000156.1, read on the forward strand.
CTGGTGCGACCATGCTATATGAGGAGGTATGTGAGTTGAGCAGAAAACGTGTTTTGATTATGGGGGCTGCCGGACGGGATTTTCACGACTTCAATGTCGTATTTCGCAGCGATGAATCCGTTCAGGTAGTTGGTTTCACGGCCACGCAGATTCCCGATATTGAGGGGCGGGCCTACCCGCCGCAGCTGGCCGGTGATCTCTACCCGGACGGCATTGCCATACATAGTGAGGACGATCTGGAGCGGCTCATACGGGAGGAAGATGTGGATGAAGTGGTCTTCTCCTACAGCGATGTGTCGCACGAATACGTGATGCACAGAGCCTCACGCGTTCTGGCCGCGGGAGCCGACTTTCGCTTCATAGGCACGGACCGGATGCTGGTGGATTCTGAAAAGCCGATCGTGGCCGTCAATGCGGTCCGTACGGGGGTGGGCAAGAGCCAGACCACCCGCCGGGTGGCTGAGGTGCTGCAGGCTATGGGCAGAAACGTTGTCGTGGTGCGCCACCCCATGCCGTATGGTGATCTGGCCGAGCAGGCCGTTCAGCGGTTTGCCGAGTACGGTGATCTGGACAGACACAAGTGCACAATTGAGGAGCGGGAGGAATACGAACCGCACATCGATCGCGGGATTGTGGTCTATGCGGGTGTGGACTATGAAGCCATCCTGCGCGAGGCGGAGAAAGAGGCCGATGTCATCCTGTGGGATGGCGGTAACAACGATATGCCGTTTTACCGACCGGATGTGCACATCGTCCTGGTGGATCCGCACCGGGCCGGCCATGAGATGAAGTATCATCCGGGTGAGGCCAATCTCCGGCGCGCCGATGTCGCCCTCATCAACAAGGTGGACACGGCGGATCCCGCGGGAGTCGAACGGGTGCGGGCCAACATCCGCGAGATCAACCCGGATGCTGAGGTGGTGGAGGCCGCCTCGCCGCTATTTGTGCAGGACCCCAATCAGATTCGGGGCAAGCGTATACTGGTGGTGGAGGATGGCCCGACCCTTACGCACGGCGAGATGAGCTTCGGAGCGGGTGTAGTGGTGGCGCGGAAGTATGGTGCCGCCGAGCTCATCGACCCCCGCCCGTTCGTGGTGGGCACCATTGCTGAGACATTCCAGCAGTATCCGGGGATCGGGACTCTGGTCCCGGCCATGGGATACAGCGATCAGCAGGTCAGCGACCTGGAAACCACCATAAACCGTTCCGGGGCGGATCTGGTCATAACCGCCACTCCGATAGATCTGACGCGTCTCATTGACATCGAACCCCCCTCTCTTCGGGTTCGCTATGAGCTGCAGGAAATAGGAACTCCCACACTGGACGACGTGCTGCACGCCAGGTTGGGTTGAGAGACCGGGAGGGGGAGGGCAGAAGATGCAGACAGTGCTCATTGCCCTGGGCGGAAATGCTATAGTGCGACCGGGCCAGCGAGGTCGGTATCATGAGCAGCTGGAGAGTATCGACCGCACCGTCGAGTCAATGGCCGACATCATCGTCCGGGGCAATCGGGTAATCATCACTCATGGGAACGGTCCGCAGGTCGGCGCCATAATGATCCAGAATGACGCGGGGCGCGACCGGGTTCCCGCCATGCCCCTGGATGTGTGCGGCTCCATGAGCCAGGGTATGTTGGGTTATATGATTCAGCAGCGTCTGTCGGCCGCGCTGGGCAGACGCGGAGTCGAACGGAGCGTCAGTACGGTGATCACGCAGGTGCGGGTTGACCCGGCGGACCCGGCATTCAGTCAGCCCACCAAGCCCATCGGTTCCTTTCACTCCGCAGAGGAGGCCCGGTGGCGCATGCGGGAGATGGACGAGCACTGGATCGATGATGCGGGCCGCGGATGGCGTCGTGTGGTGCCCTCTCCAGAGCCGGAGGAAATTGTTGAGTCAGCGGCCATCAGCTCACTGGTCGCAGATGGTGTGGTGACCATCTGTGTGGGCGGGGGCGGAATTCCTGTGGTGGACGATGGGGACAGTCTGCGGGGGGTTGAGGCGGTGATCGACAAAGACCTGGCCTCGGAGCGGCTGGCTGCCGAGGTGGGAGTTGACGTCCTTTTAATCCTGACCGATGTTTCCAACGTCATGCTGAACTACGGCGAGCCGGGGCAGCGTCCCCTGCACGAGGTTCGCCTGGCTGAAGCTGAGGCATACGAACAGGAGGGCCACTTTGGGGCCGGCAGCATGGGGCCCAAGGTTGCAGCCTGCCTCCGCTTTGTCCGGCGCGGTGGGCAGGCTGTCGTGACCTCTCTGGAGGGCGCTCTGGATGCCCTGGAGGGCCGGGCGGGTACTCGCTTCATCCCCTGAATCGGGGTTCACCGCGTGCCCGCGAGTATCAGCACAATGCCCCCCAGAATTAGCGCGATGCGGCCGGGGCTGAGCTCGCCGGCGAGCGAGTGTAGTCCCACAATGGTGACCAGAATCAAAACGGTTGGTCCCACCAGCCCCAGGGCGGCGTTAATCCGCAGGGCGGAGCGAACGTCATGAATGTGCAGTATGGCCACGGCTGCCACCGCCTCCAGCAGCGACGAAATGAGGCGCAGGCCGGCCATGGCTACTATGGTGCGATCGAGGATCACGGGGCTCGCTCTCCATCCATTTTGGGTGTTATCCCCACCTGTATGCGGGTCTATTGTGCTGCATGCCTGTGCTTATCAGTCGACTCCCTCTCGTATAGATAGAGGGGGAGGGTGCGGGGTGCTGTCAGAGAACGCATTTTTGCTGCTGCTACTCATCCTGAGTCTGGCTGCGGGCAACCGTCTGGTGGCGGCGGCTGCGGGCCTGCTGCTTCTGTGCCGGGTTCTCGACCTGGCTGCGGCCGTGGATGTTCTGGCCGCTGGTGCGCTGGACTGGGGATTGATACTGCTGCTGTTGGCCATACTGGCTCCCGCGGCCCGGGGTTCGCCCGGACTCCTGGAGATCGCGCATCTCTTCACCGATCGTACTGCTCTCCTGGCGCTGGTGGGGGGCGCGTTGGCGACCCGACTGCAGGGCGGAGGACTGCATCTGCTGGAGGGGCGCCCCGATGTGATACTGGGTCTGCTGGTAGGAACGCTCATTGGGGTGCTTCTCTTCGGGGGCATACCGGTCGGCCCGCTCACCGGTGCCGGTCTGGCCGCGGTGCTGTTGTGGGTTGCTGAGCGTTGGAGTTAGCCCGTCTCCGCCGGGACATCATCTCGTGCGGTTGCAGTACTGCAGCGCAGAGTCCTGCCACCGAAGAGGCCAGTGCACCGCTGACTGCCAGAACTACCGGCCGCCCCAGGGGAGCCAGCAGTCCCAGGGCCGGAGGCCCCAGAGCCACCCCGATGAAGCGGACGGTACCATACAGGGCGGTGGTGAACCCGCGGGTGGCGGGCGGCGCCGAGCTGGTGACGAGAGTGTTGAGGGCGGGCAGCGTGAGGCCGGTGCCGATGCCTATGCAGCACAGCGCAGCCAGGGAAAAGGTGGGAGTCTGCACGGCTATGGCCGCGAACAGTCCGCCCCCGAGGAGGAGACACCCGCCCGACACCACGTAGCGGAGGAGATTGACGCTGCAGTTCTGCATCAACCGTCCGGACGCATATGAAGTTGCAGCCATTGCGGCCACCGGCAGTGAGATGAGCAGCCCGCGTGAGAATCCCCCGATGTCGTAGTGCGACTCCATAATATCGGAGGCATAGCTGAGTGTTCCGAAGAGGAGAAAAAGCACGGTGAAGCCGGCGAGCAGGGCTGCGCCGAACGATCTCCCCTCTCCCTGCAGGGCGGACCTCAACCTGGCCCAGTAATTTCTCCCCTCCTCACCGGCCACCCCCGCTTCATGCGCCCCGACGAGTACGGCGAGAGCTACGGGGAGGGCCAGAACCCCGTAGACAAAGAAGGGAGCGAACCATGCGAGCAGGGCAGCGCCCGCGCCCGCCGTGGGACTGATCACCTTCCCCATACCGTTCCAGGCCTCCAGCAATCCGAGAGCGCGCGACCTCTCCGCCCCGCCGTACCGGTCGGAAACCCACACCATGGCGATCTGATATGTGCCGCCGGCCCCCGCCCCCTGTATTGCTCTCGCAGCTAGAATGAACGGGTAGGGTGAGGCCAAAAAGACTGCCGCCCCTCCTGCCATGATTCCGCCCACTCCGTACACTACCAGGGCCGGAACGAGGACCGTCTTGCGCCCATAGCGGTCGGCCAGGTAGCCGGCCACGAGTATCACCGCGGCAGCGGGGCCGGAGAAGGCAGTTATCAGCAGTCCGGCCTGAAACAGCGATATGTTCAGTGCATTGCGGATCTGGGGGAGCACGGGTATGAGCATGGAGTTGCCCAGCACCATGATGAAGGGTACTGCGCAGAGTGTCCACAGTGTCCTGCGTCGCCCCTCCCACCCGGGTTGCGTGTCGGTCATATGGCATCTCCGTTCGTTCCTACTTTCCCCCCGCAGGGGCGGGGCATTCATGTCGGCTGCGGGGCGGGAGACATACAGTGGTAGAGGTTACCGAGTCGTGCAGATCTGGTGGAGGGGGATCGGATGATATGGATGCTCAGAAGCAGGAAGAAATGGCCTGGGCGGGAGTGGTTCGTGCGCCGGTGGATGGGCGGAGGCAGAAGCCCAGAGACCGCGGTTTGACCATGGTGATAGACAAGGGCATGGGGGTGAGGACGACAGAAGAGTTTGCCGAGATGGGGAGCAGTTACGTGGACATAGTCAAGCTGTCCTTCGGCACTTCGGCCCTCTATCGTGCACCTGTGCTGCGAGAGAAACTGGAGATCCTGACCGGCGCGGGCATCAGGGTGTCGCCCGGGGGCACTTTCGCCGAGGTGGCCATACTGCAGGATCAGTTTGGCGCCTATCTCGACTGCGCGCGGGAGATGGGGTTCGATGCCATGGAGATCTCCGATGGGTGTATCGAACTCGATCAGGGCCGACGGGAATTGGCTATAGCGGATGCCAAAGCGGGGGGATTCATGGTCATCAGCGAGGTGGGCAAGAAGCATCCGGCGGACGGTGTGCCCGCTCGCGAGCTCGGGCTGCAGATGCTGAGCGATCTGGCGGCCGGTGCGGATTACGTAATCCTGGAGGCCAGAGAGTCGGGCAAAAATATCACCATCTTCGATGGTTCCGGTCGGGTGCGCGCTGAGGACCTGCAGGAGATTATCGGCATACTGGACGGCCGGGTAGGCTCAATCATCTGGGAGGCCCCCCGGCCCGAACAGCAGAAGGATTTCGTGCTGCGTTTCGGTCCAAATGTAAATCTGGGCAATGTGCGGCCCTCTGAGGTGCTGGCGCTGGAAGCCCTGCGGGTCGGGCTGCGCGGCGATACCCTGCGGGATGAGGTGCAGCGGCGCCACTGACCCGAACGATTGCGTACGGGTTACCATGCTGCCCGTGTGCTGCCGGCGAAAATGCCGGGGCAGTGACTGGCCGTGATAAGTCTCATGGGGGAAGAGCGTCCGGCAGGGGCATCTCGGCGGGACTGATATGGCGGAAGAGACGCCGCCTGCGTGTGTATGTTGCGTGTGCATCGCGCACAGCAACGCATACCTGTGTGGCGCTCCCGGGCATCACCCGGTCCCCGGGAATGTGTCGGGTTCCGTCCGTCACGGGTATCGCATCCCTTTTGTGCAGGTGTGTCCCCATTAATGGCGGAGGCGGAACCCGATTCCTTCTACGCCTCAGGGTCGTACAGAAATGAGAAAGCTTTGGCGCAACTCGGGCGCCTCGTCCGTCTCTGCGCCGGCCGGGTACCGAAAGCTGGCGGTGATGACGAAGCGATCCCCGTTCGGGGACCACAGAACCCGCGGCCACTCGTGGATATCGCGCAGCCGGACAGCGCCGATGGTCTCCCGCCCCGCGAGGACCCACAGGTGCAGGTGGGATCGGTACGTCATCAATACCTGCTCGGACAGCAGCACAAATCGCTCGCCGCCGGGGTCAGCAATGATGCCGGCCGCCGGGACGGGAAAAAGGGTCTTCTCCGTGGATTCCGGGCGGTAGGTGCCGGCGGCGGGTCGCGCACCGTCGCACTCTTCGCGGTAGGCAATCTCCCCCTGTCCCGCGATGCCTTCAGCCATAACGAAGCAACCGTCTTCCACTGCGGTAATTCTTTCGTAACTGTCGGTGGACAGATTGTACAGGGCGAGGTCACCGCGCATTCCGAAGCCGTATTCGGCCGTGCCGTCCCGACGCGCGACGGCCCGGACGTTGAGAATCAGCTGCTCGTCGTCCAACCACACGCCCCCGTGCGTGAGGAAGTAGCCGTCCAGCCTGGTATCCAACTTTCGGCGCTCGCCGGTAGGAAGATGGTAGAGGTAGTAGGTGGAGTCCCACTCGTGCACGTGGGCAAACAGCAGATGGTCGGAGCCGGGCGAAAAGCCCACCAGCGACCACATGCCCTCGGCGGCGGGTTCAGAGGAGGAGTAGACCGTCACCGGCTCTTTCGGCGCAGTGACGCGGCACATCCTGACCCCGCCCTCATCAATATAGGCGATCTTCTCCCCGCCCGGTGACAGCTCAGCACTCCAGGCGGTGACTCCAAGGTGCTCTACTGTCTCCTCCGCCGCACTGTATACGGCCAGGTGATCGCCATCGATGCCCACGATCCGGGTCCCATCCATCCACCCGATGGGCGTTAAGTAGTCGCCGGTGCCCTCCAGTGGCTGTACCCTGAGATCACCCCAGGGGCTCACCCACTCCCCGTCCCATCCGGGGTCCTGCAGCGTGGGATCAGCCACCAGATGCCCCCCTCCGTACATCAGGTCATCGTCGGACCCGCCGGTTGCCAGCTGCACGTCCCCCGCGGGGGAAAACTGTGCGGCTGTGTTCACCAGCGCGTAAACCGCGAGGATTTCGTCCCGCTCGGATGCCGGTTCCCAGTCGGCATTCAGGCGCAGAAGAATTCGCCCGTCATCCCGGACTGCGTGCGAGGACAGGATTCCCGGGTCGGCCTCCCTGAGGGCCCAGCCGAGTTGGTCTTCATCGCCGGGGATCGTGATGGTGTGGGCCACCAGCACTGCATTGTCGCTATCCGGGGAGTAGACCCGCACTTCCGACTCCTTGCCGTGTGGCAGGGCCGCCTCGCTCTCCGGAACCTCGAGGGGGCGCCGGCAGCCGGCTGCCGCGAGCAATAAGATCAACCCTGACAGCGCGATGAGCATCCACATATTACCGATTTTTCGCGAGAAAGCCTCGCCCGTGAAACGGGCGGGGATGAATCGCTGTTGAACACATAAAACGTATGTGCCATAATCAAAGCACATGTGAATATTTGGGTGGTTGTTGCAGTTAAGCCCCTGCAA
>PUMM01000092.1 GCA_003551365.1 Clostridia bacterium
GCTGGCCGGTGGGCGGCGGGCCATCGGGGAAGACATGGCCCAGATGCGCTTCGCAGCGCGCGCAATGCACCTCGGTGCGGCGCATGAACAGCGACCGGTCCTCGCGCGTGCCGACGGGGGCATCCTCGCGGGGCGCCCAGAAGCTGGGCCAGCCGGTGCCAGAATCGAACTTGCGCCCCTGATCGAAGAGCGGCGCATCGCAGCAGATGCAGCGATAGACGCCCGGCCCCTTGGGCAAATCATCATGCGTGAAGGCGCGTTCGGTGCCGTGCTTGCGCGTCACTTTGTAGGCCAGCGGCGAAAGCTGGGCGCGCCATTCCGCGTCGCTCTTCACAAACGTGTCGGTTTTCGTCATCCTGTCACCCACTGATGGCCTGATCGTTCATGGTCCAGCAGTTAGACAGGACGCGCCGAATGTCCAGTGCCTTCGCCCGCCGCCCCGGGTACCGGAGGGCGGGCGAAGGCCGTTACGGATCAGTCCTCTGCCATGACCACCGGATTGCGCAGCGTTCCGAAGCCCTCTATCTCCACTTCAATGACATCTCCGCTCTGCACCGGCCCGACGCCGGAGGGAGTACCCGTCATAATCACGTCACCCGGCTCGAGCGTCATGATCTGGGCGCAAAACCACACCAGATACTCGGGATCATAGATCATCGTATCGACGGTTGATCTCTGGCGGATCTCTCCATTTTGCCGGGTGACTATCTCCCGACATCCGAGGTCAACATCGTAGTTTATGATCGGCCCCAGCGGGCAAAAGGTATCGAATCCCTTGGCCCGCGTCCACTGGCCGTCCCTGCCCTGCAGATCGCGTGCGCTCACATCATTGCCGCAGGTATAGCCAAAGATGGCCCGGCGGGCCTGCACGGGATCGGGACGGTGTATCTTCTCCCCAATGACTGCGACCAGCTCTCCCTCGAAGTCCACGCGCTCTGCATCCGGTGGGTGTATGATGGGCGAATTGGGCCCCACCACCGAGGTGGATGGTTTCAGAAAGATTATTGGCTCCTCGGGAAGATCCATTCCCGACTCCGCAGCGTGATCGCGATAGTTGAGCCCGACTCCAATGACCTTGCCCGGGTCCACGGGCGAGCACAGGTCCAGCTCGTCGAGATCGCCGGCAAATTCACCCGGAGTGTAGTCTTCCAGCGGGGTGCTGTCGAGTCGGTATACCCCTTCGGGGGTGACCTGCCCGTACACCCGCCCGTCTTCAGTGCAGAATCTGACAAATTGCTTCAACCTCCACGCCTCCTCTCCATCAGTTGATCCCTCATTCACTCCCTTCTTTCATGCCCCGCAACTTCCTCCCCCAGCGCCAACAGCATCACCGCCACCGGGGACAGTACGGTCAGGGCAGCCGTGACTACTCCGCTGTCATTGCTGATGAGGGCGGCAAGACTGAGGGCTACGGAGGTGCGGCACACCGAGGACAGTTCTGGCCGGCGCGCAAAGGCGTCGCGAATCCAGCCCACGGGTCGAAAGGACACCAGGGCGTAGACTGCCAGCAGAAAGAGCCATGCCCGCGTCCACACCGTATAGCGAAAGACGCGCAGTGCGGTGGATGCCTTGCGGCTCATCAGCGCGGTGACGTCCTCGCCGCGGCCGGGCGAAAACAGCTCTCCCACGTGAGTGGAGACTTCGATCGGCGCATTCGTGTGCCAGCCGACGACCAGTGCAGCCCCGGCCAGCAGGCCGCCCCCGGCCAGGAGACACCACTGATGGGCACTTATCGGCTTATGCCTGAAGTTCCCCACGGCCGCCGCCAGCGAAGCAGCAAACCAGGCTGAAAACACCATAGCCCCTCCGAAGTTCGTCCCCCAGTTCGGTCCGGCGACCACTGCTGCGCAACCGAGGGCAAAAAGTGTCGGGAGAATCCCTCGCAGTGCGCCTCCCCCGCCCACTCCACCGACGCCGCGAACCAGGAGGACGGCGCCCAGCAGCACTCCCAACAGCTCATTGCCGAGACCGTAGTACCGGGCTCCGGCAGCCGCGCAGTATCCCAGTGGCGACAGGAGGGCCAGACGAGCCCCCGTTAGTTGATCCAGACACACAACGAGGCAGGTACCGGCAGCTACGGCCACTACGGCCGTCCGCAGGTCGGTGGCTGCACGCAGGAGCAAGGTGCAGACGGCCAGTACCGCCCACAGGACCACCAGGCGGACGGGTGAAGACAGGGAGGCAAAAGCCGGACTGATGAGAGCTGCTGGCGGCAGCAGGGCCAGTGCCGCCATGGTATGCGCGGCGACGAAATAGGCACCCGGCATCCAGAGTATTCCCGCGGCGATCAGAAGCGCAGAGGTGACCACCAGGGCCACCATGAACTGAGCCAGAGGAGCGCGCATTGCCCGGGCCTCCTGCACGCCGTAGTGCAGGTGCTGCACTGCGGCAAGCGCATTGCCCTGCACCTGAACCTGCACGGTTCGCAGAGAGCGGGCTGCCGTCACCGTGCATGCCGTTCGGCCTGCCGTCCACAGGGTCGCACCCACATCCGAAAGCGACACCAGCCCGGGGCGGCGGGTGGTGGAGCTGGTCAGTATCCCGTCGTCCCCCCGCGCAGGCGCCGCTATCAGGCCCATGCCTCCTGGACCTGATTTGGGGTCTATCAACAGCACCTGTGCCCCCTCATGTGCATCCGCCAGTTCCCCGGCTCCCTGCAGGGCGGCATGCAGGAGCCCCTCGCGCAGTGGCGCGGCCACTTCGTGCGGTAGCCAGTCGGGGACCAATAGCAAGTCGCCCGCCTCGACCACCGTCAGTCCGACATCGTCCGGAAGCTGCGAGCACACCCGCACCACGGAGCTCCAGTCCGTCCTGGTGCCACCTGGTATCAGCTCACAGGGGGCGCTGACAACGGAGGGCGGAATGTACCGGTCCACCACTCCGCTGCGATCGGCCGCGATGATCCCCCCGGCCCCGTCCGCACCCACTCCCCGCACGTACGCGGTGCGCAGGCCAGCGGATCGAATCCTCTCTCCCAGGAGACCGACGTCGGCCTCGCGGGCGGGTTGGCTGTTTTTGTCCGCCAGGCGCGGCCAGTCCACAAATGCAGCCCCGTCGGAAGGCACTGCACGCCCGTACCACAGGTGAAATTGCCGGACCGTACCCTCCATCACCGGCTGTCGGTCGGCACCATCGTACACAAGATGCAGATCGGACAGCCCTCGCGCCCGGCTGCCGGCCGACAGAGTGGCGCAGGCCGCACTCATCTGTGGACCTCCGAGCGTCTGCACGTTCAGGAGCGCGACGGCCCCGAGATCTGACCCCACATTCAGCTCATTCGACAGGACTGCCCCGGCCAGGCCCGGGAGGATGATCAGGATGGATCTGTCCGCCGGCTCCAGATCCCCACCCGGCTCGGACAGGGTGGCCACAAAATTCCACGCGCAGTGCGTCGACCAAACAGGAGATATGAAGATCAGTCCCAACAGGACAAATGCACCAATTGCCGGGGTAGACCTCTTCAATGTTTTCCGCCGGCGCACATCTCAGCGTACAACTCCTCCAGTGCCACCGCCACCTGGCGCCAGGCCGGCAGCTGCCTGCTCCGACGCCTGGCCCCCAGTCCCAGCTGCCGGCGCATCTTCCCATCAGTCAATAGTCGGGCCAGAGCATCGGCCAGGGCTCTGGGGTCATCGGGCGGGACCAACCAGCCGCTGCGAGCGTGCTCCACCAGTTCCGGGGTACCACCGATGCGCGCCGCCACCGGCACAACTCCGTAGGTCATGGCCTCGCTCACGGCCAGGCCCGACGCCTCACTGCGGGAGGGGGACACCAACAGATCGGAGCAGCGGTAGTGAGGCGCAACATCCTCCCGCCAGCCACACCACTCGATGCGCCCCTGCAGTCCCATCGACGCCGCCGCCCTGCGGTACCGGTCCCGCAGGGGACCATCCCCCACTGCACACAGCGTCCACGGGAGGGCATGCAGGCGGCAGAGTGCAGTCAGCAAAATGTCCAGGCCCTTGCTGTGATGAAAGCGTCCGACGTACAGAAGGCGTACCGGGCCGCTGCCCGGGATGCGAACCACGCTCGGTCTCTCGGTGCCGTTGGGGATCACGTGCACCGGAGCCGGCAGGTCGCGCAGTGTCTTTCGCACCGCCCCGCTTACGGCACACACCTGCAGATTATGCCGTTTTGCGAGCATCCCGGCGGCAATGCGGGCCCCGATTGATCGAACGAGAGTGTGAATGGTGACCAGTGCTGGTCTCTTCTCTGGCGTCCGGACATCTGCCGCCAGCAGCAGAAGACCCGCCCACAGACCGTGGGCGTGGATCATCGTGCATCGCCGGCTCAGTCTCCGCAGATTCCGGGCAGCACGCCACATAATGAGTGGTGAGGTGGGATATTCTTCCGGCAGCCGGTGCCACCGCCTCAGCACACGGGGACGATGCCCATCCAGCACATCTCCGACGGCCGCCGGTGCTGCCACGGCCACCCGCACCCTAGTTGCGTCCAGATGTTGTAAAATCTTGTGCACGTGGGTGCGCATGCCTCCCCGCAGGGGACGCAACACCCACAGGATGTCCATAATCTTTTTTTCGGCCATATCTGTAGCATGATCATCCCGGTGACGGCTGATGCGCCCGGGTTGGAAAGTGACCCGCGTCGGGCTCTGCGCTAGGTGGGTCCATCTTTCTAGCTCTTCTCAGCCTCGTCCCGTATGCCCGCGAGCATGCTGTCGCAGTTGTCGCGCACTACCTTTCTCACCAACGGTTCCAGTGCCGACTCCAACATGGGAACGCCGAGACTGGCCTCGACGGTCAGGCGGATCCTGCAGCCTCCGTCTTCCGGCTCGAAGGTCCAGCGACCGCGAAACACCTTGAGGTCTCCTTCGGTCTGCTCGTAGGCTATGGTGAGATTTTCGTCATCGAAGTCGTCCCTCTCCTTCCAGGTAATGGCCTTTCCCTGAAATTTGGCGTCCCAGCGGGTGATGGTCCAGTCATCCCCACCCTCCAGAACCTCGATGTCCAGTACGTTGGCCATAAAATCAGGAAATCTCTCCATATCAGAGGCAATGCGATAGCACTCCTCTGGCGGCGCATCCACATTTATCTCCGCAACTATTTCTGCCATATTCTCCTCCCTCTCTACATGTCGCGCAGCTGCGGGGCCACGTCCGCTACCACGTCCCGCACTAGCTCCAGCCCCGCCCGCAAATCCTCATCCGGGATGTTGAGCGGCGGCGCTATGCGCATAACTGTCCAGTTCATGAGGCTCGGTACCACCAGGACCCCGCGCTGAAAGAGCTCGGTAAGCACCATGATTCCACCGGAGGGATTTTCGAAATGCAGACCTATGAGCAGACCCCTGCCGTCCACATGACTGAGAACTTCGGGGAACTCCTCCGCCATATCCTGCAGATACTGCAGCGCCCACCCCCCCTTGTCGCGTGCCTGACGGGCGAGGTCTTCTTCCTGCAGAACGCGCAGTGCTGCCAGCCCCGCGCTGGCCGCAACCGGATTCCCCCCCGTCGTGGATGAATGAATCCACGGATTTTCATCAAATATCTGAAAAATGTCTGGACGCACTATTGCCGCACCGAGAGGAATGACTCCTCCACCCAGTGATTTGGCCAGGGTCATGATGTCCGGCACCACGCCGGAGTGCTCGCAGGCGAAGTTTTCACCGGTACGGCCCAGCCCAGTCTGCACCTCATCCAGAACGAGTAGTGCTCCACTGTCATCGCAGATGCGTCGGACGCCGGGAAGATAGTCTGCGTCCGGTATCACTACCCCAGATTCCCCCTGGATCGCCTCCACTATCACCGCGGCGGTGTTTTCGTCCACTGCCTCCTCCAACGCATCCAGATCATTATAGGGGACGTGCGTAAATCCCGGCAGCAGGGGGCCAAAAGCATCGCGATACATACCCTTGCTCGTGGCCGACAGTGCGCCCAGCGTCTTTCCGTGAAATCCGCCCTCTGCAGCCACCACTCCTTCTCTCTCCGTGAACATGCGCGCCACCTTGAGGGCCACCTCCACCGCCTCTGCACCGCTGGCACACAGAAAAGAGCGCTGCAGATCGCCGGGGGTCAGCTCGGCCAGCTCCCTGGCCAGTTCCACCTCCGGACGACTGAGCATGGTCTTGGTAGCCAGGCCCATATGCTGCAGCTGCTCCGAAACCGCCCCCACTACAGTCGGGTGCCGGTGCCCCATGTTGAGCACGGCGTACCCGGCGCAGAGGTCGATGAACTCGTTGCCCTCCTCATCAAACACGCGCGAACCTTCGCCGCGACACTCAATATTGGTCATGCCCATGAGTCTATATACTCGCGCCCGTCCAGGATTGACGTAGCGCTCCAGATCACCCAGAAGGTCATTGGATCGGGATCCATCGCTGCACCTATTCTCTTGTTCCCACATTTTTCGAACCACCTTCCCCGTCAGCTCGGGACGGAGTACCGCCCCTTTCCCTCTGCATGCGTCTGCATGCGTGGGTAGTGCAAGCGCACACCACCGCACCATACCTGCTTTCTATCTCCGGAGGCAGGATTCCTGTTACGGCTCGGGGCGGACCTGATGCTCAGAAGCGGGGCCGCCCGGCCGATTCGATGCAACGGAGATGCCGGGAGTGATAGAATGTGGGTGGTGTTCAAATGTGCTGGTTTAGCGGTGAAAGGAGGACCCCGGTGAAATACCGACTGTTGACTGGTAACGAGGCGATCGCCTCTGGTGCACACAATTCGGGCGTAAAGGTGGTGGTCGGATACCCCGGGACCCCGAGTACTGAGATTATCGAACACATCAGGGCGGAAAGGGATTCGGACATCTACGCAGAGTGGGCACCCAATGAGAAAGTGGCGCTGGAAGTTGCGGTGGGGGCAGCTCTTTCCGGCGTCAGGTCCATGGCTGCGATGAAGCACGTGGGCGTAAACGTGGCAGCCGATCCCCTGATGACCGCCACGTACACCGGAGTGCGGGGTGGCCTGGTGATCGTCACCGCAGACGACCCGGGAATGCACAGTTCGCAGAATGAACAGGATAACCGGAATTATGCCCGATTTGCCCGGGTGCCGATGCTGGAGCCGAGTGATAGCCAGGAGTGCCAGGACATGATGCCGCAGGCCTTCGAGATATCGGAGAAATTCGACACTCCAGTATTCCTTCGCTCGACGACGCGAGTTTCGCACTCCAAGTCTCTGGTGCATCCGGGCGAGAGCGTGCCGTCGGATGTCGCCCCCGGGTTTGATCGCAATCCCCAGAAGCTGGTGATGATACCTGTTCATGCCCGCGGGCGCCACCCGCAGGTGCAAAGGAGATTGCAGGAGCTCCGTCAGTTCGCGGAGGAGGCGGAGGACCTGAACCGCATTGAGTGGGGTTCGGACCAGTCGGTGGGAATAATCACCGGCGGCATCGCCTATCAGTACGTGCGGGAGGTGTGTCCGGAGGCAGCGGTGTTGAAGCTGGGACTGAGCTACCCGCTGCCGCTGCAGATGATAGGCGAGTTCGCCGCAGGCGTGGACGAACTGTACGTGGTCGAGGAACTCGATCCGTTCTGGGAGATGGAGATACGGGCGGCGGGATTCGATGTACAGGGGAAGGAGCGCTTCCCGGTGGTTGGTGAGCTCAGTCCCACTCTGGTGCGCACGGGTCTGCAGGGCACCACGGACGAGCCGAATTCTGCACCCGACAGTGAGGAGCAGCTCCCGGTCCGCCCGCCCATCCTCTGTCCCGGCTGCCCGCACCGGGGAGTATTTGCGGTGCTGAGTGAGCTGGGGCTGGTGGTTAAGGGGGACATCGGCTGCTACTCTCTGGGAGTCATGCCCCCGCTTTCGGCAATGGATACCCTCACCTGCATGGGAGCCAGCATGGGGCAGGCCATGGGCATGGAGAAAGCCCTGGGCGACCGGGCTCCCGATTCGGTGGCAGTGATCGGCGATTCCACCTTCATGCATTCGGGCATGACTGCGCTCGCGGATATCGTATACAACAATGGACACGTCACCACCATAATCCTGGACAATGACGCCACCGCCATGACCGGCCATCAGGCTCACCCCGGATCGGGCCTGCGTGCGCGGGAGACGGGCGGGCGGCGGGTGGATTTCGAGCAGCTCGTGCGTGGACTGGGAGTACAGGACGTTCACCGCGTGGATCCATACGATCTGCAGCAGGTCAAGGATGCGGTGCAGGCTGCGCTCGAGACCGACGCCGCCTCCGTGATCATTGCCGAACGGCCCTGCGTCCTGCTCGACCGTACCCCGCCCGAGCATCATTATTCCGTGGGAGATGACTGTACGGGCTGCGGGTTGTGTCTGCACCTCGGATGCCCGGCGCTGTCTTACACCGACGGGGGAACAGTGCGCATAGACCCGGTTCTCTGCACCCACTGCGGCCTGTGTGCCCAGGCCTGCAGCTTTGATGCCATAGAGCGAAGGAGTGAGAGCCAGTGACTGCACGGGATCGAATGCAGGTCAACGACGTGGTCGTGGTCGGCGTGGGCGGTCAGGGCATTCTTCTGGCCACCGATGTGATCGCCAACGTCTTCATTGCCACGGGCTGCGACGTGAAGAAGTCAGAAGTGCACGGAATGGCGCAGCGCGGTGGATCAGTGGAGAGTCACGTGCGCCGTCGTCACGGCTGTGTGCACTCTCCCCTCGTCTCCCCCGGATGCGCCGATGTGCTGCTGTCATTTGAACGCATGGAGGCTCTGCGTTACGCCAACTATGTGCATTCTGACGGAGTGGTACTTTACAACACCCAGAAGATCCCCACTCTGGCCATAGCTAACGGGGAGGTCAGGTATCCGTCCGGTATCGAACAGTCCCTGCGGAAGCGCTGCCGCACAGTGCTGCCGGTCAATGCCATGGATGTGGCCGCGGATCTCGGGAATCCGCGCGTCGCCAACACGGTGCTGCTGGGTGCGCTGTCGCACCTGACCGACATTCCGGCGGAGCGCTGGGAGGAGGCCATTGTGGATCGGGTGCCCCGCAGCGCGGGGGAAGTGAACCGCCGGGCCTTCGCGGCGGGAGCGGCAGTGGCGAAAGATCTGATGGCAACATAGGCTGAAAGGACGAGCAAACTGGCTGCAGGCCCGGACGGGATCTTGCGCCTTTTCGTCCCATGTAGTAGAATTTGCTCAATCAAAATGAAGAGCGGCCATGATGGAGAGTAGTAGGATGTCGTCCGTCTCAGAGAGTCCCGGGTGGCTGCGACGGGACACGGGGCGGCAGTCCGAACTCACTCCTGAGCCGGAGGAGCGAAAGACACGGGACAGTAGTTCCTCCCGGGCGCCGCCGTTACCGGCGAAAGCGGGGCGCCGTAGCGCCCAAGTAGAGTGGTACCGCGGAAGCGAACCCTCCGTCTCTATGACGGAGGGTTTTTGTATTGCTCGCGGTGAAAATGTCGATTGCCGGAGCAGTTGACTAGCGAGGAGGTAGGTTCGCGTGACGAGACGTTACAGTCGTGATACTGACCGCAAGTGGCAGGCCCGCTGGGAGGAGACCGGTCTGTACGATTTTTGTCCCGAGCGGGTGGATGACAAGCTCTACTGTCTGTCGGCCTTTTCCTATCCATCCGGTTCGAATTTGCACATCGGGCACTGGTATAACTTCGGTTTGGCGGACAGCTGGGCCCGCATGAAGCGCCTGCAGGGGTACGAGGTCTTCGAACCCATGGGATTCGATGCCTTCGGGCTCCCCGCCGAAAACTACGCCATACAGACGGGAATCCATCCCCGGGAATCCACGTGGCAGAATATTGCAACCATGCGGAACCAACTGCGGGAAATGGGGGCCATGTTCGACTGGGATTACGAAGTGGTGACCTGCGATCCATCCTACTACCGATGGACACAATGGATATTTCTCAAGCTGTATCACTCCGGTCTGGCCTACCGGGCCGAGGCTCCCGTGAACTGGTGTCCCAACTGCATGACCGTGTTGGCCAATGAACAGGTGGTAGAAGGTCTGTGCGAGCGTTGCGACGGTGAGGTGTCGCATCGGTACATGACCCAGTGGTTCTTCCGCATAACGGAATACGCCGATCGACTGCTGGAGGGTCTGGAGGATCTGGACTGGCCGGAACGCACCAAGGTCCTGCAAACCAACTGGATCGGTCGCTCCGAGGGAGCCGTAATCCGCTTCCGGGTGGCCGATTCGGAGGAACTGATTGACGCCTTCACAACCCGGGCCGACACCCTCTTTGGCGCCACCTATCTGGTTCTCGCTCCGGAGCATCCGGCGGTAGATGATCTCACCACCTCCGAGTACCGGGACGAGGTGCAGAGATACCGCGAGCGGGCCGCCGGGGCGCGCGAGGTGGACCGCCTTTCGACCGAGCGGGACAAGACCGGCGTATTCACCGGTGGTTACGCCCGCCACCCATTCACGGGTGATCGTCTCCCGATATGGATAGCAGATTACGTGTTGATGAGCTACGGTAGCGGGGCCATAATGGCCGTCCCCGGACACGATGAGAGGGATTACCAATTCGCCAGCAAGTACAGCCTGCCGATTCCACGCGTCATCGCGGCAGAGGAATCACACGTGGACGACGAACTCCCCTTCACCGGGGACGGAGTTTTAGTCAACAGTGGGGAGTTTGACGGTATGGATTCGGACAGTGCCCGCACTGCCATCACCCAGCAGCTGCGAGAGCGAGAACTGGGGGACGAAGCTGTCTCTTACCGTCTGCGTGACTGGCTGGTATCGCGTCAGCGCTACTGGGGGCCACCCGTTCCCATCATACACTGCGACGATTGCGGGGCGGTGCCCGTTCCGGAGGACGACCTGCCGGTCCACCTCCCCTACGACGTCGATTTCACTCCCAAGGGAAAGGCGCCGCTGGCAAGTTCAGAGGAATTTATCAATACGTCCTGTCCCAGCTGCGGTGCCTCCGCGCGGCGTGACGCCAACACCCTGGATACTTTTGTGGATTCATCCTGGTACTTCCTACGCTATCCGGACCCCAATAATGAGGAGCAGCCCTTCGACACCGAATTCATAAATGAGATGCTGCCCGTCGACAAATACGTGGTGGGGCCCGAGCACGCGACCATGCACCTACTGTATGCTCGTTTCATCAACCAGGTACTGTACGATCTGGGGTATGTGGATTTCCCCGAACCGTTCACCTCATTGACTCATCAGGGAATCATCCTCGGCCCGGACGGGCGGCGCATGAGCAAATCACGCGGCAATGTCGTATCTCCCGATGACTACATCGAGGACCACGGATCCGACGTCCTCCGCATGTATTTGGCCTTCGGCTTCAAGTTCACCGAGGGCGGCGCCTGGGAGGACGAGGGCATCCGGGCCACCGCCCGTTTTCTCGACCGGGTGGAGCGCTGGGCCAACCGACTACTGCAGCTGCGGGAGCGAGAACCGGAACCGGCCGCCGGGGGCGAGCCCGCGGTGCAGCTGCAGTATCAACGCCACTACAGCATACAGAAAGTCACAGAGGACGCAGAAGCGCTGCATTTCAACACCTGTGTGGCGCGGATGATGGAGCTGGCCAACGCCCTCTACCGCTACGACTCAGAAGTCGATGATGCAGAGGTCGATCTGGCCCTGTTGGAGGGCGCTACTGCTGACCTGATCCTGCTCATGTCGCCGTTCGCCCCACATTTCGCCGAAGAAATCTGGGCGCGCCTGGGTCACCCGTACTCCATATTCCATGCCGAGTGGCCGCAGTGGGAAGAGGAGAAGCTGGTTCGTCCCGAAATCGAAATGGCGGTGCAGATCAACGGCAAGGTCCGCAGCACCATTAGTGTTCCCAGCGGCGCTGCGGAGGAGGAGATACGCGAAATAGCGGAGAGGGACGAAAGGGTACAGAAATACATTGCCGGCGGAGTGCGCAAAGTGATAGTAGTGCCCGAGAGTCTGATCAACTTTGTTGTGTAATGTTTGCGGATCGCGGTCCCGGCTGCGCTGGGCCGCACGGGAGGAGGCCCCCGGATGACGGTGCTGGTGGTGGGCGGAACGCAGTTTTTCGGCAGAAAATTCGTGGACCTCATGCTGGAGCGAGATGTTCCGGTCACGGTGCTTACGCGCGGGAAGACTTCCCTTCCGTGGGCGGGCGACGCGGTGGAACACATCGCAGCAGACAGAAATGACGTCCCTCGATTGCACGAGCGTCTGACCGGGCGAAGTTATGATGTGGTTTTTGACAACGTGGCCATGAACGATGATCACGTGCGAGATCTACTGAATGCTGTGCAGACCGGACACTACATGCTGATGAGTTCGGGGGCCGTTTATCACCGAGACTCTCACGTGGCGGCCATGGAGTACGTAAGCGATGCGGGCGGGGAGAAACTGCCCGACTGGACCGACGCAATGCGTCCGCTGCGCGAACGATCTGTCCCCGCCAACCCTCACTGGCTGATGCGGGAGGCAGGGGGAGAAGAGCAAAAATACCGGCGGGGCAAACTGTCAGCGGAGTGTGCCGCCGTGCGAACCTGCGAGGATCTCGGTATCCCCTTCACGATTTTTCGTCCACCCCAGGTGGAGGGGCCGTGGGATCCCACCGGTCGCACTGAATTCTTCGCCCGCCGCGTGGCGGACGAGGCCGGCATCCTCCTCCCCCACTCCGGCCGCGGGAGGGTGTTTCAGAAAGTATTCCGCGACGACCTGGCACGGGCGATAGCTGCAGCCATGGGCAACTCCCGGGCCATGGACCGCACCTACAACGTCGCCCAGGAAGAAGTCCTCTCCCTCGAGCGCTACCTGTGTGTGATCGCTGACTGCCTCGGAGTGAACCCACCAACTCTGCTGGACTGTGACGGGGACGGATTCGCACACGCCGTGGGCACAGAATACCGCATTCCCCTGCCGCGGCCCAAGATACTGGACCTGCGGCGGGCTCAGCGCGATCTGGGCTTCCGATCCTCCCCGTACCTGCAGTGGATGAGCAGGACACTGGAATGGATATTTTCGCACGAACCCTCGGAAGAATATCGGAGGTTGCGGAGAGAAGAGGTCAAATGGATTTCCGCCACAAAATGATCAATGCCGCGCCCGGGCGGTCAGACCGCCCGGGCGCACAACTCAGATGAGGCATCTCACTCCAGATCCAGCTCCTCCATGACGAAGTCCAGATCCAGTTCTCGTAGCTTCTCCGGCGTCGGATGACCATCTTCATCCCATCCGCGCAGTTCGTAGTAGTGATCGAGCAGCTTCTCGAAGTTTTCGCGCGGGACGATATTTCCTTTGGCCGGACCGGTGGGGATTTCCTCCTCGAAGAAGCGCTCCGGAACGGTGTCATGGTCGCGTCCGAATCCGGGAATGTGCTTCATGTTGAATGCCCGGGTCAGATTCCAGATCCGCTCGGAGCCCTGCATCAGATCCTCCCAGCTGTAGGACAGGCCCGTGACCATTTCGAAGATCTCGGGGTAGTTCTCCAGCGGCAGGTCGATCTCCACCCAGGGCAATCGGCATATTCCCAGTGCATCGAACAGCGGTCGTACGTGCTGCAGTTCGATGGCCTTCTCCGCTTTGCCCTCCAGCGAGTCGCGTCCTGCGGCTACGTCGTAGGTAATGGTCCAGGCGCGGTTGTGATGGGCACCCACGTCGGCCGTGGCGTAGGATATCAGCTGCCCGGGAGCCCAGCGGCTCTCGTAACCGCTCCACTCCAGACCCTTGGTCTCGATGGCGTAGTAGTGTGCATCATCGCCAATCTGCTCGGCCGCTCCCCTGACGCCGGCGGCCAGCACATCACCTATGCCTTGGCGATCGGCTATGGACTGCAGCAAAAAGGCCACGTCATCGACGTCGCCCCATTCCAGCTTCCGGCCAACCTGCTCCTCATTCAGCAGTCCCTTCTCGAAGCACTCAAAGGCGAATGAGAGCACGGCACCACCACTGATGGTATCTATGCCGAGATCATCGGCCAACCAGTTGGCGTAGGCCACTTTTTCTATGGAGTCCAGCATGAGATTTCCGCCCATCATGGCGATCGTCTCATACTCCGGACCCTCGACGTGAAACTCCTGGTCGCCCACGCACGCCTTGCTGTATTTGCCACAGGGAATCGTGCAGGAGAAACAGCCCTTGTGCGTCACCAGTATCCGGTCCAGGATGGCCTGTCCATTGATGTTTTTGTGGTGCTCGAAGTGGGTGGTCCAGAAATTCTTGGTCGGAAAGGCACCTATTTCGTTGACCCAGTCGGTCACCCCGGCAGTGCCCTGCGGCGTCCATTCCTGGAAACCGGGCAATTCAAAGGCATCCAGATACATCTTCTTACCCTTTTCCAGCACGCCGGAGGGGTCGGCCAGTTCTAAACTCTGCGTACCGCGCACCGCCACGGCCTTGAGATTCTTGGAACCCATGACAGCACCAATGCCACATCTGCCGGCCTGCCGGCCGAAATCGTGCCCTATGCAGGCGAATTTGACCTGCTTTTCACCGGCGGGGCCGATCAGAGCCACCTGGAAATCCTCGCCCAGCTCTTCCTTGAAACGCACTTCACCCTGTATGCACTTTTCCCCCCATAGATCACCGGCGGGACGCACCTGTACCTCATCGTCGTCCAGCACCAGGTAGGAGGGTTCTTCCGCCCGACCGTGCATGACCACCGCGTCATAACCCGCGAACTTCAGCTCAGCGCAAATATGTCCCCCCATATTGCTGTCCGCGTAACCGCCGGTGGCCGGAGACTTGGTGTGAAAGGAGATCTTTCCCGCCGAGGGCAGCATTACCCCGGACAGCGGTCCGGCGGCCATGACCAGGATATTCTCCGGATCGAAGGGCTGCACATCTGGCTCAAGCTCCTCCCACAGGATGCGCGCCCCGAACCCTCTCGATCCGAGATATTTTTCTGCCCACTCCTGCGGAGTCTCGGTCACCTCATGTGTGCCATCGGATAGATCTATGTGCAGAATCTTGCCCGCATAACCCTTCAGCATTCAGTCCACCTCCTGAAATTCCTTGTATCGGGTGCGCTCCGGATCATCGGCGTCATATATCGCATTGCGCGGGCATATCTCGACGCAGGACCCACACCCGTTGCACATGAAGGGGACCTCCACGTCGTCGTGCGTGAACACCACACCTTCCGGGCACTCCTCTACGCACATCCCACAGAGTATGCAGTCCTCTTCAACAATGCGGTAGTAGCCGTTTTCCGTCTCCTCGATGGCATCCACCGGACAGACTTCCTGACACGTTCCGCACTGCGTGCAGTGTGCTATACGGTACTTCCCGGGAGCGGGAAACTCGCCGGAAATGCGAAGACGGGACATCTTTGGATTGTTCTCCAGAAAATTTTCCATCGCACAAACCAGTTCACAGGTTCGGCAACCGGAGCAGTTGTCCTCATTTACGGCCAGACGCAAACCGATCACTCCTTTCTCCTGCTAACTCAATATCATCTCGCGCAGCAGCTCGCTCGTTCCCACTGATTTCTGTGCCAGCTCTTCTACGCTGCAACCTGTACATCCTTCTGTCCATCCGATCTGCGCCGCTTCAGACCACGCTCGGCTCGTGGATGAGCTCCTCCCGTTCGAAGCGCCCCAGATCCAGCATGGATATGTCCATATCCGGCTCCTCACCGGTGATCTTCTGCGCCATAAGATGAGCAGTCATGGGACCGACCATAAAACCGTGTCCGCTGAAGCCCACGGCCATTTGATAGCCCTCCAGACCCGGGGCTCCACCCAGAATCGGCTGGGCATCGGGAGTTATGTTGTATTGCCCCGCCCACTGCCGAACCATGCGCAAATCCGCCAGCGGAGGCAAAATGCTCACCACCATGTGGGCGAGCTGTTCGGCAAACTCCCAGGTCGCATCGCAGTTTATTCCGCGCGGCTCGGACGGGTCACCCAGACCGGTTACGAAGGAACCATGCGGAGTCTGCTGACAGTAGACGCCGTGCTCCAGGGAGATCACCATTGGCCCCTGAAACGGTGCCACCGGCTCGGTCACCATTATCTGGTGCCGCTCGGAGTAAACGGGTATATCGATGCCGGCCATGGCCGCAATCCGTCCCGAATACGGGCCGGCCGCGTTGTACACCAGGGGAGTCGATATGTAACCGCCGTCAGTCTCCACTCCCACTACCCTGCCATCGACAATGTCTATTCCCGTTGCTTCAGTGCGGGTCCGTATATCCACGCCCAGGCGCCGCGCCGCGTTGGCGTAGGCCATGGTGGTATGAAACGGATTGGCATGACCGTCTTCCGGACAGAATGAGGCGCCGACCACGGCGTCGGTGCACACGTGCGGCACAATCTCCTCTATCTCATCCACGTCCAAAATGCGCGAGGGAGTGCCCAGTCTGTTCTGCACTTCAACGTTTTTTTCGTACTGGCGCATCTGCTCCTCGGAGAAGGCCAGAATCAGGTAGCCGCTCTGATTGAACTCGATGCTCTGCGGGTAGTCGAGCGTCTCTTCCAGCACCTCCAGCATCTTGCAGCTCGCGCGGGACAGACGAATATTCATCTCCAGTCCCCACTGCTGCCGCACCCCGGCAGCGCACCGGCCAGTAGAGCCGGCCGTCAGGTAGTCCTTCTCCAGAACCACCACATCATCCATGCCCCGCTGCGCCAGCTCATAGGCCGTGGCGCAGCCGGTTATTCCACCGCCAATGATGACCGCCTCTGCCGTATCAGTCATGATTCTCATCACCTCCGCGGCGCTCATAGGCATCCGCCAGTTCACCCAGTGTCACCGGAGTCGTGGGCGGTCGATAGACGGGGACTTCCACCTCATCCGGTGCCACGCCGCGCGCAGCGGCAATCTCGCGCAGAATGAGCTCCCGGCACGTCCTTCCCTGGCACGAGCCCATCGTACAGCGCAGCACCCGTTTCAACTCCTCGAAATCTGTGAGCCCCTCCTCCAGTGCAGCGCGAATATCCGCCAGCGTCACGTCTTCACAGCGGCAGATAATGGTTTCCTCGTCTCTCACGTTCGCCCCGCTCCCTTCCCTATCGCACGAACGTCGCGCACCAGCTCCTGGGGGATGACCACCCAGACCACAGCGGTCCGGTCAAAGGTGCCGGGATTCTGCACCCGGTGAACCTCTCCGGTACCGACCTCCTCGCCGGCCCGGTTTAACAGGGTCACATGCTCCCCTGTCTCCGGAACTGGGCTGAATTCGTGCGGTAGCCGGATCAGTGCCTCATCCTCCGAGTAGGTCTCATCAATGACAAAAATGGCCAGACCCGGGCACGCGGGAACACACAGGCCGCAACCAGTGCACTCCGCATGCTCGACCGAGGGCAGATCATTTATATCGGCAAACTCAGCTATCGCCCCTGCCGGACAGGCATCGTGACACGGATCGCAGGGTATCTCTTCGAAGCACTCCACCCACACGACTGGACCTGCCGCGCGACGCTCGGCTGACGGAGTGATGCTTTCAACATCTTCATCGCCGGGTATCCCGTCTCGCTTCAGCACGTGTCGTCACTCCCTTCCGTCAGCTTCTGCTTCCGGGGGATGGCTTTCTGCAGGCGTGCAAACCCGGCAAGAATATGTTCCCCGGTGGGTCCGACCCGCAGGGCCTGCAGCTCGGCGTTGATCTCGGCGTGGCGCTCGGCATACTCCTCTTCATCCACATAATCGAGGGAGTGTGCTGCCCCCAGTCCGGCCAGACTTCCCTCCATCATGGCCGCCGAGGCTTCCTCAATTCCCCGGGCATCTCCCGCGACATACACACCCGGAGCAGAAGAGCGCATGTTCTCATCGCACAGCGGCACATATCCACCCAGTTCCGGTACATATCCCATGGAACAGTTGGCCTGCCACAGCAGGTCTATGAGGGGACTCAGGCCAACCGCCAGGCATATGGCGTCGCACTCGACGTCGGTATCCGTGCCCTCTACTGGATTCCAGCTGTCATCAATTTCAACCAGGCTGGCACCTTCCACGCGATCGTCACCGTGCGCCCGCGTGAGGGTGTGACCGGTAAGAATTGGCACTCCCAGCCGCCGGATCTTTGCGGCGTGCACCGTATACCCACCGATCTCCGGCAGCGCCTCCACTATGGCCAGCACATCCACCCCCGCCTGCAGGAGCTGGTATGAAACTATGAGTCCGATATTTCCGGCGCCGACCATGAGCACCCTCTTCCCGGGTCGGACGCCGTATACGTTCATCAATGTCTGTACCGCTCCGGCGCCGTAGACACCGGGCAGGTCGCAGCCGGGAAAGGCGATTGACTTCTCCGATGCTCCGGTGGTCACCACCATGCACTTGGGGTGCACCTTATTCCAGGTTCCATTCTTCTCGTAGGCGATGGCTCCGTCCGGATAGTAACCCATCACATCGCTGTCCAGTGATATCTCTACGCTATCGCAGTCGAGGGCCGACTCCATCAGTGTGTCCGCGATATCTATGCCGCGCACACCGGCGCGCTGGGCGCGAGAGCCGAAGAATCGATGCGTCTGCTTGATCAGCTGCCCGCCCGCCCGGTCATTGCGATCCAGCACCAGGACTTCCGCTCCGTGTTCACCCGCCTCGCGCGCAGCCATGAGGCCGGCGGGGCCACCCCCAACGATGACAATCTCACATTCGCGCACTCAGATCACCTTTTCCTTCCTGGCGCTCGACGTGCATTCCCTCGCGCAGAGGCTCTATACAGGTCCGGACGTTGGATTCTCCGTCCACCCGCATCATACATTCTGAGCAGTTGCCGATTGCGCAGAAGAAACCGCGGGGACGCCCCAGCTCATTGCTGTAGCGAAGGATTCTCACCCCTGCCGCGTGCAGGGCAGCTGCAATGGGTTCGCCCTCGTAACCCGTCAGCTCCTCACCCTCGAAGGTAAAAGTCACCTCTTTGCCGCCGGAAAAGTCCAGGATCGGGTGATCGCCGATCCGAATCTCGCTCACAATAATCACCTCCGATACATCCATTAGCCTACACTCCACAAACTCCTAGCTGCCCCTAGCTGCGCACGATGTCGGCCAGGTTGGCGACCTCCCCGCGCGCAAGCGGGCGGCCTCGTCCAATATCGTAGCCATACCCCTCCCCCAAAAGATCCACCTGTAGTCCAAATGTGGTGAGCGTGCCGGGTTCCTCTGCGGTGTCGGGGGCAAAGCGCGCTCCCAGCATCACCGTCGCATTGCCGTCGCCGAACACGGCGAACTGCTCATCCTGCCAGTCGATCACCGCAGCCGTCGAATCATCCAGGCCCAGACCGATGACTTGCTGCTCCCGGTGCCGGGTGATCAGGTAGGCCAGCCGGCCGAAGCGGTTCCTGTCAAAGAAGTGCCGCTCAATTATGAGGTTGGGCATCAACCCCAGACCTTCGATCACGGGCGCCGGAGGCGGCGAAGCTCTCTCCTTTTGCGGATTCACTTCATCGGGGTACGCCCCACCATATCGGAGGGCAGCAAGGCTGTCTCCACTGCAGAACATGGCCCGTCCCATGAGAGAGGCACCCTTGCCCGTGCCGGCAACCACTATACCCCGGGAGAGGCGGTACAGCAGCACCTCCTCAAAGCGTGAACCGGGAGCTGTCCGGGCAACGCCTGTACCCGCTCCCCCATCAACGAATACTATATCGGCGGCTTCGATGGTGGCAAGTGTGGACGGGTCATCGCAGGCAATGTCATCCGGAGTGCAGACCTGTCCACTCAGGCCAGTCGGAGTCAACATCTGGCGGCACAGGCGCTGACCGTCTGCGCGGCTGGCGGCAATGAGCAGGATCAGCGGTGAATCCACGCACCGCAAATTACCCATGACCCGGATCAATGATTCCCGAACCGGACCACCTCCAATGGGCATCAAGTAGGTGCGATTCCGCCTCCACTGCAGCGCCCCGGACAAAATATGCTCACCCACCCCAAAAATAAGTGCGGACAATCCCCCTCAACGCTCCCGATGGAACCAGTGATCTCCATGCGGGCCCACGAGATGCGCCGCATACTTCTCGCGGTTCAATTAGCTTGTATTCTTCATACCCCCGGTGCACTCCTTCTCCGCACCTGCCGGGTTCTGTGCAGCGGCCGAACCTCTCCCGGGGCGATTATCGCCCAATTGCGAGTACCTGCAGGATATCGCTTTTTGCGGTGTCCATATCTGGGTAAACATCCGGGCTGGGCTATGCTGCCGGCGAAAAATGGGATGGCCATTTGTGGCCGATGAATGTATCAACGCGGGCTTTCGGTGCATATCCTCGTATGGGCCGCGACCCCGGGCAGAAGACCCCGCGGGGCTCATCCAGATCTGCAGTGGACTCCAGGGGTGTGTCAGCGGGAGGGGTGATCGGCACATCTTCGCATGTGACTCGGGATAACGACGCGGGGGTATGCCCGCTGCCGAAAGCGCATGGGCTTCCGCTCAAGGGCATCAGACAGCTGTGCGCCGCGTCCCGATCCTCACAGGTTCATCCCGATTATTCCCCCCAGCACCCCCACTGCCAGAGCAGCTGTTGCTCGCACACCAATGTCCACTGCACTGAGGGGTCCAACCATTGCAGCATAGGAGGCAGAAGAGGACCCCAGTGCATAAAGCAATCCCACGGCGCCCCCATGCAGCCACCCCAGGCGACCGGCTCGCTTCCCCGCCGCTGCCGCTCCGGCCGCTGCGCACAACATGGCTGTGTAGTAGATTACCGATGTGGCCGACATTTCGGACAGCGCCGTGAAATAGACGAAAATCGCCGTCAACCCCGCGGCGATGAGGGTAAGAACGACAGTCACACTGAAACCGAAGATGATGGCAGCGCCACTGACGCCTCTACCCCCCGGTTGGTGCGTATGGGAACTGTTGTGTGTTCGCATATCGGACCTCTCCCTTCCCGCATTGGTTCGTTCACTCCGAAATATACTTATGTCAGCGGGAAGATATGCCAATCCTGTGGGGGGAGAAGGGGCAAATCCTCTCAGCGACAGAAATTGTCCTCTATCTCCCGGACCAGGGGCTTGAGTGACTCAGTGATGCGGTGGTCGGTAATGTCGAAAAACTCCAACGGAGTGATCGATACATGACCCGACAGGACCGCCGCCATATCAGATCCGTTGGGCGCGCAATCCGAACGCATATCGGCCCGGAGCCAGTAACGCCTGCCGCACTCCTCACCGTCCTCCACTCTCACCCAATGGCGGTAGGGACAGGGGCCGAGTTCGGTGATGCAGACGCCGGACAGTTCTGCCACCGGCCGGATGGGCACATTGACATTCAGAAGGAAGGGAGTTGGTGCCCAGCTACCCAGCACCTGCACCATCGAGTGTACGAAGGTAGCTGCTGTGTGGTAGTCTTCCGGCTCCTCCGACGATGAGCCCAGGGACACGGCCAGACCGGGTACTCCCTCTATCTGTGCCTCGATGGCCGCAGCCACAGTGCCGGAGTACAGCACATCGGTGGCCAGATTCGGACCACTGTTTATGCCGGACACCACCAGGTCCACCTCTTCGTCGATCAGATAGTTTATGCCCAGCTTGACGCAATCAGCGGGACTGCCGGAAGTCTTCCAGGCCGGCGTCTGAAACACATCGTCCGGCAGGCGCTCTGCGTACAGGGGTTCGCGAATAGTTATAGCATGCCCCTTCGCCGACCATTGTTGCGCCGGTCCCACCACATATACGTTCACATCCGGAATGGAACGCAGAGCGGCAACAGCTTCGGTGAGTCCGGGAGCGAAGATGCCATCGTCGTTGGTGGCCATCACAGTTAATGACATATGGACTTCCTCTCAGCGCGTGATGAGATATCAGTACTTCAACATTCTACTCACTGACCGGGATTGCGGCAATAGGTCATCGGTCGCAGGTTGGTCCCGGGTCCATCATCTGAGCTATGCCTCCCCCGATAGCACAGGACAGTGACAGTACTATCGCGGTGCCCACGGCAGGTACTCCGCTCAATCCCTCCAGGCCCTCGAATATGCCCAGCCAGAATGCGGAGGACAGCGGCAGCGCTGCGGCGTACATGGCCACAAGCACTGGCGATTGAGTCAGGCTTGCATCCAGACGCATCAGTGCAGCCTGCAGCCGGACAGCCACCAGTGTAACCAGTAGGAATGCAGAGACCAGAATCAACATATCGCTCCAGTGCACCTCCGCGGGAGGAGGAGGACCGATAGCGCCTCCCCGAGTCAGAAGAGAAGACAGGACGAGGAGCAGCAGACTGCCGGCCACAGCACCACAGAGCGCTGCCTCGACCCGGCGTATCAGGAGTCGAATGGTGACCACCCCCGGAGGCTAGTTTATGCACCCGGGAGCACTAATTTGTCTGGTTGTAAGTGGGAACGGCCCGACACATCATTCTTTTCGCTCTCCATATGCCCAGACCAGTGCGAGAAGGGCCTGCACCATCTCATTTTCGTTTACTCTGTCGACGACCTCGCCCTCTCGCATCAGGAGACCGACGCCGCGTCCGCACGCGAGGCCGACGTCCGCCTCTCGCGCCTCGCCCGGTCCATTAACCTCACATCCCATTACCGCCACGGTCAATGGGATAGTACATGCCGAAAGGCCGCGCTCCACCTCCCGTACGATGGCGGGCAGATCCACGGTACATCGCCCGCAGGTGGGACAGGAGACTATGTTGGGTCCGCGCCGACGCAGATTCCACGCGGACAGAATTTCCCAGGCCGCCCGCACTTCCTGCACCGGATCGCCGGTCAGAGAAACGCGAATGGTGTCTCCAATTCCCTGCCCCAGAAGGTATCCGATACCCACCGAGGACTTGATTGTCCCCCGCCACTCCGCTCCAGCCTCAGTGATTCCAAGGTGCAGGGGATGATCTGCCCGTCCGCTCATCAGCTGATTTGCGGCAATCGTCGTGGGGACATCTGAGGCCTTGAGAGACAGTACTACGGAAGAGAAGCCCGCCCGAGTCAGAGCCTGCGTCTCACGCAGGGCGGTCTCCACCATGCCCCGGGCAGAAACACCGTACTTCTCCCTGATGTCATGCGGCAGTGAACCGGCATTCACGCCAACCCGAATTGGAATGTCGGCCCCTGCAGCCGCTGCAGCCACTTCCCTGACCCGGCTCTGCGAACCGATATTTCCGGGGTTGATGCGAACCTTGCTCACCCCGGCAGAAATGGCAGCCAGCGCCAGTCGGTGGTCGAAGTGAATGTCG
The DNA here is from genome assembly GCA_003551365.1 of Clostridia bacterium. GTDB lineage: Bacteria > Bacillota > Sulfobacillia > SLMV01 > SLMV01 > PWGR01. Next base: position 22,971 of record PUMM01000092.1, read on the forward strand.
GCCACCAGCGGTACTGAAGATTCTGAGCACAGTTGGCGCAACGTCTCCGCCGCCTCCATGTCGGGCACGGCGACCCGCACCAGCTCAGCGCCGGCTTCGGCCAGACGGTTTATCTGATGCGAAGTGGAGCTGGCATCGCGCGTATCGGTATTGGTCATGGACTGCACCACGATCGAGTTTCCGCCGCCTATGGTCACTGCACCAACGTCGACTGCGCGGGTCATCCGGCGCGGCAGCGGTACCTCTGTACCACTGTGCAAAGCTATCCCTCCTGGCGCGCACGATGCTGCACTGGCTGAAGCAATGGGCCGTCACAGCAGACGCGCGATATCCTGGAATGTGATGTAGATGACCAGAAGTATCAAGAACGCAAAACCGATGAAGTTGAGCAGGCCCTCTTTTTCCGGATCGAGCGGTCGCCCCCGGATCACCTCCACCAGCAGGAACAGGAGCTTGGATCCGTCGAGGGCGGGTATGGGCAGCAGCTGGAAGAATCCAATGCTGGCACTGATGCTTGCGGTGGCCCAGAGGACGTTGGCCAGCCCCATCTCGGCTGCACGCCCGACCTCGGCTCCCACGCCGACCACCCCGAGGAGAGCGTCCGTCTGGCCGCCCAGCAGGTTCACAAAGACCTCCACCAGCATTACGAACATCATGCCGGTCCAGGCAACGGCCTCAAACGCCGCAGCGGGGATCGATTGACGCACGGGACTGGTCGCGGGCTGTATTCCAATATATCCAATTCCTTCTTCGTGCGGGCTGTAGCCCACATTCACCGCCACGTCCCGTTGCTCCCCGTCACGTTCTACGGTAATCGTGGCCTCTTCGCCCGGACGGGCCCGGATCTCCTCCACGATGTCGTCCCAGGATTCCGTCTCCCCGCCATTGATGGCCACGATGCGGTCACCCGGACGTATTCCGGCCTCCTCAGCCGCATATCCCGACTCGATCCTCTCGATCTCTGCAGTGGGGAAGGGAATTCCCACCACTCCAAAGATGACGAAGAATATGGCCATGGCCGCCACAAAGTTGGTCAGAGGTCCCGAGATGAACACAGCCATGCGCTGAAGCGGGCTCTTGTCATTGAGATTGCGTCCCGGTTCGGCGGGAGGGTAGGGTAGTTCCCTGTCACCCTCCTCGGCCGGGGATGCGACCTCTCCGGCCATGAGAACGTAACCACCCAGCGGTATGGCTCGAAGGAAAAACTCCGTTTCCCCGTCACTCCACGAGTACAGGGCAGGACCAAATCCGACGGAGAACTCGTGGCACAGGATGCCCACGCGACGGGCCGCAATGAAATGCCCCAGCTCGTGCACCACAATTATGAAGCTGAGAATCACGATGGTCATCAGTATTGTACCCGGCAAAAGTTACCCCTCCGTATTCAGATGCGTTTCTCACATATCCATTATAACACCGTGCACGTGGTCCCGCGTCCACTCATCCACCGCCACAATTTCGTCGAGTCCCGGCTCCCGCACCGTTCGGTAATCGAGCGGCAGCTCATCCAGGGCCCTCTCAATGACGGCGGGAATGTCCAGAAATGCGATTCTGCCGCGCAGAAAGGACTCAACTGCCACTTCGTCGGCACTGACCAACACGGTGGGGTACATGCCCCCCCACCCGGCGGCCTTTCGCGCCAGGCGTAGACAGGGGAAACGTACCTCATCCGGAGCCTCAAATCTCCACTCAGAGCCCACCAGCGAGAAGTCAGTGTACCCGGGATCCTCCCATCTTGCATCATAACTGAGAGCATGCTGCACAGGATACCGCATGTCGGTGGGACCGGCGTGCGCCTTCACAGACCCATCGACAAAGCGCACCAGGGCGTGGACGGCACTCTGCGGATGCACGACCACGTCTATGCCCGCAAGCGGGAAGTCGAACAACCAGTGAGCCTCAATCACTTCCAGGCCCTTATTCATGAGCGTGGCAGAGTCGATCGATATTTTGCGTCCCATGTCCCAGCGCGGGTGAGCCAGAGCTCGCTCGGGCGTGACGTCCCGCAGCTCCTCTGCAGGGGTATCCCAGAAGGGACCCCCGGATGCAGTGAGGATAAGCCGGGCGACCTCGTCGGATTTTTCTCCCTGCAGGCACTGGTACAGAGCATTGTGTTCGCTGTCGACCGGCACCAGTGTGGTACCCGTTCTCTGCACTTCACGCATGAGCACAGAACCCGCACAGACCACGGATTCCTTGTTGGCCAGACCCAAAACGGCGCCGACTCGACACGCAGCCAGGGTCGGTCGAAGTCCGGCGAAACCGGAGATGGCCGATATTATGACATCCGCCCCATCATCACTGGCCGCGCGGCACACGCCCTCCTCGCCCGCGAGTACCTCAACGCCACACTCACGTGCAGCCCGGTAGATATTTTCTGCCGCATCTTCATCGCGGAGGGCCACTACCGCCGGCGAAAACTCCCTGATCTGCTCCAGCAGACGGGCATGATTCCCCCGCGCCGTCAGCCCGTGCACCTGCAGCCGATCGGAATGCTCTGCGATCACCTGCAGTGCCTGTTCTCCCACGCTACCCGTACTACCGAGTACAGTGACGCGTCTCACGCAGCGATCAGCTCCTCTCGCAAGTCACAGAATTCCCAGTTCCAGCAGAAGAAATAGGACCGGCACGGAAAACAGCAGCCCGTCCAATCGGTCCAGGACTCCACCATGACCGGGTATCATATTGCCAGAGTCGTCAATGCGTCCGGCGCGCTTTAGCATGGATGCAAAAAGATCACCCAGCTGTGCGGTTGCAGCCAGCAGCATCCCGGCCGCGGTAAGGGCGAGCGCTGAGAACCCCACCACCAGGGCGAATATCGCCCCTGCAGCTCCCCCTGCCAACAGTCCTGCAGCTGCCCCGGCATAGGTCTTGTTGGGGCTCACCGCCGGGGATATCCTCTTCCGGCCCAGGGCTTTGCCGACGAAGTAGGCCAGAATGTCGTTGAGCCAGGTGGCGGAGATCGCCAGTATGAAGTACTCCAGCCCATCGGGCCGTCCCCGCAGCAGAAGCCAGAATACGATCAATCCCAGATAGGCAGCGGACAGCGCCCGCCAGCACATATCTCTGGTGAGATCGGCCGAGTCGGTCTCAGGTCGGAACCAGGCCGGTGCTGCGCTCAACAGGATAGCCGGCGGAGCTACGAAAAGAGCGCGAGCCCCCATGAACTGTGTCGCCAGCAGCAGCACGGTTACCAGCGCGGGGGCGATAATATCGGACGATCCGGGACTTCCCAGCTCTTTCGGTCGCATGCCCGAAAGTTCCATTGCACATAGCCAGATAATGGCGGTGCACAACGCGGCAAAGGGCAGCTGGCCGAGATACACCACGAGCAGAAACAGGGGCGCAAGTACAGCTGCTGAGATAACCCGCAGGGCAAATTTACTCACGAGACGTCCCCCCGTCCTGATCATCATGGATTTGTCCAAAGCGTCGTTCCCTACTCTGGTACGTGCGCAGCGCATCGTGCAGATCGGCGGGAGAAAAATCGGGCCAGAGGACGGGAGTACTGACGAACTCGGCATATGCGGCCTGATAGAGCAGGAAGTTACTGAGACGCCACTCGCCACCGGTGCGAATTATCAGATCCGGGTCGGGATACGGGTGAGTGTAAAGATGTGAGCGAAACTGATCTTCGTCTATGTCTTCCGGGGCAATTTCTCCGTCGATCACGCGGGTCGCCAGCTTCCGCGCTGCCCGGTGCACCTCATCCCGTCCACCATAGTTCACAGCGATCATGAGGATGAGATTTTCGCCTGCCCGCGTGAACTCACTCAGACGCTGCAGCTCCCGGCGGGTGGGTGCCGGCAGAGAGGCGACATCACCTATAGAGATCACCCGAACTCCGTGCGCAGCCAGCTCTGCAGCCTCCACGGCCGCGAACTCGACCATCAGACCCATGAGCGCCTCTACTTCCTCCCGCGGACGCTCCCAGTTCTCTGTGGAAAATGCGAACGCCGACAGGTGCCCAATGCCCAGCGATATGCATTCCTCAATGGTGGATCGCAGAGCCCGGGCACCCTTTCGATGCCCCTCCACGCGCCGCAGTCCGTGCTGCCGCGCCCATCTGCCGTTGCCATCCATTATGATTCCGACGTGATCCGGCATGCGACCACGCAGAATGCTCCCGCGCTGTCGGTGCATCGAGCTTTCTGTTCCGATACTCAACACGCCCCATTCCCGTCCGGGCTATCCCCCAGAACCTCGCGGACACTGGAACTGCGGCGCTGCGCGCGACCGACGTACAGAACGACACAGTTGTCCCTCTCGCCGGGCTCCACCCAGAGCACATAGCGGTGGGTACTACAGGAGTACCGCTGGTTGGGGAGATCACCATCCATCTTCCTCAGGCGGTAAGCTAATCCCATCTCCCCCAGCTGACAAACCGTATCTTCTTCCCGCGTCGCAAGAAACCGCGAGAGCAGTGATTCTCGTTCCGCAGTCATCAGACCTCCATGATTTCCTCTTCCTTCTTCTCCATGAGCTCGTTGACCTCATCGATGTGCGCGTCGGTCACTTCCTGGACCTGGTCCAAAAAGCGGTGAGCATCATCCTCGGAGAGATCACCCTCGCGTTCCGCCTTCTTGATCGCGTCGTTGGCCTCGCGCCGAATGTTGCGAATGGCCACACGACTCTCCTCCGCCTTCCTGCTCGCCATGGAGACCAGCTCCCGCCTGCGCTCTTCCGTCAGCTGCGGAATGCTGAGACGAATGAGATTCCCATCGTTGTTGGGCATGATCCCCAGATCAGCCTGCATGATGGCCTTTTCAATCTCGTTCAGTACGCTCTTATCCCACGGCTCGATCACCAACAGGCGCGGCTCAGGTGCGCTGATTGTGGCCATGTGCTGCAGGGGTGTTTGCGTTCCGTAATAGTCTACCCGGATGTCACTGACCAGGGCCGGGTTGGCCCGTCCGGCACGAATTGAGGCCAGATCCTTATGGAAGAAATCTACCTGTCGTTTCATCTTCTGTTTGGCGTCGGCCAGAATCTCATCGCTCACAATTATTCCCCCCTCGAACGTGGGTGCCGATCTCTTCGCCCAAAATAACCCGCTTGATGTTTCCTCGTACCCCCAGGTCAAAGACTACGATGGGGATGTCATTGTCCATGCACAGTGAAGTGGCGGTTGAATCCATAACCATGAGACCCCGGTTCAGGACATCCAGATACTGGATTTCGTCATATTTCTGGGCATCGGGATTGCAGGAGGGATCCGAGTCATATACACCAGGAGCGTTGGTTGCCTTTAGCATGACGTCTGCCTCAATTTCCGCCGCACGAAGTGCCGCGGTCGTATCAGTGGAAAAGTACGGGTTACCCGTGCCGGCGGCGAAGATGACCACCCGCCCCTTCTCCAGGTGACGGATGGCCCGGCGCCGAATGTATGGCTCGGCGACCTCGCGCATCTCAATCGCCGTCTGCACCCTGGTCATGACGTGCTGCGACTCGAGGGCATCCTGCAGGGCGAGGGAGTTAATGCAGGTGGCCAGCATGCCCATGTAGTCTGCGGTTGCGCGATCCATCCCCTTGGACCATCCGGAGGAGCCACGCCATATATTTCCTCCACCGACCACCACGGCCAGCTGCATTCCCAGCTGGACCACATCATTGATCTCCTCTGCCAGTCCGTGGACGACCTGCGGGTCGATACCGACGCCACGCTCTCCGGCCAGCGCTTCTCCGCTGAGCTTCAGGATTACCCGATCATATATGGGCTGCTCTTTCATTTTCGGCCCCGCCTTCGCAATTTGGAGTCAATCACTCCTCGCCCACCGCAAAGCGCACAAATCGCCTGATCTGGATATTCTCGCCCAGGGTGGCGATGGCGTCCTTTAGAAGCTCATCGATCGTCATGTCGGGATCCCGCACATATGCCTGATCCAAAAGGCACACCTGAGAGTAGTACTTCTCCAGCCTACCCTCCACGATCTTCTCTACGATGTGATCCGGTTTGCCCTCCTGCTTCGCCTGCTCGCGCAAAATTCCCTTCTCCTGATCCAGTACATCATCCGGAATGTCCTCGCGGTCGATATAGGTGGGGTCTGCCGCGGCTACCTGCAGACAGATATCGTGAGCCAGATCCTGAAAATCATCGGTGCGGGCCACAAAATCCGTCTCACAGTTGATCTCCAGCAGAACCCCGATTTTGCCCCCGAGGTGAATGTACGAGTCGACGAGACCTTCCTCCGTGGTCCTCCCGGCCTTCTTCTGGGCCTCGGCCAGTCCCTGGGTCCGCAGGATCTCTGCCGCCTTGTCTACATCACCTGCGGATTCCTTGAGGGCTTCCTTGCAGTCCATGACTCCGGCACCCGTTGCTTCGCGTAGCTCTTTAACCTGACGTGCATTGATTTCCGCCATACTCTGGACATCTCCTCCTCACAATTTCTACAGCTTCACGCCTCGTCATCTGATTCGTCTGACGTCTCAGTAACCTCTGCGGCTACCGGCTCGTCCTTTTCCTTTACAGGAGCGTCGTCCTGTTCGGGCTTACCGGGCTTACTCGTTTCCTGTCGCACCTGTACACCCTGTCTGCCTTCCAAAACCGCATCCGCAATTCTGGATGTCAACAGGCGCACGGCTCTGATGGCATCGTCATTGCCCGGTATGACGTAATCGATCAGATCCGGATCACAGTTGGTGTCCACTATCGACACGACTGGAATCCCGAGGCGGCGACATTCATTGATGGCAATCTCTTCTTTGCGTGGATCCACTATATACACGGCATCGGGAATGCGGCCCATGTTCCTGATCCCGCCGAGGAATTTGTCCAGACGCTCTCTCTCCCGGGTCAGCGAGGCAACTTCTTTCTTGGGAAGCTTATCCCACAGACCACTCTCCTCCTGTCCCTCCAGCTCCTCAAGACGCCGGATGCGGGTCTTTATGGTAGACCAATTGGTGAGCATGCCGCCCAACCAGCGCTGATTCACGTACGGCATGCCGCAGCGGTCTGCTTCCTCCTCGATCGTCTCCTGCGCCTGTTTCTTGGTACCGACGAACAGGACCGTTCCCTCGTGAAATACCGTATCCCGGATGAAGTTGTAGGCATCGTCCATCAGTCGTACAGTTTTCTGTAGGTCGACAATATAGATCCCATTGCGCTCCGTGAAGATATACTCCTTCATCTTGGGGTTCCAGCGGCGAGTCTGGTGACCGAAGTGTACTCCGGACTCCAGAAGCTCCTTCATAGTGACAACAGGCATGCGTAAATTTCCCCTTTCGGTTTGGCCTCCCGCATCATCGACGGAAACCGGGACCATCTCTGGCACCGCCAGTTCCCTGAAATGCGGTGGGTGATAGAATTATCCAGTCAATTGCTATCCATCTTCTTATACCACAAGCACCGCAGGCAGTTCAACAATCGGGGGATGCTGACGACATCCGAAATCTTCCGCACTCCGCCCGTCCGGCCTGCGCTGCGGGCACACGGCGCATTCTCCACTTCACCCGCACCGGAGCACCAGTATGGCATCACGTTGCTCGGGCAAAAAGGCAGGCTGTGCCGAGACAGCGGATGGTCATCGTCAGATGTGCTGCAAGGCGAACCATCGGATGGGCGCTGCGGTCAGAAGGCAATACCCCGGCAAAGGGCAGCTGGAGGCATCTTTACACTCATGATGAGTCATGCGAGCCGGGTTGCGGTTTCAGGGAACCACTTCCCCATCATCCAGATCGTCTGCCGGTACTATGCGCACCGGCACCGCGAGTGGTCCGGGAAGCTGCACGTTGAATCGCATGAGAGAGGAGTTTTCCATGATGGCCTTCAGGCCCTCTTCCGTCCCGCCGCTCAATTGCTCGAGCCGCTCCTCCCACTGCAGATTCTGCACCCAGGTCTGCATCTCCCCCGCCAGACTCTCCCGCAGCTGCTCCTCCAGGCGCTCAATGACCTCGTCGGGCAGCGGAATCTCCACACCGTATATCGTCAGAGTGAGCTGGTCAAACGATCCCGCAACCTCTTCTGCAACCTGCGAGGGCAAATCCTCGCGCACTGAGTGGATCACTCTGGCCATTTCCGCTTCCGCCTCCTCCATGATCGCATCCTCGAGCTTCTCGCTCACGGGGGCGGGGTCGAGAGGCACAGTGAGACCATCATTAGCTATCCCCTGCAGGGTGGCAAACAGGATCCCCGCAAAGACCAACGCCGCCACGAGAAATCCCAGTGCGAACGACCCGGGTGACCAGTCCACAGGTGAATCCCCCATTCTTCCCCTATTATACGGAGATGAACGGGATGAATGCGGGAACCTGTACCGCACCTACCAGCCAGTTTCAAACAGGTACTCCTCTTGCTGCAGCATGCCGCGCAGTTTGGTCACCGCCTTGGAATGCACCTGCGATATTCTGGAGGGTGACAGATCCATAGTTCGCGCGATCTCTGACAGGGTGAGCCCCTCGTAGTAGTACAGGGTGACCACGAGACGCTCCTGATCCGTCAGCTCCTCAATGGCCCGGGCCAGGCTCTCGCGCTGCACCTGCCAGCTGGTGGCCTCAAATGGATCCTCCACCTCCTGGTCCGGGACTGAATCGAGGAGTGTATCCACACCGAGTGGATCGTCAGAAGACCTGCTCTCATCCAGGTAGACCAGGGCGGACTGGGATATCTGATGCAGATAGTCATGCAGCCTGTCCACCGTAATGCCCAGATAATCTGCCACTTCCTCATCGGTCGCCGGGCGACCGAGGTTGGCCCGCAGATGCTGGTGCGCCTCTTCTATGTCCCGGTTCTTGCGGCGAACTGACGCGGGTACCCAGTCCATATTTCTGACGCCATCGAGTATGGACCCACGAATGCGGGTCACGGCGTATGTTTCGAATTTGATTCCCCTTTCGATGTTGAACTTGTCCAGTGCATCGATGAGCCCGAACACGCCGTAGGTCTCCAGATCAGAGGCATGAATTTCGGCCGGCATCCCCATGGCCATCTGACCTGCGGCGTGTCGGACCAGTTCCAGGTACTGCAGTATCAGCTGCTCACGCGCCTCGGCATCGCCTTCCTCCTTGAACCTGCGCCACAGCTCAGCGTTTTCTCCCAGGTGTCGCAAGTCTATATCGGTCAACAGTTCTCAACCCCCTCACATCAGTCCCAACCGCCGCATCATGAGCATCTCGCGAAAAATGAAATTTTGTATTCTATCCTCATCGGCGGCAGCAATCTGCGTAAATTCGACGGCCCAGACGGCCGATCTATCCTTCCTACGTCCCCTGGAGCGGACCACTTTTCCCGCACACTCAATCGTCTCATCCTCCCGCAGAAAGATGGTGAATTCGCACCTCTCACCCGTGCGCGGTGCCTGCCGCCCCCCGCGGCACAGCATCCCACCACAGCTGAGGTTTATGGTCACAGCCTCCCCTTCCTCGCCTCCTCCGCGCCTCTCGGAGGTACTTCTCCACCGCACGCGCAGACTGCACTCCCAGCGCACGTGTCGCCGGCGCTGCACCCGCTGAAACTTTTGTGGCGCAGTTATCCGCACGGTCGGGATGCCCCGCGGCCTGCGTACATCCAGTCCCTCGCATTCCGCCCGATATACTGCATCATCCTGTGTTACGTACAGAGCAATAGTTGCTCCGCGCGAGAAGTACAGCAGTGTTCCGCCCCGGGAAGGAATCGGCATGCGCAGGGAATCCTCGCCCAGTGCCTCCACATAGGTATGGGCCATTTCGCCCTCACCGCCGTCCTCATCCATTAGGGCGAGCTGTACTCCGTCGTTGACCCGCAGCGAGACCTCTGGCGTCTGACTCATCACCCCACCCCTCCCCGGCCGGACAGGAACCAGCTGAGTTTTTTGAGAAATGATCGCGCTGACGCTTCATCCTCTGCCGGCAAATCGGTCAGACTCCGGGCCATGCGCCGGATGGCTCGTGCCGCCGGGCTGCCCGGATACGCGCTCGCCAGC
>PUMM01000177.1 GCA_003551365.1 Clostridia bacterium
CACCATCTCCATCAGGGAGGCCAGAGCAACAGATGTGCTGGCTGTCGCCCCGGTTGGCTCAATGAAGTGCAGCGCTACGTATCCGAGTACCAGGGCGCCCAGGATGATCCTTTTCAGCGGGGAGTGTTGTTCCTTCATGCGAGGACCACCCCCATGAGCGCAGCTATTGCCAGGGCAGACAGGAAGCTCAGGATGTTTCTGTATATGGCGAATCTCAGGCCCAGTGTCTCTTTCTCCAGTGGGAAGGTGATGGTGCCCACCATAGTCAGGGTAGTGATGAAGGCGGCCACCGTCATAACAGCTGCACCGCTGCGTAGAAGTGATCCGGCCAGGGGCATGGCGATAATATTGGGTATCAGGGTGATTGCTCCGAATACAGCGGCGAACAGTGTCCCGGTGAAGCCCGCGCCTTCCCCGAGGTAGGCTTCAATTGCCTCTGGTGGAACAATGACTCCGAGCAGCAGGCCAAGCAGGGCGGTTATTATGAGCAGGTCGGGCAGGATTGCGCGCAGAGCTCTTGCACCCGCCACGAAGGCCCTCTTTGTCTTTTCCAGGTCGGTTCGCAGTGATGCAAGCAGTGCAATTACGAACAAACCATAGATTACCATAATCTCAATTTCCATTTCACACCTCCTGAGTGAGACCTCATTCATTTCTGTGTGATGATCATCCCACGCCGATCGTGAAATGTCAAACGGAGCTTCTCCGGGGAGAGGTCGAGTCGTTGTGATGCACCCAACACTCGTCATCGGTAATGAGGGCAGTAGAGCTCGCCGGCATTGATGCGAAGCTCGTTCGACAGTAGACGACTGAGGCGGGCACCAGTCCGGGGCACTACACATTCTTTTATATTGGCCGCAAAGACAGGGATATGCCCACCGCGACGAGAAGTGAATTGCAGGTGCATTGCGAGTGCGAGCGACTCGTTCCATGCCAGCGGATGATAGCGCTATTCCGGCGGGGAATGTCCAGATTGGCAAGCAGGGAGAAAGAGGTGAAAGATTGTTTCTGAAGAGAGTACAGAAGATGCAGGCAGAGCTCAGTGATGCGGGTGTTGGTTTTGCCGTCATCGTACCCGGAGCCAACTTCCGTTACCTGACCGGTCACGCCATGAAACTCAGTGAACGAGTGACGATGCTCGTTGTGCCCGCCGAGGGACCTCCCGCTCTGGCAGCACCGCTGCTGGAAGCCGGTGGGCTCGCTGAGATGTGCGGCATCGAGGACATATTTACCTATCGCGATGGAGAATCTCCGGTAGATCCGTTCAGAAGGCTTGTTGATGCCAGCGACCTATCCGGACCGGTTGGATGTGAGTTTACCGGACTGCGCATGCTGGAAAGAGACGTTGTGTCGAAGGCAATACCAGAAACCGACTATTGTGACATTACTGGTATTATGGGTCGACTGCGGGGCGTGAAGGATGAGTCAGAGCTTGAGGCTATGGAAGAGGCCGTAGAGATCGTTGAGGGCGTTTTCTGCGATGTGCAGGATAGCATCGCCCCCGGGGTGACCGAAGCGGAACTGGCGCAGGAGGTTAAAATGGGTCTGGCAGAGCGCGGCAGTGGACTGGTGTATACCGGCTCTGTTGCTTCCGGGGAGAGGTCCGCCCTGCCGCATGCCGGGCCTTCGGCGCGCACTCTGCAGAATGGCGACCTGGTTTGGTTCGATGTCTGTGCCGAATACGGGGGGTATCATTCTGATCTGACCCGGACCTTTGGTGTGGGAGATATCGCTAGTGATCTGCGGGAGGCCTACGAGGTGGTGTACCGGGCGCAGGCCCGGGCGCGGGAGGATATAGTGCCCGGTATGGCAGCAGAGGATGTCGATGCATTGTGCCGTCGATACATTGAAGATGCAGGCTACGGGGAATATTTCACGCACCGGACTGGTCACGGTCTGGGACTGGAAATACACGAACCGCCTTACATGGTGTCCGGCGATACAACCATCCTTACCCCGGGCACTACCTTTACTGTGGAACCCGGAATATATCTGCCGGGTCGGGGAGGCGTGCGGATTGAGGACGATGTAGTGGTGACGCAGGAGGGGTGTCGATCGTTGACGACGTATCCCCGGAATCTGCTGCCCGATGACTGACACCCGACGGGAGGAGTGAGAAGTGCAGCCCCTGGTACTCGAGGACAGTTGCACAGATCTGTGTGATGTGGTCGATGTGGCCCGCCATAGACGCGCAGTGGAGCTGGGAGATGACGCCCGGAGCATGATGAAACGGGGCCGTCAGTTCATCGATCAGCTGGTTCAACGGCGCGAAGTGGTGTACGGCGTGACCACAGGATTCGGCAAGTTCAGTGAAATGCGCATCTCCGGACCAGAGACCCGCCGGCTGCAGCAGAACCTAATTCGCAGTCATGCGGTGGGAGTGGGAGATCCCCTTCCGGAGGAGGTAGTCCGCGCCACCATGTTTCTGCGGGCACTGGCCCTGTCCCATGGGCATTCGGGGATCCGGCCGCAGGTGGTGGAGACGCTGCTGGAAATGCTCAATGCCGGGGTAGTTCCCATTATGCCGGAGCAGGGGTCTCTGGGAGCCAGTGGTGATCTGGCTCCGCTGGCGCACATGGCATTGGTCCTCACGGGCGAGGGCGAGGCGCTGGTGGAAGGTGAACGATGCTCCGGTGCCGAGGCCCTCAGTAGAGTGGGAATCACCCCGGTGAAGCTGGAGGCCCGGGAGGGGTTGGCCCTCATCAATGGCACGCAGGTCATGACTGCCCTGGGGGTTATTGCGCTGTATGATGCGCAGGTGCTAAGTGAGTCGGTTGATGTGATCAGCTCGCTGACTCTGGAGGCGCTGCGGGGCATCATCGATGCCTTTGATGATCGCCTCGCGGGGCTGCGACCTCATCCCGGTCACGCCCTTGCTGCGCAGAACATCCGTGCGTTGATCCAGGGCAGTGACTATGTGACCAAACAGGGAGAGATGCGCGTGCAGGATGGCTATTCGCTGCGATGTATGGCGCAGGTACACGGTGCCGTGCGGGATGCACTGGAGTACATCTCCAGTACACTTAATCGCGAGGTCGGCGCAGTCACTGACAATCCGCTGGTGTTTCCCGAGGATGGAGATGTGCTGTCCGGAGGAAACTTCCACGGTGAACCGGTTGCTCTGGCCCTGGATCATCTCTCTCTGGTTGTCGCCGAAATGGGTAGCATCAGCGAACGACGCACCGAACGCCTGCTCAACCCCGCATACAATGACGGGCTTCCTCCCTTCCTGACGGAGCGGGGCGGGCTGAATTCTGGTCTCATGATAACCCAGTACACCGCCGCCAGCCTGGTAGCAGAAAACAAGCTGCTGGCCTCTCCGGCCAGTGCAGATTCAATTCCCTCCTCCGCGGGACAGGAGGATCACGTCAGCATGGGAACCACCGCAGCGCGCCAGGCCCGGACGGCGGTGAAGAATCTGAGCAGAATCCTCGCTGTGGAGGCCATAGCTGCAGCCCAGGGAGTCGACCTGCGGGCGAGACAGTTGCCGGAGGCGACGCTGGGGTGCGGTACCCGGCGGGCGCATGCATGGGTCAGGCAGTCCGTGCGCCATCTGGACGATGACCGATCCCTTGCGCAGGAGGTCCAGCAGCTGGGCGATGCCCTGCTGCGGGGCGAATTGCTGGTTGCAGTCGGAGACACATGCCACGAAGACATCTGACCGGCCGAACTTGCGGACATGAGAATCTTTGACTGGGCATATGCTCAAGAGGAGGTATGATTATGGGTGGGCGACAGATCAGAGCTCCGCGCGGCTCCACCATGTCCTGCAAGGGCTGGGGGCAGGAAGCCGCCCTGCGCATGCTCATGAATAACCTGGATCCAGATGTGGCTGAAAAGCCAGATGAACTCATTGTTTACGGCGGTACGGGCAGGGCTGCCCGTAACTGGGAATGCTTTGATGCGCTGGTTTCCTGCCTGCGCCATCTGGAGAGCGATGAAACTTTGCTGGTTCAGTCCGGCAAACCTGTTGGGGTCTTCCGCACGCACGATATGGCTCCACGAGTCCTGATCGCCAATTCCATGCTGGTTCCGGCCTGGGCCGACTGGGACCACTTCTGGGAGTACGAGGCCGAAGGGCTCACCATGTTTGGACAGATGACAGCGGGGTCATGGATTTACATTGGAGCTCAGGGTATTCTGCAGGGAACCTACGAAACCCTGGCGGAGATGGCCAGACAGAAGTTCGACGGTAGCCTGCGGGGGCGCATAACCCTGACTGCGGGTCTGGGTGGCATGGGGGGAGCCCAGCCGCTGGCCATAACCATGAATGAGGGCGTGGGCATCGTAGTGGAGGTGGATGAGCGACGGATAGAGCGCCGTCTCAGAAGTGGTTATGTGGATCGCCGGGCAGATGATCTTGCGGAAGCCTGGAACGCGGCCCAGAGGGCGCGGGATGCCGGTGAGGCGTTGTCCATTGCCGTGCACGGCAATGCGGCCGATACGCATGCCCGCATGGTGGAAAACGGCTGGATTCCGGATGTGGTGACCGATCAGACCTCAGCACACGATGCACTGGGAGGATATGTGCCGGAGGAGCTAACTGTGGCGGAAGCCGAGCGGCTGCGCGAGGATGATCCGGAGGACTATGTCGAGAGGTCCATGCAGAGCATGCTGCGTCACTGTGCCGCGATGGTGGATATGTTGGATGCGGGAGCCGTTGTATTTGACTATGGTAACAACCTGCGCGCACAGGCAGAGACGGCCGGATTCGATCGCGCGCGGGACTACCCGGGGTTCGTACCGGCTTTTATCCGACCCATGTTTTGTGAGGGGAAGGGTCCGTTCCGCTGGGCGGCCCTCTCCGGGGATCCGGAGGATATTTTGCGCACAGATCAGGCGGTCATAGATACCTTTCCCGAAAACGACAACTTGCGGCGCTGGATCCGCATGGCACAGCAGAAGGTTCCGTTCCAGGGTCTGCCCGCCCGTATCTGCTGGCTGGGATACGGAGAGCGCGACCGCATGGGTTTAATCTTCAATGACCTGGTCCGCAGAGGCGAACTGAAGGGCCCCATAGTCATAGGCAGGGATCATCTGGATGCCGGATCTGTGGCCTCTCCCAACAGGGAAACTGAGGGAATGAAGGACGACAGTGATGCGATAGCCGACTGGCCGATTCTCAATGCATTGCTCAACACAGCCGCCGGGGCGAGCTGGGTTTCCGTCCATCACGGCGGCGGGGTGGGCATTGGCTATTCCCTGCACGCCGGTATGGTGGTGGTGGCTGATGGTTCAGAACAGGCTGATAGAAGGCTGCGGCGGGTTCTGGTGACTGACCCGGGTACCGGCGTAGCGCGACACGCCGATGCCGGCTATGATGATGCCATCCGTACGGCCCGGGAGCGCGGTGTGCGGATACCCATGCGCGATGACGATAGGCGATAGCTAGCGGGAGGAGGAGCGCCCGGTGATGATATACTCTCCTTTGCCCGTGCGGGTAATGGTAATCACACTGCTGGCGCTACTCCTCTTTGCCGTCTACCTGCTGGTCGATGTCACATCTCACATCGACAGATTCGAACGAGTCGTGTGGTCGGGTGAGGGGGAGCACGGTTTCTCGCCGGAGGAATACTACGGACTGGAAGTCGACCCAGATGGCTGGGCATATATCACAGATACCGAAACTGCCGCTGTGACCACCATATCCCCGGCGGGCGACGTGGGCAAATCCCCCGTCCTCGCGGAGGCACCTTCGCATCCCGCAGCGGTCGGTGAGTGGTTCTTCCTCCACTGTTCCTCCAGCGATACCATCTCCCGCTACTGCATTGAGGAGATCCGGGCGGGAGATAGTGCCCGTCCGGAGGCGGCTCGCTCCCTGACGGATGCACTGCTGGAGACTGTCCGGGGGATAGGCGAGGTGGGCGCCCCGGAGGGCGTAGAGTTTTGGGTTGATCTCACCAGAGTCGACAAATCAGAGGATGGATCCCTGCTGCTCATGGCCGATCTTCTCAGCGATGCCCGCATCTACCGCCTCGTTCTGCAGGGGAGGGTATCTGACAGCACCGAAGAGGTGCTGGGCGCACTGCAGTGTGTTTATGCGGCGTCCGTTGGGCCGGAGGACAGCTTATGGATGGAGTACCTGCCCGAGTGCAATCATACCGAGCATCCGGTGTTGGACATGTCTGTCTGCGCCTCCCTCCGCAACGATGGCGGCCCAACGCGTTGGCGGGTCGAGAGCCGGGTCGACGGCAGTTCGATAGCCTGGACGGGAGTTCACCCGGTACGACCGCATATCATCGGGCCTGCTCCCGCTGGCGACTGGTGGTTGGCGGAACGACGTCCCCTGCCGCGAGCCCGACTCAGAAGCACTGCTTTCAGTAGCGAGTGGGTTTTCTACTGGGTGTCTACTACCGGCCAGGTGCGGGAAACGGTACGCATCCAGTGGCCGGAGGGTATGCGAGGTGGACCCGTCGCCCGCTCACTTGGCGATCTTCTGTATATCCTGTATCCTGCAGGGGAAACTGGTGAGTTGACGTTGCGAGTTTTTGAATACTCCCGTCGTATAGAAGTCCGATTCTCTGAGAGGGGGTTGCGTAATGCAGCTCATTGAAGCGGTACCGAATTTCAGCGAGGGGCGCAATGAGGATATTGTCGAGGAAATTCTGGATGTGTTCCGCGGTACAGACGGATGTCATTTGCTAGACGCTCACAGGGATGCTGACCACAACCGGTTGGTAGTCACTGTGGTTGGCGAACCGGATCCGGTGGTCAAGGCCTGTTTTTCCGCCGGCCGGCGTGCTGCGGAACTTATTGACATGGACGAGCATTCCGGCAGTCATCCCCGTATTGGTGCGACCGATGTGGTCCCGCTGATTCCCGTGCGCGATGTGACCATGAAGGAATGCGTCCAGATGGCGGAAGAGCTGGCCGAGCGATTCGCTGAAGAACTGGGCATTCCCGTTTATCTGTATGAGGAGGCTGCCAGACGTCCCGGACGGCGCAGGCTGGAGAGCATCCGCCGGGGTGAGTACGAAACCCTGAAAGAGGAAATCAACCGGCCCGAGCGCGAGCCCGACTATGGTCCGACCGAGCTCCCCCGCGCCGGCGCCACGGTCATTGGAGCCCGCCAACCGCTTGTGGCTTATAACATTTATCTTCGCACTGAGGACGCAGATATTGCGAAGGATATCGCCCGGGCAGTGCGTGGATCCAGCGGGGGATTCACCAATGTTAAGGCGATCGGTTTGGAGGTCGACGGTGATCGCGTGCAGGTTTCCATGAACCTCACCAATTTCCGCAGCACTCCCATTCACCGCGCATTCGAGTTTGTGCGCCGGGAAGCAGAACAGCGGGGCGTGTTGGTTGAAAGCAGTGAGATCGTGGGTTTGCTGCCCCAGGAGGCACTGATTTCCACCGCGAGATACTACTTGCGGCTGGACGACTTCGATCCCAGTGATCAGATCCTGGAGTACCGCCTGGCGGACAAGGAGTGACATGCATGAGTGGTGAGGAAATGCCGGATCTGGTGGTGCACAATATAGGACAGCTGGCCACTGCATCGCCGGACGGGGAATGGAATCTGCAGCTGAGCAAAGATGGCTATGTCATCATCGACGGGGAGATGATTGTCGAAGTGGGCGAGGGCGAACCTCCCGCGGCCCGTGATGCACTGGATGCCGGCGGGCGGGCGGTGGTGCCAGCCTTTTCTGATCCGCACACGCATGCGGTGTTCGGTGCCTGGCGGGCGCAGGAGTTCGACCTGCGCCTGCGGGGTGCTGACTATAAGAATATCCTGGCAGGAGGGGGAGGAATCCTCGAGACCGTTGCCGCCACCCGGGCGAAAAGTGCAGATGAACTTGCGAGCAGCCTGCATGAGCATCTCGATGTGATGTTGTCCTGCGGGGTGCTGACCTGCGAGGTCAAAAGCGGCTACGGCCTGGACCGGGAGCACGAGTTGAAAATGCTCGAGGTCGTCTCCCGCGTGGATTCCGAACATCCCGTGGAACTGATACCCACATTCATGGGTGCACACGCCGTCCCTCCTGAATGGGGTGACGATGCGGATGGCTTCATACGTGAAATGGTTCTTCCCCTCATGGATGAGGTGGCCGGTCGGGGTCTGGTCGAATACGCCGACGTGTTCTGCGAGCCGGGAGTCTTTACCGCAGACCAGTCGCGCACTGTGCTCCGGGCAGCGCGCGAGGCCGGTCTGCAGGGGCGGATTCATGCAGATGAAATGGAGCCCTCGGGAGGCACTCAGCTGGCGGCCGACATGAACTGTGCGTCGGCCGATCATCTGCTGGCAGCGCCAGAGGAGGAGCTGCGAGGTCTGCGGGATGCTGGCGTCACCGCCGTCCTCCTGCCGGGCACCGCCTTCATGCTGCAGAAGCCGTACGCACAGGCGCGCTGGATGATTGACGCGGGGCTGACGGTTGCGCTCGGAACCGATTTCAATCCCGGCAGCTGTCCAATCATCGACATCAAACTCATAATGGCGCTGGGTGCGACGCAGATGTCAATGACGCCGGCGGAGACTCTGGTGGCGGTGACGCGCAATGCGGCGCGCAGTCTGGGCAGGACAGACCGGGGCGTCATTGCCCCGGGCTTTCGCGGCGATCTGCTCGTTCTCGAGGCTCCCGACTATCTGCATCTGGTCTACCGCCCGGGTGCACCCCTGGTGCGGCAGGTGATACAGGGGGGCAGGCCCATCTACGAGCGTGGCGTCGATGTCACATACGCATATCGGACCACTGGTGAGGAGGGTGAACGATGATGGACAACTGCGAGGAGCGCACCCCGTTTGCAGACATGAGCGTCAGGGAGTTTTTCGAGAAGGTATCCTCAGACAGCCCCACTCCCGGGGGTGGCACAGCATCAGCTACGGCAGGAGCAGCCGGCATTTCCCTGGTGATGATGGTGGCTGCCCTGACGGAGGGCAAGAAAAAATACCGCGATGCACAGGAAGATGTGAGCATGGTGCTCGAGGAAGGGGACCTGCTCCGCTCCGAACTCATGGATCTCGCGGATGAGGACAGTGAAGCATTTGACGCGGTGATGGCCGCCCTTCGCCTTCCCCGCACCAGCGAGCAGGAGAAGAGGGCCCGTACTCGTTCCATCCAGGCGGCCACAAGACAGGCGGCTGAAGTGCCGCGACAGGTGATGGTGCGATGTCATAGGGTTCTCGAGCTGGCTGTACTGATGGCGCGGGTGGGCAATGCAAATGCTGTGAGCGATGCTCTGGTGGGTGGCGAACTTGCCGCCTCCGGAGTGCGGGGCGCGGCGGCCAATGTGCAGATCAATCTGGGATCGCTCAGCGACGAGGAATACTGTGAAGAGCTGATCCAACAGATGGAGAAGGTGAATTATGAGGTTGAACGTCAGTTGGAGGACCTGCGGAATACTGCTGCTGGGCGCATGTAGCTGGCGTATTGGCCCCGTAGGCGGGGAGGGTACTCTTGAGCACGGAAACGCGCATTTTGCGCTATGACGTCCTATCATCGACCAACAGCGAGTCCCGTCGTCTGATTGAATCCGGCGAAATTGCGGGGCCAGTCTGCATAACAGCGCGACGCCAGACGGGAGGAAGAGGTAGGGGTGATCGGGCCTGGCATTCACCTGCGGGCGGTCTGTGGATGACCCAGGTACTGGTCCCGGTAGCGCCGCGTGAACGCTGGTCCCTGTATCCCCTCATGGCGGGAGTGGCA
>PUMM01000126.1 GCA_003551365.1 Clostridia bacterium
CCCGCGGGTGCGGCGCGCAAATCGTCGACGTCACCTTCCAGCTCTATTCCGTGCTCGGCGGGCTCGCTGAGGTCAATGCGGATCTCCTCGCCCGGGTGCAGGTCCTTCTCCAGAGTGACGCCCAGCAGGACGTCCTCATCCGCCTCACAGTACACCGGCGAGGCCCAGGCATCCCGCAGATATGCCTCCTCCCGCCCCAGCACCATCACAGCGGAATGGTCCCGCTCATCCAGGACCATACCGGACTCCACCGGGCGGTAGCCATCCTTTTCGCCGCGGTAGTCGTAGTCTCCCGGCAGAAGCTGCATCTCGACCGTTCCGTCCGCACCGGTGACGGCACTCTCTCCGTTCACCCGCACTGTGGCGCCCTCCAGTGGATTGCGGCCCGCATCCAAGACGGTGAAGGTGACAGTGGGGTCATCCGGGGGGAGGCCCCGGTCCAGCACGGTCACGGTCTCCGCTCTCGTCATCAGATCATGCGGCAGGAACCTGCCGCACTGATAACCGGTGATTATGTCGGCTTCTGCCGCGCGGCGGACGGCTCCCTCCGCCCAATCCGGTATGTCCGCCCCATCGGCGAAGGCGGGCGGATCTCCTTCTTCATCCAGCTGCAGCAGCCGATCCACGATCACGGCAGCCTGTACGCGGGAGATGGGGTCGTCCGGACCGAAGGTATCGTCCGGATGACCGGCTATCAGATCCGCCTCCACTGCATCCCGGATGTACTCGTAGTGCCAGTCATCCCTGCTCACGTCCGGAAAACCCGGATCGTACCGGGCCGGGGGAATGTCATACGCCTCATTTATGAAGACCACGAACTCGGCCCGGGTCACGCTCTCATCCGGACGAAATGTGCCATCGGGATAGCCAGTGACCCACCCCCGCTGCAGCCATTCGGCAATTTGCTCCTGCGCCCAGTGATCGACCACGTCCTCCGGCGTCTCCGCCCGGGCGGTGGCGGCAAATGGGAGGATCAGCAATGAAGCGACCAGCAGTACCGGCAGAACTGTCTTCCAGCCATACATGCTATCGAATCCCTCCTGTCAGGATGTTCTGGTGGTTTTCCCCTGCGAGACCATCTGCCCAGCAGTTCATTTCGGTGTGCGGTGCCTTGCGGGCATCTGTCACCGGGGGCGCGCGATGAGCCGCAGGACGCGGACGTCGCCGCTCGGCCCAGCTGAGCCCACAGTCTCCATTCCGATGGGCACGTCAATACCTTCCATCTACATCCCTCCAGTCCCCGATTCCCTTCACCTGTACCCTCATCGCTGCCGGGCAGTGACGAATGCTATGCCGCAGCCCACTGGCAGGAAGAGGGGGGGAATGGGCGTGGGTGATCCCTGCACAGCGGGCAGAACCTACCACCCCCGCACCAATGGAGAATACGCGCACATGAAAACGACAGCGACAGAGCAAACAGTTGTCAGCATTCATGCAGTAACTGAAGCTCGCTTACCGCAGTTCAGTTTCTGCCATGCAGGTCAGAAGCCTCTGCCGTTGATGCATCCATGCCCTGTATTTCATCCTGTTAGTGGAAGGAGGGAACGTCATGCGAATCATGCTGATCGCAACACTGGCTCTGTGCCTGGTGTTGGCCCTCGCCACATCGGTAGGGGCAATCGGCCTGGCGGAAGAACTGGACGTCAGCCCTCCAGGTGAGGCCCTTGAGGCACCGGTGCTCGATGCGGATCCCGTACCTGCAGCGGATGATGGATCTATGGGCCTGGGAATAGACAGACACTGAGCAAACAGACGAATGAACTGGCAATAGGCCCTGAGGGTGAGCAACATCCTCAGGGTTTTTGCTGTCAGAGCGCCTCCTGGAGACTTCTGTGCCCCGCATAATGGAAGGGGAGCGACGCGGATGAAGTACGAGAGCCGATATGCCACTTCCCTCCGTCGACAGATCGCTCCCCCACATCCGCAAACAGTAATGTCTATGCGCGGGTGCCTTCTGGTCGGGGCGACACAGTACCCTGCACCCGGAGGGCTCCAGCAACCTCATGAGTACACAGATGATTCCGGTGGTCTTCCCTGCTCCCAAAAGTCCGGCGAGCGGCGTGGCAGATGGCAAATGGCGGGCTGCCCCCTACACTCACCGGATCCTGCAGGATGTGATGGGAAGACCGCAAGCATGGCGTAACAGCTCAACCCCGACCTGCGGCCAGCGGGCCGCCGAATCGTCGTTGCGGCAACGATCGGTGTTACCGTCCCTCCTTTCGCCGAATACCTTCTATGTCTTTGCGCATCTTCCTGCCGAAATGCGCGAATTTATCCCGCGGTTCTGCCGGTAAACTGATGATTCGGCCCCCGAAGTGCCGCGATGCCCGGGCACACCCTAGTTGAATGGGAACCGGGCGATGCAAACACGGACATAGTCTGCGGATCATCACAGCTCCGAGCACCATCTGAACTACAGCCGCCGTTTCGCTAAGCCCCATCCGCTCTGCACACCAGATGGGGACGGTATCTGTCCTGGTTCGGGTCTTGCACAATGCCGGTGCCAGCGCGACGTTGAGTCAGATTTCTGGGGGGAGATCAGTCATCGTCTTCGCATCCTATATGAGCTGCCGGGCACCCAGGTGGTGACAGGGGCGAGAAGCGGCTTCCCGGGAACAACCCGATCACGAGGGCTCTCGCAGCTGCTGCACGCGCTGGGGAGAGCCAGCCTACTGATAACGCGAAAATTTGGCAGGGCTGGATCGCAGAACCCGCCCCATCTCCCGGACAGACACGCAGCCAGCAGCTGTGTTTACTCCCCAGTGAGGCTCTGTTACAGTTAGTCATCAGTATCCGCGTTTGCGGGTGAGACCTTTAGCTAAACTCGCAGACGTACATTGGCTTCATTGAGGAGGTAGGGCATAGGTGAGAAGGCGAGATTCTTTGCTGCCGGGTAGGGTCGAAAAGGGATATGGTTTGCTGATACTCAGTATTCTACTGTTGGGTCTCGTCCTGCCTGCATGCAGCGATGAACCTGAAACCGAAGAAGTAGCAGGTTACGTCAATATGGAGGATAGCAAATTACATCTGGATGAAGTTGAAGTGATCATGGCAGAAGATGAGGACAGAGTTGCTGAACTCGATCTGGAGGATCGGGATATGCCCAATGGATACTATATTCACAATCCCGATACAGAAATCACATCATACGAGTTGACGAATGAAACCGAGTTCACCTTCACTGATTATCACCTCCTCTTTGTGCATGATCCCGACAGTGACAGGCTGTATACTACCCACAATAAGGAGGAGTATTTTGCGCATTTGCAGGAGTCAATTGATTCACCATTCACGGGTGAAGTGCCCTACCCTCTGTTCATTGAGGTCAAAGATGACAGGGTGATAAGTGTAACGGAAAAGCTGCTATTCACCCAGTGATCCTGTCAGAGTAGCCAGCGGGTGCCAGGCAGGTTAACTCGCCTTATCTGATCGAGGGGCTTTGAATCTGCGCCCATTTGCTGGCGTTCGAACACTTTTCCAGGCCAACAACGGTAAGCCGTTGCCGAGTTCATGTTTCGCAGGTGACTTTGAACCGGTACGTCATTTGCTGCCACACAATTTGCGCCGGTGAGGCCCATTTTCTCGGGCATGGGGATCTACACTGTCAACGGCCATCTGGGCCATTGCCGGCTTTTTCGTCTCTGCCCTCCCTCTTTTCCCCATCGGGTTCGTCAACTTTGCAGATCATAGATCAGCTGCACATCTCTCACCGGTGAGCTCTGGAAAGCACACCAGAGCGCGTGCAAAGTGGCAAAGGGCATAAAATGGGGATGGCGATGGCCAGGCAGGTGCCTGGATGGATCGCCACCCCAATAGATGTCGATTCGTCGCCAGCCTTCCGTGCACGTTCAGCGACGCGATGCCCGCACACCGGTACTCTGGCGAAAACCGCAATGCGTGCAGGACGCCTGCCGGTTGGGCAGATGCTCAGAAGTAAATCAACTCCGTATTGCAGCTCGGACACAGAGCCGTGATACGGCTGTAGCTGTCTTCATCGCGTAAGGCCTTGAGCTTCTTCGCCTCCTCTGTGACCCCCTCCACGCAGCCCTCACAGTAAATGCTCTCACATTCCGGGCACCTGGCCCAGTCCTTTGTCTCCGTCGATTCCACGGCACATGTACTACACTTGAGTTCTGACATTCTCTGCTTTCTCCCCTTTCGTTTCTGGCAAGTTTTTCTGCTTATCCCTGCACAGTAGCATCGGAGCAATCCACTTCACGGCTCTGCATGCGACAACTGACACGCCAGAACCCCGACGCAGAGCCCCTGTCCAGACCTAGCGGATCTGCTTGACGCCCGGAAGCATCACTTCCGGATCCACTTTTACATCAATCATTGCCGGTCCCTCGTGGGCGAGGGCCCGCTCGATGGCCTCGCCCAGCTCATCTGATTTTTTCACCGAAAATCCACACGCACCCGCACTTTCGGCGAAGGCAGCGAAATCGGGATTTACCATTTCCACTCCATACTCCGGATAGCCATCACGATGCTGCTCTTTCTTTATGTTCTTGAGGCAGCGGTCGTTGAACACGACCACCGTGAGGTTGAGATCGTGCATGACCGCCGTGGTGAAGTCTGCGAGGACCATCCCCAGACCCCCATCGCCGGTCACACATATCACCTGACGTCCGGGATTTTCGAAGGCCGATGCCAGGGCCGCGGGGAGGGCAAACCCCATGCTGGCCATCGAGGCGGACATCAGGGTGACCTGCTCGCCGGAGCAGATGAAGTACCTGTAGAACCAGTACGTGTGATCTCCCACATCGACAGAGATGATCGCGTCATCATCAACTCGCCTGTTCAACTCCTCGATGATCCGCCCGGGATGTACGGGGCCGTCCTTGTCTCCGGTTGTGTCTTCGGCCTCCTGCCGCCATCGCCTGCGCGCATCGTCCACCACATCGACCAGACTTGACTCCTCTCGTTCTTGCAGGCGGGGCAGGATCTGGGCCAGGGTGGCGGATATGTCGCCAGTCAGCCCCAGCTGCACGGGGAAGTTTCTGCCCAGGCGAACCGGGTCGTGATCGATCTGGATAATCGGCACCTCCATCGATAGCAGATTTCTCTGCCGGAACCCGGCCCCCAGCACGATCAGCAGGTCGGCCTCTGCCAGCGCCGCCGGTGCATGGCGATTGCCGATGGAACCAAGCACCCCCAGCGCCATGGGATGATCCTCTGCAATTACGCCCTTGCCCCGCGAGGTCGTCGCGATGGGTGCCGCGAGTCGGTCGACCAACTCCCGCACTTCAGAGTCAGCTCTGCGCGCCCCCCATCCGGCCAGGATGGCGGGACGGCTCGCCTCGTTGATCCGATCAGCGGCCGCGTCGAGATCACTCTCTTGCGGGGTGATCCTGGGCCGGAAGAGGCGCTCCTCCGCATCCCACGATTCATCGACAGCGGGTTCTCCCAGCGCATCGGTGGGCAAGCTCAGCACGGACACGCCATTGCGACCGTGGGCGGCCTTGACGGCGAGACCAAAGAGGCGCGGAAGCTGCGACGGCTGGCTGAGGGTCTCAGCAAACACCGCAAAGGATCGGAACATCTCGATCTGATCAATTTCCTGGAAAGCCTCACTGCCCAGGTACACGCCCGCCACCTGACCGACCAGCGCCAGAACGGGTGCCCGATCGCATGCTGCGTCCATGAGCCCGGTCATCAGATTTGTCGCCCCGGGGCCGGCGATGGAAAGGCAGACACCCAGCTCTCCCGTCAGTTTGGCGTGCGCCGTTGCCATGAAGGCCCCGACGTGTTCGTGACGGACCGCGATCATATCGATGTCCGGGTTCTTCCGCAGAGCCTCCACCAGGGGCAAATTCGAATCGCCAGGGATCCCGTATACCCTGGTGACTCCGATCGCTGTCAGGTTCTCGACGAGGGCATCCGCGACACTCTTCCCATCGCTTCCCTCCCGAGCGGGCACAAAAGCAGCCTTCGGGGCCCCACAGATGGGACAGTTGTAGTCATCGGGCAGATCAGAAAATGGAACTCCTTCTACCTCTTCATCGTATATCCAATTGCAGACGGTGCATCTCATCTTCACAGCGCATTCTCCTCTCCATTGACCACTTTGCGGATGGGTAGCATCTTTGGGAAGACCCAAGCAATTGCTCCGGGCAACCGGGGGCTACGAGTACTACTGGGAGACCCCAGGTCTAACCAGTAGATGGGACTGATGTATATATGTGCACATAATTATATGATGAAATCTGATTGCAGTTAAAGGTAGCACGAAATAGTGGTTTTTCGTTATGATCGATGGGTGCGCTGAGGTGAGGCCTTGGGGCCGCTCGCAATATTTGGGACGCCCGCTCTGTCTCAGTGGAGGTACCGCCCATCCCTTCTTTGCGAACGTATCCGTTCTTCGTGCCAGAACGAGATGGGTCTTTCCCGATTCCAGCCGGCAGATTGCGTTTGCACGCCACCCGTTTGCAGCCTCAGATGAGATCACCGACTTCGACATATTCGACAACGGGACGGAATCGGCAGTGGGAACCGGGTGGAGGACAGATCTACCTGCCTGCTCCGGGGAAATACCCCGCACCCTGATGATATCTCAGGCGGTAAAGAGCATTGGACGCGCAGGGATTGATTGATCCGCGGTGTAGTGATCGATGTCGTGGTTGCCAGCAACAGAAGATGCATGGACGGCGCATGCTCCAGCATCCTCATTCGCCACCCAATTGCCTCCTGCCGGAAGACCTCAGCCCGGTCACTCCGCCGCAGGAGCTGCGTGCGGGATTCCCCCGATTCCACACGTTCATTAATCCAGACGCTTGATGAACAGCGCCAGGTCGTCGCTTTCCTGCCAGAAGTCATCGACGGTGGCCACCAGCCGAAAACCCTGGGCCCTATAGAACCGTCGGGCCGGCGCAGCGTAGCCCTCGTGAGAGGCCTCAGCCAAGAGCAGCCGGGCTCCGCGGTCTTTGAGTGCCTCCTCCAAAGCCTTGATCAGCATGCCTCCCACCCCGCGTCCACGCATGTCCGGGACCACACCGAAGTAGGACAGCCGGTAGACCCGGTCAGTGCCGACGACCTCAGCGAACCCCGCCACCCCCACCGGCCGACCCCCGGCAGTGGCTAAGAAGAAGTCTCTTGTGGTCCGATTTCCGGAGACGATCTCCCGGATTGCGGCCTCAGCTCCGGCCATCTCGTGCGCGGGATGTGTTCCCAATAGGGTATCCTTCATGTCCCAAATCAGCTCCAACACCCCATCCAAGTGCTCCGGCTCCGCGCGCATGACCTCTACCATGTAGCAGCACCTCCATGAACATCTTGAACTTAAACTCGATACTCCACACACCCCTCAAGTTTGCCATCCGCAGTTCCCTCTCCTCCTGCAACATACCACTCCCACCACCCATCCACAATTGAGCCCCTCATGGTAGCGGTCCCGGTGGTCCGAACTCAGGGGCGCACCTCGTCGTTTAAGCAGCCCCCGAAGTAGGTGACGAGGGGTATCGGAGGGGAGGTGAAATCATGCAGCTTACTGTTGACGGTGATCCAGAACCCATATGTCCGCACTGCAAAAAGCAAATTGAAGAGGTCATCTGCTTGCCGCTGAACATCGAGGAGGCAGCAATGGCAAGCGATCACGAGACGTATACTCTGATCTTTCCCCATAGCTTGAAAGCGCTGGGTCTACAGCGCGGTTACTCCTGGCAACCCGGGATAACCTCCCTTGCAGAGATTGATACATCATTCTAGTTATCTTGATGTGGTTTCTTTCGCTGCACAAAACCCAGGGCAGATTCCAATAACTCCTCATAGGAGTGCAGGGATTCTATATCCTTCAGCACTTCCTGCTTATTTGATTCCACTTTTTCTTGGAATTGTATCATATCGAGATAATGAAGAGCTGGATCATAAACCTCATGTTCTCGAATTTCTTTTGTATCCTCTTCCAAGTCATTCACGAGGCACTCAGACTTAGAAACTTCTTTAAGAACATAATCAATTATCTCTTCTGACAGTTTTCCCAGGGCACTTTTGGTGCTGGCAATTTCATGCTCAAGCTCATTCCGGTCTGCTTTTAACTCTGCCGCTAATTTACTGGCAAAAGATTGCTCCCGGAATTCATTGCTAAGATATGGTGAAATATCTTTTTCGGCCAACAACAGGATATCGGTTGACCGAGGTGATAACCCTCCATATATATCCGGGACCGAGAAATTGCGCATAGCACATACAAGTCGATAAACAATACCCACCTCTAACAAATCAAGATGTCCCGACTTTACTTCAAATGAACCCTCCCAAGAATCCCGAATGTTCTCAGACCCCTCCAATAGCAATTTTCCGAGACCAACGAAAACTCCGGTAATATCGGTTAGCTTTTCCTCGCCTTCATGTGGTATGTAGACTTCTCCCAATCCGTGAATATCCCTATAGGCGTGCATTATTTCGTGCGATAGTGTCCCTAGCAACTCTTTTGGGTAGTACATAACATCATTGTCTATTTTGATTCTCACAACTCCATGTGAGCGCAGTTTACTCAAATTTATGGCTCCAGCGATTCCTTCCAGGGTATCTCTTTCAATAATCAGATCAATATCGGGAAGATCAACAAATTCCCAAATTTTCTTGGCTGCCTTTTTGGCGCTCGTGATTGATCCCCTGGATACCTTGAATGGATCGAGGATTTCATAAGTTGTGTTGTATCCCAGTTCTTTTTCTAATTGCCTGAGTTGTGGCAGCAAAAAATCCAAAAATTTCTGCTTGCTTGGGATTCTGGCATCGTTATCGTTTGACTGGGACTGTTCGGTTTCTTTGTTAGAACTGTCTTTGTTCTTTCCTAAAATGATATCCCAGAAACCCATTTACTCCCTCCGAACAGTTAGCCCTGGTATCTCTTGATTTCTATCTGCAGAAAACCTGCTCCTGTATTTTACAAGAGATTGTCCCATTTGATGTGGATTTTCGAAAGTAGCGGCCCTTGTTCCCAGCTGGCATGACGGGTGTAGACCAACACAGAAGTGAAAGGAAGGTGCCGATCATGTGCAGCCAAATCATGCCGCCCCCCTTCATTCGCAGACACATGCTTCCCAACTAGCAGAGTGCCGAAGACCAAGATGCATTACGTTTACGTTGAGTACTTCATTATCATGCAATCTTCTAGTATGTGCCTTTTTCTCCTGCCTGCATGGCCGATATAGTATGATAGATTGATCGCGTAATCTCACATAGTGGCAGGTACTGCTGGCCCGAGCTTTGCCAAGAGCAGAGGGCGCCCATGTAGACATTGGTGTCTGTACGCAGCAATCTCTGCAATCGCTCTGAGACCTAGAATCTTATAACGACATGCACGTTCAGTACACGGAAATGAGGATTACCATCTGGTGAGGATACTCTAATAGCCCGGCCACCCGACGAGCGTCAGCTCTGCATACCGAGATTATCTGAACCCCGGCAGTTGACCCGGGCATTCCAATCTGCCCCCGCGAGGCTATGGTCCGACCGGACAGCAGTGATCTTTCCGTGGTGCAGCTCACTGGAACTGACGACTTCTTCCCCTGCGTCAACTGAGTCCAGAAGGCCACAGTGCACTTCAGACTCCGCAATAATGAGACCAGAGCCCGCCTGATCTCTGCGCCGACCTCCACTCTGCGCCTCCATCCGCCCCGGGAGACCCTGCGAGAATGCG
>PUMM01000110.1 GCA_003551365.1 Clostridia bacterium
GCGGGACCGCCCGGGCAGACCTCCGAGGGACTATGTGCCTGAGTACGAGGAGATCTTCCGTGTGCAAACTGAGATGAGGCGGGATTCGGACTGGATCAGAACCGAGATGGAAAAGGCCAGCTGTTTCGTTCTGATCAGCCGCATAACCGATGACGAGGAGATAACCGATGAGTACATCCTCAGAACCTACAAAGAGCAAACGGTGGTGGAGCGACACTTCACCTTCATCAAAGATCCTGAGGTTGTGGGCCCGGTGTACATGAAAAATCCCCAGCGGGTGGAGGCTCTGGCCTACGTATTTTTCCTGGCACTTCTGGTGTTCAGCATCCTGCAGCGTCTCAAGCACATGATGGTGATCAAAATGCCGGATGGAAGCAGGCAACTGCCCGACAACAGATCCCAAGTCGAGTAGTCTGCGGATACAGGTCATCCATCGAGAGGAGAATTCTCATGCAAGAAACCGGACAGACCGGAATAGGGATGAGAGTACAGCGTTCAATAAGAGCAGCATACCAGTGGCTTGATCGGTTGAGCATTGTCGAAGAAATCGCTCACATCTTCACCATCATGACGGTAGCGAACAGCCTCATGATGATTCTGGGTTGGGATCAACCCAAGGAAGGGTCATTCGCGTATCTGCACCTGCTGTCCCGCTTGGCCGTCGTAACGTGTGTCGTTCTTCTGTGGGAGTACGACCTGGTACTGGCTTCGTTGAAGGCGTGGTTCCACAGGGACGAGGGGCCGATCGAAAAGGCGAGACTTCTGCGGGCAGTTCTGTCAGACTCGATTACGCACAGTCTGCGCTCGAATCACTTCTCCTCGGTGTCTACCGTGTTCACCATGCTAGTTGCGGTTGTTTCCGCTGGAACCGTGGTGTTTCAAGGATTACTGCAACCGCTGGGTGGACTGGGGCTGTATCGTAATCTTCTCGTTCTGTATGCGGTGATGCATGTGGCTATTCTTGGCTTCTCGTCGAACCGGAGCAGGCGCTGAAGGTGTGTCTGTGCAGGACATTCCTCGGTTCTGCGCATTAGGCCGGGTAATGAGTTCCCCGTGAGTAGGATGCGCCCGAACTGAAGAACATCCTTGTCGGGCAGTTCATTGGCGAGTGGCCGGAGTCTTCCAATGGGTATGACTACGTGCTGGAGGACGGGATATGGAAGGCGACGGACTGACCTGCCGGCAATCCGCGTGATACCCTTGCCGAGTAGGCTTGCCTTCAAGCACCCCACTGCCACGAACGTTCCCGCTGCACAATCACTGGAATGAGAAGGTGTTTCCCCGTAGCGTGGCAAATAGAGGAGTAAGCAATGGTTTTCCTGACTCGGAGGAACGTCCACAGCAGAGGAGCAGGCTTTATCTTGGCGAGGTTTCTTGAGAGGGAAAAATATGAGGATTCCCGAAGCGTAGTTCGAACGTCAGTTGCACTAGAGGGAGCATCAAGTCTGCTGGAGCAGCACGAGGAGTGGATTGCCGGCAGACCATACTGCAACGAACAGTCCATGACGCAACTGCGGAAACAGGACAGCAGAACGGAAGAACCAGAAACAAGAGTATAATACTTACCAGAAAGGGGATTAGCAAATATGAGAATAGTTAAATGGATTTTGGTGGGTATTCCACTCTTGTTAGTTGTGGTTGTAGCCGTTATGGTTGGAAATAGTTATGTTGAACACAAAGAGTTAATGGAACAGGAAAAACAAGAATACCCGGCCCCAGGTACCCTTGTGGATGTTAATGATGATGGCAATAGATTACATGTTTATGCTAAAGGAGAAGGAGACACAACTCTTGTTTTTATGTCGGGGCTTGGAACGAGTTCTCCAGTACATGACTTTAAAGCGCTTTACAACAGATTATCAAATGACTACCGAATTGCCGTAGTGGATAGAGCTGGGTATGGCTGGAGTGATATTTCCTCAAGTTCTAGAGATATAAATACGGTCTTAGAAGAAACTCGTACTGCATTGGAACTTTCCGGTGAAAGCCCTCCCTATGTCTTGTTTCCACATTCTATGGCTGGCCTAGAGGCAATATACTGGGGTAATCAGTATCCAAAAGAAGTGGAAGCTATCATTGGCTTAGATCCTCTTGTCCCAGATTATCAGAAGCAGACTGAACAAGAGCCCTCCTTTTCATTGATCATAGATTTGCTGATGAGTACTGGCCTCGTTAGACATGATCCAGAGGTTTTTAATAATAATTTTCCAGCCATGAAAAAGGGACATTTGACAGAAGAAGAAGCCAAAATTGCTAGAACAATATTCTACCGTCGTGTTCAAACAGAAAATATGAAAGAAGAAGTGGATTCTCTACAAGGTAATGCTCAACTCGTTTCTAAGCAGGGAAAGCCTGACTTGCCTTTCCACGCTTTTGTTTCTACTGAAAATGAAGAAGAATACTGGAGCAAAAGTATAGCTTGTTATGCAAGAGAAACAGGTGGGAGATATTTTATGTTGGATGCAGGACATTATATTCACCTTGATAATCCCGAAATGATTGCAGAAATAAGCAGGACACTTATTGAAAGAGCAAGAGAAAACTAGACATAACCAGGACTGTGTCTACACGAGTTGCGAGTGACTGAGGACCCTGCTGATTGACGCGAGGGCAAAGGTCTCCTACTTGGAGAATGAAGCCAAAAGCAACCCCTGGGTCGAGTCGATATGGGCTCGGATCAAGACAGAGTTGGGCTATCTGATCACGGAGGCGGAGACACTGGACGAGGTGAAGTCGATCATGGATCAGCACAAGCGGTACTACAACTCGTGGCGTGCTTCATCCATAGACTATCGGGCGCCGGTCGCGTATCTGCAGCAAAATCTATACGGGGAGGATGCTGCTCCTACATAGCCAAAATTAGCCCCCAAAATGGTTCGAAAATGGAGGCACAGATCCGTTCCCGAAAGATTACTGCGATTGCTGGGCTTGCCCGGTGCTGTCTTCACGCGCACTCCGGATACCTGATGGTGTGAATTGACAAATCAACAATTGCCAAAAGGAAACGGCAAAGGGTGCGAAGAGGGCGTTGCCACATCTGGTGCATCCCGTCGCGCGCCGGGGAGAAAATGGGCGATGCCCGGCGCGCGATAGGGGTATCCTGCGGGGTCAGCCCGAATTACCAACCCACTATGCTGCCATCTGTGCGCGGCTCAGTGCCGCCGGCCAGCGTGCCGTCTGCATCCTTCCAGATTATCTGCCCGCGGCCAAAGCCGGTTCTCTGCGCAGCAATCCTGATGTCATGCCCGCGTCTCGCCAGCGCATCCGTCAGGTGGTGGGGGAAGTCGGGCTCAACATATACAGTCCGTCCCTCCTCCCAGCGCCAGCGCGGCGCATCCAGCGCGGCCTGGGGATTTAGCTGGAAGTCCAGGGCGTTCATGATCACCTGTAGGTGGCCCTGTGGTTGCATGAACCCACCCATCACCCCGAAGGGGCCGATTGCTTCATCTTCTTCGGTCAGAAAACCCGGGATTATGGTGTGGTAGGTCTTTTTGCCGGGCTGCAGGCAATTGGCATGTTCCGGGTCGAGGGAGAAGTTGTGGCCTCGATTCTGCAGGCTTATCCCAGTACCCGGTACTACCAGGCCCGAGCCGAATCCCATGTAGTTACTCTGGATAAAGGAGACCATGTTGCCCTCGCCGTCAGCGGTGGCCAGGTAGACCGTTCCACCTTCCGGAGGTCTGCCGGGAGCGGGGTCCAGAGCCCTCTCACCGATGAGATCCCGTCGCCGATCGGCATACTCCGAGCTGAGGAGATCACTCACTGCGACGGTCATGTGATCCGGGTCCGTTATGTAGTTAAGACCATCAGAGAAGGCCAATTTGAGCGCCTCGATCTGCCGGTGATATGTCGCGAGGTCCGGGGCGGAGAAATCATCATTGCGCAGGGTGTTCAGAGCTATCAGGGCAATCAAACCCTGTCCGTTGGGAGGAATCTCCCATACATCATACCCCCGATACCTCACTCCGATGGGATCCACCCACTCCGGCGCGAAGGCAGCCAGATCGTCTCCCGTCAGATGGCCGTCACAGTGTGCGAAGAATTCATGAATCTTCTCTGCCAGTTCCCCGCGATAAAAGGATTCGCCATCTGTCTCTGCTATGCTGCGCAGGGTTGCGGCGTGATCCGGTGAGCGCCATATCTCTCCCGCCGCTGGCGCCCTTCCGTCCGGGGCAAATGTGTCAAACCAGTTGGCGAAGTATTCTTCGCGCAAAAGCCTGCTGTAACGCTCATGTGCAGAGTTCCAGGCGCGGGCCAGAACGGGTGACAGGGGGAAACCCTGCTCCGCGTACTCTATGGCAGGAGCGAGACTCTCCCGCAGGGGCAGTCGGCCGAAACGTTCCGCAACCTCTGCCCAGGCGCCCGGCGCTCCAGGAACTGTGACCGGGAGAGGGCCGAACCGCGGCATGGTTTCGTGGCCCGCAGCCCGCACGGCATCTGCGCTGATGGACTGTGGGGCCGGTCCGCTGGAATTGAGCCCGTGCAGCTCGCCGCCCGAATAGATGAGAGCGAACGCATCGCTGCCGATACCATTGGATGTTGGTTCAGTGACGGTGAGGCAGGCCGCGGTGGCCACGGCCGCATCTGCGGCATTGCCCCCCGCCTGCAGTACGCGGAGCCCGGCTCCGGCAGCCAGAGGCTGCGATGTGGCAACCATGCCGTTTCGCGCGTAGAGCATCATTCGACGTGATGGATATGGATGATACAGTGGGTCGTATTTCACGCGTAATCCTCCCTCATTATTGCGGTGTTCAAGGATACATCACATTTTCGGGGCCGGGTGCCGGTCTCCTGCTGATGTGTTCGATGATGCACTGCAGAGCACCCTACAGGGACGAGGGGGATGATGCGTGAAACTTCTGGTCACTATCCTCGTGCTGATTGGGCTGGCCCTCAACTGGTGGTACATGCCGCTTTCGCCCCTCCCGGCGCACGGGGACGGACACATAATTGTCGACACTTTCCGAAACCGCTTACACTTTTACAGCGGAGAAGGTATTATGGTATTTGAGGTGGCGACCGGACGTGAGCCGGGAGCGACACCGATTGGCAGGCACAAAATTG
Organism: Clostridia bacterium; assembly: GCA_003551365.1. GTDB lineage: Bacteria > Bacillota > Sulfobacillia > SLMV01 > SLMV01 > PWGR01. The sequence continues at coordinate 5,065 of PUMM01000110.1, forward strand.
TGCGTAAAGATCCTCTGGATCCGCCGGACACTGATTCGCGGTTGGGCACGCACTGGCTCGGACTCGGGGTTTGTGGATATGAGGACGGATTGAAGTACGGGATTCACGGTACCGACGAACCCCACTCCATAGGCCGGCACGTTTCCGGGGGATGTATTCGCATGCGCAATGCGGACGTGCAAAGGCTGTATGAGAGAGTGGAGGTCGGGACTGTCGTAGTAGTGCGACCGATTCCCCTTGCACTCCGGTTCCTCGCCCGGCGCAGGTGAACAGAGACTGCCCGGAGAATACGGGCATGCAGGAGGAGGTTGACGGATGAGTCGCATCACAGTACGGGTCATCGGCACGGCGCAGGATGGTGGAGTACCGCAGATCGGATGTGACTGTGCGAATTGCCGGCGGGCAAGATCCGATTTTCGCCGCTTCCGTTACCCCTCTTCTCTGGCGCTTCATCTGCCGCTGCCGGAGCGGGGGGAGAGTACCTTTCTTCTCGATGCCTCCCCGGCCCTGCCGGCGCAGATGGACATGCTGCCGGGTGAGGCCCCGGTTCCGGACGGTATCCTGCTCACTCACGTGCACGCCGGGCACTATACCGGGTTACAGTACCTGGGAAAGGAGTACCTCTCCGCGCGGGAGGTTCCGGTTTTCTGTCGTCCGCGGGTCGCGAAATTTCTACAGGACAATGAGCCCTGGGCAACCCTGGTGCGAGATGAAAATATCCGGTTAATGGACGTTTCGGCCGATCGCAGTTTTTCTCTGGGCAGTTTGTCGGTTGACGTGATGGACGTACCGCATCGAAACGAGTATTCTGACACCTGCGCCTTCATACTGCGGGGGGAGCGTAGCCTACTGTACATGCCGGACGTAGATGGCTGGGACGGCTTCGCTGCGCGATTCAATGCTGCGGTGCAGACCGCCGATTATGCCTTCATAGACGGCACGTTCTATCGCCAGGACGAGCTGGAGACGTTGCGCCAGCGGCCCACCGGAGAAGTACCCCATCCTCCGGTGCAACAGACCCTGGATCTGCTGGCTGATGGTACTCTTTACCCCGCTCGCCGGGCCACCTACTTCACCCACCTGAATCATACCAATCCACTGCTTAACCGGGAGAGTGCAGCTCACCGGCGCGTGGCGCTGGCAGGTTGCCGCGTGGCTGTAGAAGGGCTCTGCATTCCGCTGGATGGGTGGGAGACATGAATGACGAGAGAATTCACCGCTGGATCATAGTAATAGTGGCACTGTTGGTTTTGCTGGGAGCGATGACGGGCCGGTGCTCACTTTCGCCGCGGCGCGAGCCGGACCAGACGCTCGATGCGCCAGCTCTTTGGGCCAACCCGTGTCTGTACGGCCGAATGTCGCACGTATTCTGCACCATGTACCGCGTGAGTTAGGGTACAACTCAACCGGAAAATGAAACGAACGGAGCGAGGATGAGAAAGTATGCATAGACTACGACGCGTCCAACTGATTCTTACCTGTGTGTTCATTTTGTCGTTTCTTGCCGCCGGGTGTCATTCGTCGGACGGGCTGCAGGAGGAGCAGCAGGTTCAGGTGTTCAGGGTCGATACTGATGCCGGTGTTCTGGTAGCCGCCAGTGAGGCGGTGCCCGCGGAAGAGGAGCCCCTGGAGTTTGCTCTGCGCGAATCCGATCCCGGCATTCTCCTGTCTCATGTCACCTCGGAAGAGGGAACGACCCTGCATGTGGATGCCGGATGGCAACCGGGGTCCGGGCAGGAGGAGACCCTTTCTGTATATGCACTGGTGAACGCTGCAGCGCCCCTGGTGGAGGAGGGCAGCGTGCGGGTGGCGCGCGGCGAGGATACCTCTGATATGCTCTGTGACGGTGCGCATCTGGTGGCGGATCTGTCGCTGATGCGGGAGGGGTGGCATGAGGAATGGGTGAGTCCAGTGGACGGGGTTTCCGTCTGGGCGCTGGATGCAGTGCCATCCGATTTTTCTCCGGTCGGATGGACGGACGAACACACCGTACTGGGTGTCGCAGGCGGGCGCCTGGCCCTGCACCATGTGGATGCCGGGACCACTGAGTGGGTAGAGCTTGACGTCTGGACTGCCCTGCCGTCTTCTGACGGTGAAACTTTTGCCTTTACCGATGCAGAGGGTATAAAGCTGGTCAGTTTGTGCGACCCGGATTCCGCCGAGATGATCAGTGGGGCGGTCGACACCGGGGGCGACGAGGGAGAGTGGCGACTGGTCAGCTTTTCGCCCGAGGGAACCCAGCTGCTCTTTGCGCGGGTATACGAATGGGATGCTGCCTATTTCGTTCACGATTTGCAGAGCGGTGACCTGAGTCGCCTCAACACCGATCTGCAAGGATACTTTCTGACACATGGCGGTACCTGGGTGGGAAGCGACTCAATAGTATTCAATGTGCGAGCGGTTGCGCGCAAGAATGGCAAAGCGGAGTACGGTTTTGGCATGCGGGGAGATCTGGCCCTATACTGCCTGTCCGAGGATTGTTTCAAACTTATCACCGACGTGGAGGATGGACGCTTCGTGACGGCGGAGGGTCGAACCGCCGGTGGAGAGATAGTCTATCGGGATTATTCTCCCGCCCGGCGCCCCATCGCCGGAACCTATCGTCCGAACTCCACGGAGATGACCGCCTTTTGTGCTCCCGCCGCTGCGGTCTACCCCGATACCTCCGGCGAGCAGTTTGCGGTCACGTCGGATCTGATACGCATGGTGCACGGGTCACACCTGCATATGTGGATTTATGAGGGCGCCGCGCCCACCGGGGAGCTGCGGGTCCGCGACGTGGATGGGCCTGTGCAGGTTCACTGGGCACCCGCGGGAGATCAGATCATCATCTCTGCCGCGTTTCGCCGGGGAGCGCAGGAAGATGCGGGTATGGAGGAAACTCGACGCACCTTTCTGGTTTCACCGCATGAGTGATTCGGTCAGGTCGCCGGAGTTCAACTGCCCTTCCCCGGCCAATATTACCAGTGCAGACTAAACGGAAGGGATGGGAATATCATGAGTGAGGGCGGCCAGATACCCGATGATCGAGTCATGCTGTCGTCGGTGACGCACGTGTGCATAGTGGTGCGCGATCTCGAGAGAACGGCGCACAACTTCTCTGAGAAGTTCAACATCGGTCCATTCAGCATTAGAACGCAGCATACCCCGGAATCGCACGGCGAGTTGCACGGTGAACCGGCGGAATACAGTCTGAAGTTCGGCTATGCCCGGGCGGGTCCCATAGTGATTGAACTGGTGCAGCCCCTGCAGGGCGAGACCGCCTACGATGAGTTTCTGGCGAAAAAGGGGGAGGGTGTGCATCACATAGGTTTTGCTGCCTCGCCGTCGCTGGACGAAGAGCTGCGGCGCTGGGAGGAGGAGGGAATCAGGCCCCTGCAGACCAATCGCCGCGATGATCCCCGCTACGGCTGGGCCTATATGGATACAGAAGATGAAGTTGGCTGTGTCCTGGAGGTGGTGTGTGATCCACCGCTGGGCTGGTGGGAGAGCGTCTCACTGGCCGAGGACCTGCAGGGACCGCTGGGCGAAAGATGAGGTATCGTCGGCCGTGCAGGGCCCGCGAGTTCAGAACCACAGCACATTGGCGGTGAAGGCGAGTACCAGAGCGCTCAAAAAGGTCAGGATTATGCCGTTTTTTAGCATGTGGGGGCTGCGGAAATACCCGGTTGCGTAGGCTATTGCGTTGGGCGGAGTGTTGGCGGGCAGCATGAACGCGAGGCAGGAGGACATTCCGGTCACCATGGCCAGGGCGACCGGGTCCAGGCCCAGCTGGTAGCCCAGACCGATGGCCACGGGCACAAAGGTGGTCGATGTGGCGGTCAGGCTGGAGAAGAAGGTTATGCTGTATGCAGTCAGCAGGGCCATGATGGTCACAACCATGAAACCGCTGAGATCTCCCATGTAAACCGAGAAGGCATCCGCTATTATCGCTATGACGCCGGTCTCACTCAACCCCCACCCCAGGGACAGACCACCGCCCACCAGGATGAATATGTCCCATCCCACCTCTTCCGATGCCTCTTCCCACTTCACAACGCCAATGCCCGGGCAGATGAACAGTAGGACAATCAGGACAGAGGCGATGTACAGCCAGCCGGGCATCAGCGGCAAAAATGAATCAGCGATCCACAGCAGTACCGCCGCGCAGAATAGAAGCAGCACGTGCTTCTGTTTCCGGGTCATCGCCCCCAGTTGCTGCAGCTCGCGCCGCACTGCTTCCCCGCCTCCCCGGATGACATCCACCTCTGCCGGATACAGGTAAAGGAGCAGTTTCCATGCAATGGGGATGATGATGATCACCGCGGGCAGGGCCCGGATCAACCAGTCCATGAACCGCACTTCTGTGCCGATCATGTCAGAAATAAAGGCGATGGTTATGGAAGAAGCCGGGGTGCCGGCCGGTGTTCCCATGCCGCCAATGTTTGCCGCACAGGCAATGCCGATGGTCATGGCGCGACGCAGGTTGGAGTTTTTCACCGGAACGTCGCCCATGTTCATTATTCCCACCGCAATGGGCAGCATGA
>PUMM01000168.1 GCA_003551365.1 Clostridia bacterium
AGCTCTCCCGGTATTAGTCGCGCCACTCGCCTTCCGGTTCCCAGCGCATTCGGCGCACCGCCGACTTCCGTCTGTCCGGCTCGGAGACCCGTCCGCAGCGGGAGGTCTCTGAGCGGTCGCTGCGGGGGCTTTTGGACAGTCTGAAGTCGGCGGTGCGCCGAATGCGCTGGGAACCGGAAGGCGAGTGGCGCGACTATTACCGGGAGAGCTCCTACACCGAGCGGGGATTTGCCGCGAAAGAGGAGATAGTGGAAGGCTTCCTGCGGCATCTGCAACCACGGACGGTCTGGGACCTGGGCGGGAATGTGGGGGTGTTCAGCCACCTCGCCGCCCGGTGTGGGGCGCACGTGGTTTCCCTGGACTCCGATCCGGCCTGTGTCCAGCTGAACTACCGCGAGGTGGCCAAAGAGGAGATCGACGTACTTCCGCTGTGGGTGGATCTGTGCAATCCCAGCCCAGACCTAGGGTGGGCCAATGAAGAGAGAGAGGCGCTGCTGGCCCGCGGACCCGCGGACGCGGTAATGGGTCTTGCTCTGGTCCATCACCTGGCGATAGGCAACAATGTCCCCCTCGACCGGGTGGCAAAGCTGTTTGCCCACTGCGGGGGCGATGTGATAGCCGAGTTTGTGCCCAAGAGTGACCCCCAGGTGCAGCGCATGCTCGCGTCCAGAGAGGACATCTTCCCCAACTACACCCGGGAGGGTTTTGTGGCGGCCTTTTCCCGCTATTTCACTGTGCAGGAGTCGAAAGTCATACCCGATTCCGACCGGGTACTGTATCTGTTGCGGGAGGGAGGCGACAGGTGAAGAAGTATCTGCATCCAATTCTCTTTGCTCTGTATGCCGTGCTGTTTCTGTACTCGCACAATGTACACCAGATAGGCTTCCGGCACGCGGCCTGGCCGCTGGTCATCGTGGGTGCGGCGGCGCTGCTGCTGTACGCACTGTTTCTGCGGCTCCTGCCCGACCGCGAGAGGGCTTCGCTGACGGCCAGCCTGTTCTGGATCCTGTTCTTCTCCTTCGGTCGGGTGCATTCGGGCATCACCGGAACGCGCATATTCATACCGGATGCCGGTCTGTATTACCCGCTGCTCGGGCTGTGGGTGGCCATATTCGCCTTCCTTCTCTGGGGCATGCTGCGCACCCGTCGAGAGATGGAGCCGGTAGCCCGTTTTTTGAACATTGTGGCCGTGGCCCTGATCGTGATCGTGGTGGTCAATTTGGGCGCACGAACCGTGCAGGGCGAAGTGCTGGCGCGGCGGCATGAGGAAGCGTACGGCGAGGAAGCCGCTGTACAGCTGGATCCGGGGGATTCGCCCCCCGACATCTACTACATCATCCCCGATGGCTATCCCAGCAGCGATACCCTGCGCGAGGTCTACGGCTATGATAACAGCTACTTCATCGGGGCTCTGGAGGACCTGGGTTTCTTTGTGGCTGACGAGGCACGCAGCAACTACCCGCTGACCACGCTGTCGCTGTCATCCTCACTCAATATGCGCTATCTGGACGATTTGACTGAGGTGCCGGGGCGCGACTCCCGCGACCTGACCGTGCCGCACGGTCTGATTGAGGATAACCTGGTGGCGCGCTCCCTGCAGGGCGCCGGGTATAATTTCGTGCATTTTAACTCGGGATGGGGCCCCACCATCCAGAGCCGCCGGGCGGAGGAGAACTACTTGTTCGGGCGGTTGGGGGATGAGTTTGCCGAGGCCCTGGTCAACCAGACTCCCCTGATGCCCGCACTGGGAGGCGACGGTGCCCGCACGCGGGTGCTGGAGACGTTTTCCACCCTGCCCCGTATACCGGAGGAAGTGAGCGGACCCCGCTTCGTGTTCTCCCACATCCTGCCGCCCCATCCGCCCTATCTCTTCGATCGCGACGGGAACCCGCTGGAACGGGCTGAACTGGAGATGACCGGCGACGTCTGGAAGAACCGGGAAGGATACCTGGAGCAGCTGCGCTTCGTTAACCGACGGCTGGAACGGGTGGTGGAGGAGATCCTGGAGCAGTACGAGGCCGAAAATGAGCCCATCATCATAATCCAATCTGATCACGGCACGGCATCTCTGGGCGAACGATTCAACGGGGGATGGAGCGATCCCGCCGACGACTTTCTGCGCGAACGCACCAGCATTCTGCACGCCCTGTACGTGCCGGAGGATGTGCGGGAGCAGCTGGATCCCTCCGTGACTCCAGTCAACAGCTTCCGTCTGATATTCCGGTATCACTTCGATGCAGATCTTGCGGGGAAAGAGGACCGCATATTCTTCTCCAACTATGATTATCCCTTTGATGTAAGGGACGTTACCGATGCGGTGCGTTGATCTGCACCCACTCGCCCCGATCATTCTGATGGCCGCATAGCCCGGGCATATCTGACTTTGGCTCTACCGACGGAATGAGTCATTAGCCGTACGATGCGGCCCTCCCGGAGATTTTTGGATTAGGCGCTGGTTCATCCCAGCTGCGTCTCTCAGTCTCTATCAGCTGGTTCCTCCTGGATTACCAGGTGCAGCTCGACCGTCCCACCGTCCCTCTCCGAAAGCCGGGGGTGGACGGTGAATATGCGCGGCTGCGTGCATTCTGCCGGAAAGTCCTCGCGCCAGTGGCACCCGCGGCTCTCCTCCCGCGCCAGGGCAGATGCAGCTACAGCTGCGCCCGTCAGGATCGGTCCGCGCCGGGAGGGCGGTAGATTCGCGGCGCTGTAGTGCAGCAGTGTTGCCAGGCCCGCGCGCAGGGATTCCCCCTCCCGCATGGGACCCACATTATTCTGCATCAGCGAGGTCAGGGATGTCTCGATTGCGGGACCGGGGTTCACCGGGGTGCCGTCTATGGTGGTCCCGGTGCAGGGACCCGGGTGAACCGCTGCATCCGCAGGCTGAGCGGCTGTCATCTGCGCTGCCCTTTCAGCCGCGGCCGCACCGGCTCGCCGGCCAAATACCAGCAGCTCGGTGAGGGCGTGTCCGCCCACCCGGTTTGCTCCGTGCAGTCCTCCCGCTACCTCTCCCGGGGCGAAAAGGTTGGCCACGTCGGTCTCTGCCCACTCGTCAATGCACACCCCACCGGAGAAGAAATGCTGCACGGGGGCGACGGGGGTGGGTCTCCATGGGTCGGATCGGTCGCCCGCCAGTATGCCCGCGCGGTGCGCCAGTCCCGGATCATCGCGCAGCCGGCTATCGGCCTCCTCCAGGTGCAGGTATACAGCTCCGGTGTCCCGGCGCCTCTGCTCGATGGCCAGGGAGAGTCGGTCCCGGGCAAAGCGATTCAGATCCCGTCCGGTGGGCAGGTTCCATTTGTGCATCAGGGGAGGCAGGAACTCGCATCCCTCGCCGTCGGTGAGGCGCACGTGATCCAGGATGGTGCAGCCCATGAACCAGTTACCTCCGCGGTCATGCACGGATCCGAGTGGATGAAACTGCACAAACTCCATATCCCGCAATCGGGCTCCTGCCGTGAGGGCGAGGGCATATCCGTCACCGGCGATGCCGCTGGGGTTGTCGGTGCGTGCGTAGATCCGTCCGGCTCCACCCGTAGCCAGCACGACCGAACCGGCACGTATGCGGTACTGGTCACCGTCCCTGTCTGCCACTTCTATCCCCAGCGCGGGACCGTAGGGTTCGGCCTGCAGTATACGGGTGGCGGTGAAGGGATGAAGCATTTTCACGCCGACCTGCTCGGCGCGGCGCACCAGGGGAAGGGTGAGTCCGGTGCCTCCCAGCAGCGGCCGATCGATCTCCCGCTGCACCGACGCTCCACCCCGGCGCCAGCTGAACTCGACCCCCCAGTCCGCCACTGCAGCGAAGGCCTGTGGGCTTTCATCAGCGGTGACCTGCAGGAGTTGCGAATCATTCAGGTCTCTGCCCGTGTGACGCACTGCCTGCAGGTATTCATCGGGTTCCATTCCCCCCAGCGGAGCTGTGAATCCTCCCCCGGCGTAGGCGGTGCAGGAGGAGATGCCCGGACGTTTCTTGCTCACCAGCATCACCTCGGCCCCCAGTTCCCGGGCGCGGATGGCGGCTATGAGTGCAGCCCCGCCTCCTCCTATGACCACTACATCGGTGCTGTCCGGCGTCTTACTGCTGCAGTGCATATCGATCCTCCTCATATAGCTCATTGTTGCTGCATGCATCGGCTCAGTGATATCTCATAAACGCATCCGCTCTGCGATGCTCTATACACCTCAGGGTTTCATCATATGGATGAATTTGCGGCCTTTCCGCGTATACACTACGTACTTATACTCTACCCCAGCGCCCGCAGCCTGCACCACCGGGTGCTCGCTGTCGCTGACTCTGTCGTGCAGGGCAGCGAACCCTGCGAGGAGCCCGCACCCCGGATGGCGAAGATGGACTGTGGACGTGTTCGGGGGAGGAACATCAGTGCATGATAGCCCAGGCGGCGCGGTCATGCGGCCAGGACGGTTTTGGCCGGTGTGGCGCGCCGCAGGTGAGGAGCACGAGATCGGAGTGCTGAGTCTGCCCGACAGCAAGGTGGAGTGTGACCGGAAGCGGCACGGTATACTGGAGGCTGCCCCGCTGAAAGCTGCGGGAAAAACGGGGTGGAAGAGGATATGACCTATCGGGAGAGTGAGCTGTTTTCATTGACGAGAGGCCGGTGATGGATGTGGTTTCTCGGGGTCGCCACAGGGACGGCTATGCCCGGCCCGCTGATCCCGCAGAGGTGGATGAGGTGCAATGGGATTTCGCAGCAATGGGCAGTCCACCTTGAGAGGCCGGGGCTTTGGACTTGCAGGAGTATTGACCGGTTGCGGGAGATATCCGGGGGATGCTGAAGGGGATCCAGCACACGGGATGGAGTCGGTAACGGGACAGAGAGGGGAGATGCAGATTGCGCGCGCAGTGGTTTGAGGGACAGTTGTGGGACGCTACGGTCGAGGTTCTGCTGCTCCCGCTGCGGCGGGACGGTGTCGGACCCGGTACGGATTTTGCCGATGAGCAGATGGAAGGATTTCTGAGTGAGCTGTTGGAGGGTGGTAGGGTTGATCTCTCCGCGGGGGCGACCACCGTCCTGTACCCGCGGTGGTCAGGACCCGGTCAGTTAGTTCTGGTGGGCCTGGGCGAAAGGCCCGATGACGGTGGCGTGCGCGATGCACTGGCCGATGCGGCGCGGGAATACGTGCGGGGCGCGAGTACGGCAGCTCTGGATCTGAGCAACCTGGCAGACGACGTCATGGGAGCGCGCGAGGCGGTGGAGGGTGTGGGGCTAGGTGCTTACCGCTTCACCGGCTATGCCCGCGATGATGAGGAGAAATCCGGCCCGGCGCAGCTGCTGGTGGGGTTTGCAGCTGGAGGAGCACCGGAGCGTGGGCTGACCTATGCGGTCCGGCGGGGAGACATGCTGTCCCGGGCTGCGCGGGAAGCGCGCGACCTGCTCAACGAGCCCGCGAACTACCTCACACCCCGAGAATTTGCCGGGCGGGCGGCGAGTATGGCCGACGAGGTGGGACTTGACTGCGAGATTACCGGTGAGGACGCCCTGCGCGAACTGGGCCTCGAGGTCATGTGTGGCGTGGCGGCCGGGAGCGAGGAGCCGGCCCAGCTGATCAAACTCACATATGATTGCGGGGATGCCGGTGCGCCCACCCTGGTTCTGGCCGGAAAGGGTCTCACCTTCGACTCCGGCGGAATATCGTTGAAGAAATCAAAGGGAATGCAGAACATGAAGATGGACATGGGAGGAGCAGCGGCAGTGCTGGCTGCCATGCGGGCGATTGCGGAGATGCAACCGGAGATGTCAGTGGTGGGTCTCATAGGAGCGGTGGAGAACATGCCGGATGGCGGGGCACTCAAACCGGGAGATGTCCTGCGGGCGTGTGATGGTCGTACCGTTGAGATAATCAGTACCGATGCAGAGGGTCGCCTGGTGTTGGCGGATGTGGTGGCGTATGCGGTGAGAGAATTGTCGCCGGACTGGATAGTGGATGTGGCCACGCTCACCGGCGCCGCGTCCGTGGCTCTGGGTGATGGGGCCGCCCCGGGCGTGGCGAACGACGATGGGTTGGTGAATGGTATCATGGAGGCCTCACGTCCCGCCGGGGAGCGTTTCTGGCAGCTGCCTTCCTATGACCACTACCGGAAGCAGCTGAGGAGTCAGGTAGCTGATCTCAAAAACTCCGGTGGGCGGAAGGCCGGCTGTATCACCGGGGGCCTCTTCATTGGTACCTTTGCCGAAGGTGTGCCCTGGGCTCACCTGGATATTGCCGGGGTGGCCTGGACTGAGCGCGACAGCGGCTGGCGCTCCCGGGGCGGTACCGGGTATGCTGCGCGTACGCTGGCGCTTCTGCCTTTCACTCTGACGGATTGATGCTTGTGAACCCCCCGGTCCGCATGTGCGCCTGGGGCGACCATTTATTCGTCGTTGGCTGCGACCCCCTGGTGCTCATGCAAATGGCCGGGGAATGCGGGATGATATGTGGGGACATTCTATACTGCCACTTCCCGGATGAGCCGGGGAGGGGGGAGAATGACATGATCGAGATTTCCGGACTCACCAAGCAGTACAGAAGTGGAAAGGGTGTATTTGACATAAGCTTCTCGGTGGCCCGGGGTGAGGTGTTTGGATATCTGGGGCCGAATGGTGCGGGCAAGACCACTACCATCCGGCACCTTATGGGATTCATGCGCCCGGACCGGGGCGAGTGTCGCATTGATGGTCTGAACTGCCGCCGGCAGACTGCGGAAATACAGGAATCGCTCGGATATCTCCCGGAAGAGACGGCCTTCTTTCCCGATATGACGGGGCATCAGTTTCTCGATTTCATGCAGCAGATGCGCGAAAGCCGTAACGATTCGCGGCGGGAAGCGCTGGTTGACCGCTTTGAACTGGAGACCAGAGGCAGGATACGAAGGATGTCCAGGGGGATGCGGCAGAAGCTGGCACTGGTGGCCGCCTTCATGCACGACCCGCAGGTGTTGGTGCTGGATGAACCGACGGCGGGCCTGGATCCGCTCATGCAGAGCACCTTCATAGAGCTGATTCTGGAAGAGCGCGAACGGGGAAAGACGGTGCTGATGTCCTCCCACCGCTTTGATGAGATTGAGCGGACCTGCGACCGGGCCGGGATTATCCGTGAAGGACGCCTGGCTGCGGTGGAAGATATCCGTTCTCTCAAGGCCTCTCAACGGCGCGCCTACATCATCACCGTCGGATCGGAGGAGGATGTGGATGTTCTGTGTTCCTCTGCTCTGGAGGTCGGTGCCGTCGGCCGCCGGCGCGTAGAAGTGTTCGTCAGTGGGGACTACGATCCTCTGATAGGGGCACTGGCCGAATGTGATGAGGTCCTGGGGCTGGATGTGCGCGCACAGAGCCTGGAGCAGGTCTTCATGCAGTACTACGGGCGGGAGGCGGGAGAAGAATGAGCCGCACGCTGTTCATCTACACGACCAGATCCAACTGGGTCATTGGCGCGGTGATCCTGGCGATCATGTTCATGTATCTGGCCATCATCGTTTCCATGTACGATCCGGAAGAGGTGGAGCAGATGGCCGCCCTGGTGCAAATGCTGCCGGAGGAAGTGGCCGCGGCGATGGGCTTTGACATCTTGGTGACTGAGCTGACCTCATTCCTGGCGCAGTACTACTATCAGTTTCTCATCTTCCTGTTTCCCATGATCTACTGCATCATGGTCGGAAACCGCCTGGTGGCCGGACACGTGGATCGCGGCTCCATGGCCTACCTTCTGAGCACGCCGCACTCCCGGGTACGGGTAGTGACGACGCAGGCCGCCTATTTGATGCTGGGCGTGACGGAAATGATCGTACTGGTGGCACTGGGTGGGCTGGCCCTCAGTGCCATCATGTATCCGGGAGAACTGGATGCCGGTTCTTATCTACAGCTCAATGTGGGGGCGGTGGCCTTCTTTCTGGCCCTGAGCGGCATATGCTTCTTCTTCTCCTGCCTGTTTGATGATACCAGATACTCTCTCGCCCTGGGCGGAGGTATTCCGGTGGTCTTCTTCGTGATTAACATGCTCACCAACGTGGCCCCAAACTATGAGTGGCTCCGTTACCTCACCCTGTTTTCCCTCTATAGACCGGGAGAGGTCGTTGCGGGTGAGCAGGCAGTGTGGTTGAATGCTGCGATTCTGGTGGGAATCGCCGTCATCCTGTACGGGGGCGGCGTATATGTTTTCGACCGCCGGGATCTTTCCCTGTGAGGGGTCCCGCCGGGATGCCCGCGGGGAGACACGGAATGGGCACAAGGGCGGTGCTGGCGCTGCAGTGTGGATCATTTTGACAGCACGCTCCTGCGAGTGGCAGCCATCATCCGCCGCCCCGGTTTTCTGGGACGAGCATCCCGGTCAGGGGCAGCTGCGATGGCGTGGCCGGAGGGTCCGGAGCGGGTCGGGAGTACTCGTATTGGGCCGCACTGATGAGCGGGCCTCGATCGCTTCGGGTGCGTCCCTGCAGACCGAGTAGGGCGAAGGGATGCCCGGGGTCTCCGTGGATCTTGTGGAGGGTATGAGCGGGTCCCAGTGGGGAGGCCCGCTGCAGCACAACTCGCGCGTCAGCAACCAGCGATGCCAGAGGTCGCAGGAGGAAAATGATTGGCTCCAGGGCGAACCGCAGCAGCAGAACGCAAAGGGTCAGAAGTGAGGTCGCCCACATGGGCATCGGACTGGTCTGCCGGGTCCGGCTGTGCCAGGGAAAGAGCATGCGGCCGGAGTACCAGGCGCAGGGGTTTAGCAGGGCGTAAATCCCATCTATTACATCAGGCAGTACTGCACCTATTATGGCGGCCAGGCGGACATACAGTCTCATCCTGGGTTCGCTCTTCCGACAAAGCAGTTTCTGCAGCATGAATGCCAGGCCGCCCGCCTGCACGCCCAGAAAGGGGGTGGCGGACTGCAGGTCTCCCGGATTGAACCAGTTCACCGTGAAGTCCGGCTCCAGCATATCCATAACTGCATGGGACGCAATTCCCAGGCAGAAGGCGGTCCCGGGGCCTCCCCATCTGCCCGATGAATCGTACAGAGTTGTGCCTATGGAGTCAGCAACCACCACGTGCTTCAGAATATCGCTCATATCGTCCCTCCTCCTGGTGAGGATGCACCAGCGCTTGAGGTCTGCGACATGATGTGGGTGTGTTCAGTGGCTGGGTTGGCGGCTGACTATTCTATGCTTCAGTCTGAGCCGCTGCAAGCAGATTGCCTTCTTCCCGTGAGGCACGTGCCAAGTGAGCATACCTGCGGGTTACCCTTCAGGTTCCCGTGTGCGTGTCAGTCTGATGTCAGTGTGGTATTGGGTTTTCTGCGCGAATCTATTTATCGGATTGCAGAGGTTGGTGGCTCGCGCTCAACTTTCTCATCTGGTGTCTACCATAAAGTAATTATTCCTGATAGTCAACGCGGGGGTCCATGGTGGGGTCGCCGAAATCGGGGCTGCAATTTCTGAGATTGCGGAAGCGCAACTAACCGACTGCATGCGCCCCTTTCGCTACACTGAGCAGGTTGAGATATGGCGTGCATATAGAAGGGATGATTCGCGGGGTAGGCGATAGCGGCAAATATTGTCTCTAGCGGGCGAGCTACCGGCACAGAATTGACCAGCTCCTTGCCAGCATTGTCCAGCTGCTGTCGTCCATCTCCTTTATCATGATGCAGGGAGGAGAGCATGGGATGTGCAGATGTGTCCCGCGGTGCAGCATCGGGTAGCCTCAATAGGGCTGATCGTAAACTACATAGCTGGGTTCTTATATCAGCTGCAACAGTTCATCGGATAGAGGGCTAAACTGGATGGGATCAATCTGAGGCATATTAGTCCGAAATGCACATCCCAGCGTTGCCCACATTGTGGCGTGATCAGCAAATCCAATCGTAAGGAGAGCGTTGTATCCTTGCGAGCGTGCAAACCATATTCATGCGGATTCAAACGCCGCCAGAAACATAGGGCTGCAAGCCTAGGTGGCAACATCCTGAGTGCCTGGGTGGGCATATCCGTATCCCAGGAGGGCTGATGGCACAGCCCTGAGTTAATCAGAAGACAACCTGGTAAGCTCCTGCGGATTTCTCGTTCGTGAGCGAGGCGACCGGGCGGCGAGGATGTCAGATGGCTTCGAACAGATTCGTTTTCAGCGTGTGCGGATATCGGACAATAGCAGCATTTGGCGGTATGGTACAATCAAAATGAAAAGGATGACTGGTGTGCAGGAAATGCAGCACGGTTGCCTTGCGGACGGGGAGTTCACAGAATTCTGCTGTCGACATGGGATCCAGCTGGCGATGTTGTTTGGTTCCCACTCCAAGGGACTGGCCCGTCCGGATAGCGATTGGGATTTCGCCTTCTGGCTGGAGCCGGGCACGAGGGATGCTTCCCTGCTGGCCAGAAAGAAGAGAGCAATTATAAGGGACCTTTGTGGGCTACTGGGGACGTCTCGCGTTGATGTGGTGTTGCTCAACTTTGCCTCACCCCTGATGCGTTACCAGGTGGCGCGTCACGGGAGACCAGTTTACCAGGATCGCGATGACAGATTTGCCTCTTTTGTGTCATTGGCCATACTATCCTATAGCGATGGAAATCTGTTTTCTCGCGCGGAAAGACTCTATCTTAAGAGGTCCAGGATGGTTGATCCGGAAGTTCTGCAAAGAAAGCTGGCGAAACTGTGGGGCTATCTGGAGGAGCTGCCGCCTATGACGGCATAGCATGGAAGGACTATCGTGACAACAGTCATCACCGACGGGTTGTTGAGAGATTGGTACAGCTGATAGTTGATATTGCAGTTGACATTAACACCCACGCGGTTATTGACGCTGGGAAGCCGCCGCCCAGGGACTCCTACAGCTCGTTTCTGAAAGCGGCAGAGGTAGGCCTCTATACTCCCGAGTTCGCGGAGAGGATTGCCGCCTGGACCTGCGAGAGAAACATCATTGCGCATGAATGTGAGGATATCGATGATCGCGTGGTTTATCAGAGCATCGGGGACTGTTTGCGCACGTACCGTGAATACCTTAATTGCCTGCGAGAACAGCTGTAACTCGTTTCTGCCGGACGACTGGAGGCAGTAGGTTAGAAGCGAGGGGTCATGATGGGTCGAGCTTTCGCCTGGGACATACTGTTATTGTGCCCGGAGGCGAGAGCACCATTCACGTCGACCTCACCTGCCTGTCGGTGTAAGGTGTCGGTGAGGGCGGCGAGGGCGAGACCTGAACCTGACGGGCGGTTACTTCTAAGGATCTCGGCTGGATCCAAAATACCCCCCTGCTGTTTCGGAGCTACTTCCGATAGCATCCAAGTCATCGCCCAGAGCCAGGACAACAACACTACCGAACATATCGTGCAGCTGCACTGGAGATTCATCCAGGCAACCGAGGTTACCCTCTTCGCTCACCCATTGATGTACAACAGCTACCGTTATCCGGCCGATTATCTATCGCGCGAATTCCACCGGGATGAATGCCTTCACCCATGTGTTTCTCTGGTGGCATTGATGATTTGCAGTTGCCTACAGCGACCGGTCCGCATGATACGCAAGGATGAGGATCGCCCCATGCGGGTCACCGCAAAACCGGGTGCTCATCTCCCAGCGAGGAAGCACATATGCTGATCGATTGTCATGAATGAGAGGGGGAGCGCGGACTCTGCCTCAACGTCAGTATGCGCTGTCGGGTGATGGCCGTATTCGCGCTGGACCTGATCCGCATCTGTGGGATCCACACCGGCCGGGAGGCACCACAAATTGGATACCGGAGAGTTGATTCCTGGATCAGATCTCACGTGTCAAATGGGCGGCAGATGAGCAACAGCGATTTGCAGTGACAGGAGTGTAGTGCTGCCATCTGAGCTGATGTCGCAAAAATGGCGTCGAGATACCCTGCGGGTTGGGGGTTATGAGAGCGCATATCGTAGCCACGCCCGCCGCGCAGGCAGGACATCGAAACGAAACGTAGAAGATGGAAAAGCAGCATGTTATTCAGTTAACGTATCTGTCCGATTCGCACTGGCCAGGTAGCCAATCCGCACGAGACCTGTTTACACGGAGGGGGACTCCACTCTGTAACACCTTCACTCGCAGTTCGCATTGCCTCACCCCGAAAACAGCAGAAACCGCGCTTCGCGGACTCCGATCTTGGTGTGGAAAGGGGTATGACACTTGTCTAGCTTGATCGATCGCAGGATTGCGTTGCTTCTGATGCTCGTCCTTGTGGTGGGCGTCATCGTCGTAGGTTGTGCGCCTCCGGAAGAGGAGGAGCCGGAGGAGCCCGAGGAACCGGAAGAGCCCGATGAACCCGAGGATCCGGAGGATCCCGACGAACCGGAAGAAGATACACGCGAGGGCGGAGTGCTGCGGCTGGCCGTAGGAGAGGATCCGGAATCCCTTGATCCACACATGGTTGCTGATTGGAACTCTCGTCAGGGTATATCCTACATGTTCGATCGCCTCGTACTGGTGGGGGCAGATCCCGAGACGGGAGAAGAGCGGCTGGAACCCGAGCTGGCCGAGGATTGGGAGGTCACCGACGACGGCCTCATGTATACCTTCTATCTGCGAGATGATGTTACATTCCACGATGGAACGAGATTCGATGCTGAGGCAGTCAAGTTCAACCTGGAGCGAACTATGGACGAGGATTTCGACTCAGCCTTCTTCCCAACCTTCGATCCCCGGGTCGATGAAGTGGAAGTGGTGGATGACTTCACAGTCAAAATCCACATGGAACGGGCTGACGTTCGTTTCCTGGACACCCATCTCTCACAGTTTTACATGCTAAGCCCGGACGCTGTGGAGGAGAAAGGAAACGATGGCATTGCCCGTCATCCTGTCGGAACCGGACCCTTCAAGTTTGAGTCATTTGCCTCCGACAGCTATGTGAAGATGGAGAGATTTGCGGAATACTGGCGCGGCGCGCCCCCGCTGGAAGAGCTCGAGGTAAGGATTATTCCCGAGGATACCACCCAGCACATGGAGTTTGAGGCGGGTCAGCTGGATATTATCCATCACTATGCCATCTCTCCCGAGGATGTGGAGATGCTGGAGGACATTGGCGCCATTGTGGAGGGGCGGCAGACTCCGGGGCAGCAGATGCTGGCCATGAACCTGGCGCAGGAACCCACATCTGATCTCAAGGTGAGGCAGGCCATCTCCCATTCGATTGATCGCGACAGGATCATTGAGAGCATCCTGGAGGGTGCGGCGGTCAAGAGTGTGGTCGGACTCCCACCTGAGTCACCCCTGTTTAATGAGGACATCCCGATGCTAGAGTATGATCCTGACCGGGCAGCGGAACTGCTCGAGGATGCCGGCTGGGAGCTGGACGATGATGGGGTCAGATACCGGGACGGTGAGCCGCTGGAGCTTGATCTGCTCACATCCGATCGGGAAGATCGGGTTCTTCTGACCGAGGTCATGCACGAACAGCTCGAGGCCGTCGGTTTCGACTGCAACATGGTCACTCTCGAGTGGAGTGCCTTCCTGGATGCCTGCCGGGCCGGTGACTATGACGTGACCTACTGGGCACTGTATCAGGATGCCTGGAGCAACAATCCGGCCCACGCCAATATTCGATCGGATGCCCACTGGCAGCTGTTCCAGATCGATGAGCAGCCCGAGCTGGCGGACGAATCAGCCCGGATTGACGAGCTTCTTGACGATTTTGAAGGCGAGATGGATCCCGATGAGCGCGTCAATATCGTCCGGGAATTCCAGAATATCATCAGGGATAACATGCTCATCTTCCATCTGTGGCACGACACCGACTACAATGCGGTGCAGCCCTGGGTGCAGGATTACTACCTGTACAACTACAACCTGTTCTACCTGCAAGACGCGTGGATTGACGAGGACGCCAGAAACTGAACGCACGTTGCGCGAGGTGGGAGGTGCGCGTGGCTTGCGCATCTCCCACCGGATCTGGTTCATAATTTCACTACAATGGGAGAGGTCGTCTGATGAAGGAATATGCTCTGCGTCGCGTTGCACTAACTCTTCCGACACTTCTGATGGTCATAGTAGTGGTTTTCGCTTCCGTACGCATGGTGCCGGGTGATCCGGTCGACTTCATGATTCCCCCCGACATGGACGGCGACGCGCGGGATGACTTTGCTGAGCGCCTCCGGGCGCAATATGGACTCGATCAGCCGATTCCGGTGCAATTTGTGAGATACGTGGGACAACTGGTGAGGGGCGATCTGGGCACATCGCTGACCAGCGGCCTATCAGTGACCGAGGAGTTGATATGGCGGGTGCCGAACTCATTTCAGCTGGGACTGCTTGCCGTCGTCATCTCCATTGTCGTCGGGATCCCTCTGGGTATCATTTCGGCCATATGGAGAGGGACGTTGGTCGATAATCTGGCCATGCTGGGGGCGCTGTTTGGGGTATCGATGCCCGCCTTTTTCTTCGGCTTTCTGTTGATGCTCGTTCTGGGTCTGAGATGGGGGATCCTGCCGCTTTCGGGTCACGGTGGTGCGCTGTATACTCTGACGGGGCTGAAGTATGCTATCATGCCCGCGATAGCCTTGGCCCTTGGACCCACTGCAGTTCTTGCGCGCTTCACGCGTTCCAGCATGCTGGAGGTTGTCTCGGAGGATTACATCCGGACGGCGCGTTCGAAGGGGTTGTCCGAGCAGGTGGTCATATTTCGCCATGCCCTGAGAAATGCCCTGATTCCCGTGGTCACTCTCCTGGGCATTAACTTCGGGCGGATTCTGGCCGGCTCGGTGGTCATAGAATCGGTGTTCGGATGGCCGGGAGTCGGGCGGTACATGGTCGGTGCCATCAACTCCCGCGATTTTCCCATCGTGCAGGGGGCGGTGCTGGTGGTGGCGCTGGGTTTCATCGGCGCCAACCTGCTGACAGATCTCGCATATGGCTTCATAGACCCCCGGATTACCTATGATTGATGCTGGAGGTGTCTACCCGTGGCAATTGACAATGATCGCACCATGACCATCGATCAGAATACCGATATGACAGATGAGGGCGGTGGCCAGAAACTCTGGCGACGGTACATGCGTAACCGGATGGCTCTCATCGGCACAGTTATTCTCGCGGCCATAACCCTGGTAGCCCTGTTTGCACCATGGATTGCCCCCCAGTGCATCTATGAGCAGGATCTGATGCGTCGGTTTGAGCCACCTTCTTCCGAGAACTGGCTGGGAACCGACCAGGTGGGGCGGGATATGTTTTCCCGCGTCATTTTTGGATCCCGGACCTCACTTGTGGTGGGTTTCTCTGCCGCTTTCACCGCGCTGGTAATCGGGTCGTTGCTCGGGTTATTCTCCGGCTTTTTTGGGGGGCGTTTTGATGATCTGATAATGCGCCTGGTTGATGTCATGATGTCCTTCCCGGGAGTACTGCTGGCCATATTGATCGTGAGCATCATCGGACCCGGGACGGTAAATGTGGTGCTGGCAGTGGCTGCGTGGCGCATACCCATATTTGCGCGTGTGGTGCGGAGCAATGTGCTCTCCCTGAAACAGATGGATTTCATTGAGGCGGCCAATGCCCTGGGAGCGAGCACGTCAAGGATTGTCTTCCGGCATCTGGCCCTGAATTCCCTGCCGCCCATGTTCATCTATCTCAGTTTCTCCACCGCCACAGCGATTCTCACAGCAGCTGCGCTGAGTTTTCTGGGTTTAGGGGTTCAACCGCCCACACCAGAGTGGGGTCTCATGGTGAGTGTGGGCAGACAGTTCCTGCGACGGGCTCCTCATCTGATTATGGTGCCAGGGTGTGCCATATTCATAACCGTACTTTCGATCAATTTTGTGGGAGATGGACTCAGGGACGTGTTTGACCCCAAACTCAAGATGTGAGTGTCCCTGATTGCAGAGTCGATTCGATTTCCTGGGCGTTCCAGGAGAAGGATTGGGCCATCTGCATCGAGGTACGGCCGCTGCCGCGGGCGGGGTGCGGATGTCCCCATACCTGTTGCGGGTACATCCCGGGCTGCGCTCAACCGGGGGGTCTGCCCGTCCAGCGGCCGCCTCAACTCAGTACATCGAGCATTCGGTTTTGAAGTTCGGGCCAGTGTCTGGGTGGCCGGCGATCGGGCATACTCCCGAAGAGTGTTCCTTTCAGTACAAAGCGCATCTTGACAGATACTGCTAGCAGGAGTAGAATTGCTCCAGATCATACAGGCAGCTGACTCGCCTGTCATCCTGCCCATACCCCTTCTCGCTGTGCCCATCCCGATCTGGAGATGCCGCCGGCGTATAGTGGTGGGAGGGACGGGTGTGGTCGTCTACGGAAAGGACGATGCAATGCGCCAATTCTTTTTCACAATGTCGCGCCGGGTGTGCAGCAGAACTCCATTATCGGTTCTCGCAACTCTTCTGCTCGCATTACTGCTCTGTATTTCGGTCGTGAGTGGTTGCCAGCTGGTGGGAGATACGGAGGATCCGGCCGATGTGGCGGAGCCCGAGACCGACCCCGAACCCGATACCGGTGACTGTGATGAAAGCGAGCCGGTGTCTGACATCGAGTTTGAGGACCTGCCCGAGCTGCTGGACTCCCTCGATCCTGTACACCCGGATGAACCGGCCGAGTACACTCTCAACGAGCGCTTTGCCACCGGCAACGCCCTGGGCCGCCTGGGGCAGATCCGGGAAGCGGGCGAGGATCTGGAGGACCCCGAAATGCAGATGGCCTGGGGTAACTGGACCGGAGCCCTGGAGGGTGCTCTGATGCGGCAGGGGTATGAGATAGCCCGTCTCCAGCTCCTGCTGGCCCGTCAGCAGTACCGGGCTGGCGAAATCGATTCCGAGGAGCTGGAAGGGGTGCAGGACGAATATCATGCCGCGCGGGAGAGCTTCAAGCAGTTCTGGAACAGTTTCTCCATAGGCGATTGAGGACCGGATTGGGGAGGATACGGCAGAAGCCGCCGGTGTTCCTCCCCCGGCTCGCCCTCAGGCCTGTTCACTGGGCAGGTTGCGCATCGAGAGCGATATTCGTTTCCTGACGTGATCCACATCCTGCACCCGCACGGTGACTACGTCGGCCACGGCCACTGCCTCGTGCGGCGAGTCCAGATATCTGTCACTCATCTCAGATATGTGCACCAGGCCATCTCTCTCCACCCCTATGTCGACGAATGCGCCGAAATCAACTACATTTCGCACGGTACCCAGCATTACCTGACCGGGCTGCAGGCCCTGCATGGTCAGTATGTCGGTGCGCAGAATCGGGGCGGGCATGTCCTCCCGCGGATCCCGTCCCGGGCGGGCCAGAGCCGCGAGTATGTCCCGGATGGTTGGCTCACCCCGGTCCATCTCTTCTGCCAGCTCAGCCGGGTCCATTTCCGCTGCGGCCCGGCGGACGCGCTCCGGCGCCTCTGTGAGTATCTGGATCTCGAGGTCGGCGCGATCCAGTATCTCGTGCGCCGCGTCATAGGATTCCGGATGCACCCAGGTGTCATCCAGCGGCTGCTCTCCGCCCCGCACGCGCAGAAATCCGGCGGACTGTTGAAAGGTCTTGGGGCCGATGCCGGGCACGGACAGCAGTTCGTTCCGGCTGTCAAATGTCCCGATTTCTCCCCGGCGGCTCACTACCTTCTCGGCTGCGCTCGGGCCCAACCCGGACACCCGGGCGAGCAGGGGAATCGAGGCGGTATTGACATCGACACCCACACTGTTGACGCAGCTTTCCACCACCTGATCCAGGGCATCGCGCAGGCGGGCGGCGCTGACATCATGCTGGTACAATCCCACTCCCAGCGAACGGGGGTCAATCTTGACCAGCTCAGCCAGCGGGTCCTGGATGCGGCGGGCGATCGATACCGCTCCGCGCAGGGAGACGTCAAGGTCCGGCAGCTCTGCAGCCGCAGTTTCCGAGGCCGAATATACTGAGGCTCCGGCCTCGTCAATCACTGCGTAGTGCACGGGGTGAGGGCAATCATCCATGATCTCGGCTGCCAGGCTCTCGGTCTCGCGCGATGCAGTGCCGTTACCGATGGCGATTACATCCACGGAGAATTCTTCAATCAAACGCAGCAGTGTCTCCCCGGCGTCCCTCCATTTCTTCTGCGGGGGATGCGGGTAGATGGCTCCGGTGTGCAGGACGGCCCCAGTTGGATCGACTACCGCCACCTTGCAGCCGGTGCGAAAGGCCGGGTCGATGCCCACAACGGTGCGGTCGCGCAGGGGAGCCTGCAGAAGGAGCTGCCGCAGGTTTCGTCCGAAGACCTGCACGGCGTGTTCGTGTGCGTCCTCGGTCAGGCTGCGGCGCCAGCCGCGCTCCATGGCCGGCAGGAGACGATCGCGCAGGGCCCTCTGTCCCGCATCTTCCACGTGATCCCGCCAGATGGAATCGCCGCGGAGGTATCGTCTTTCGATCAGCCTGAGGGCCTCATCCTCCGGCACCCGGATCCGCACCCGCAGCTTCTCCTCCCGTTCGCCCCGGTCGATGGCCAGGGTGCGGTGTGGGGGAATCCGTCGGATGGGCTGGGAAAAATCCGCGTACATCCCGTATGGGGAGTCGTGGTCCTCCTCACCGGTTGCCTCGGTGTGCAGCACCCCACTGTTTTCCATCATTTTTCGGAGCTTCCCGCGGATGTCGCTGTCCTCGGCGATCCACTCGATGACAATGTCAGCGGCGCCGCTGAGGGCATCGGAGGGGTCCAGCTCCTCACCGTCCGGGGCGGGGGAGAAGGCGGCAGCGATCTCTGCTGGATCTCCGCAGCTGTCCCGTTGGGCCAGCATCTGTTCGGCCAGGGGCTCCAGGCCCTTCTCACGGGCCATCGAGGCCCGGGTGCGGCGCTTGGGTCGGTACGGGAGATAGAGATCCTCCAGGACCTGAAAGCTGTCCGCGGCATCTAGGGCGGAGGCCAGCTCCTCGGTGAGGGCACCGGCCTCTTCGATGACCTTGCGGATCTGTTCTCTGCGCTCCTCCAGATCGCGCAGGTAACGTAGTCGTTCACCCAGCTGCCGGAGCTTCTTCTCGTCCATCTCGCCGGTTGCTTCCTTGCGGTAGCGGGCAATGAAGGGCACGGTGTTTCCCTCATCCAGCAGGGATATGGCCCTCTGCACGCCCTTCGTGTCGTGCTCCAGTTCCTCAGCCAGTCGGTGCAGAATGTGGTTCCTGGTAGAACTGTCGGACATGAGTCGCCTCCTGCGGCCGGCGCCCGGTTGATGTGGGACCGGCAGGAATTCATTGTGAGTGATCTCTCCCAGCAGTTCGCTTGCAGAGCAGCTGGGGAGTGACATGGTACACGGATTCAAGACTACCCGTCCCGGCGATGTGATGCAAGAGCTCATTGCGGCCCCGGTGGTGTTGTGTGCATTGATTGGGGAGCAGTGTCCGCCCGGTTCATGCTTTGTGACCGGGCGGTTATCGGCAGCTCTGGGTATTGAAGCGGGTCAGTAGCTCCTGCGGATTCTCTGCTCCTCGGGGATCCTTTCATCCCTTCTCCACGGGGCCACCGGCGGCGTCACCTCGGTTGCCGGCGGAGTGGAAATCTCGATGACTGTGAGCCGGGAGTCGAGGGCTTTCTGCAGGGCGGTCTCAAACTGGGCGGCGTTTTCCACCCGGTAGGCCTCAGCCCCAAAAGCGCGGGCTGCACTGACATAATCGACTCCCTCCGAGAAGTCCACGGAGAAATAGCGACCGCCGTAGTACAGTTTCTGCAGGTTCTTTATCCAGCCGTAAGTGTCGTTGCGGGTGTGTACTATGATTATCCGCTCTCCCTCGCGGGCCAGGGTCTCCAGCTCCCCTATGCACATTCCCATGCTGCCGTCGCCCACCAGGGCCACTGCCGGGGCGCCGGGCCGTGCGATGCTGACTCCCAGTGCTGCGGGTAGGGCGTATCCCAGACCCCCCTGGCTCCGGGCGGCGAAAACCCGCTTGCCCGCCTCTGTGACCGGATAATAGGCCATCATGAAGGGGGTGGGGGTGCCCGGGTCGCAGAGCACGGTGGCGTCGGGCGGCAGGACCTTGCGCAGCCCCCGCACCATCTCCAGCGGGTGCAGGACCCCTTTCTCTCCGGACTGAACGCCCTCGATTGCGGCCATTTCGCGCGCCACCTTTTCCTTTTTCTCGATGACCCAGCGGTTCCACGGCATATCATCGTCGGACGTGTGGACTCCGGCGGCCTCTGTCAGGTCGGCGAACAGGAGGCGAGCATCGGCCTCGACCGGGAGATGGGCATGGGCGTTGTTGCCCAGCCTGTCGGGGTCAATGTCGCTGTGGATCAGGGTCAGATCACCCGCAAGCAGTGCGCCGCCGAACGTCGATATGGAGTTCAACTGGGTTCCCACTGCCAGTACTGTGTCTGCCTCGCTCAGGGCCTCATTGCTGGCGTCTTTGCCTCCGTTTCCCCCCACCACACCGAGGGAAAGGGGGTGATCCTCGGCGATTGATCCCTTGCCATCCATGGTGGTGACGACGCCCAGGGACATCGCCTCGGCCAGCCGCAGCAGCTCGGATTCGGCCGCCGACAGTAGAACTCCCCCGCCGGCGAGGATCAGGGGACGCTTCGCCCCGCGCAGCATCTCGATGGCCTCATCCACCAGCCGGGCATCGGGTCTGACTCGCTGGGCCGGATATCGTCCGTAGGCTGGCTGTGGATACAGCTGCGCCCGCGCCGCCTCCTCCTCCACCCCGGCGGAGAGGACGTCCTCCGGCAGTCCCACGTGCGCTGCACCCATGCGTCCGCCGGTAGCGGCGCGGAAGGCGGTGCGGACGGTGTGCGGTATCATCTCTGGCAGATTGACGCGGCGGGAGTACCGGGTGACGGGCAGGAAGACATCCCGCTGCTCCAGGGCAGTGATCGCAGCCCGGTCCTCACTGGAACGCGGTACGTCGCTGGTGAGGACGAGCAGGGGAATGCACGATCCGTCCGCCTCGGCCGCGGCTGGAAGGACGTACGTCGCGCCTGCCCCGCTCGGGGCTTCCGTGACCCCGGGTCGCCCCGATACGCGGGCGTACGCGTCGGCCATGTGTCCGGCGGAGCGTTCATCGCGGCACATGATGTGCTTCACCGACTCGCAGTCATACAGGTCGTCGTAAAAGGACATGCTGGTGTCGCCCGGCAGGCCGAATATATGCTCCACGTCGTGCATCAGCAGTGTTTCCAGAAGCATCTGACTACCTCGCATACGATTTCAACCCCCCTCTGACCTTCATGGTTCGACCGAATGCGTCCATGTCCTCCCCAGCGGTACGCGCAGTCGCTCGATGGCTGCAGTGCCAGCGGTAAAGGATTTCGCACCGCGGGTGAGAACAGGGTCCACAGGGGGATGAAACACAATTGTCGGCGAAGCACAATTAACTCAGGTTGCACCGATGATCGGGATTTGGAGGGGATAGTGTGCAGTACCGACCGTTTGGCGACAGCGGAATTGAGGTTTCCGCCCTTGGTCTGGGTCTGATGCGGCTGCCCACCACAGGCGACGATTCATCTGATCTGGATATGCAGGAATGTATACGGATGGTTCACCGGGCCATCGAGGAGGGCGTCACCTACTTCGACACGGCGTATCGCTACCATGGGGGTAGTAGCGAGCCGCTGGTGGCCGAGGCTCTGACGGGAGGATACAGGGAGAAGGTTCACCTGGCTACCAAGCTCCCCACGTGGCTGGTCGAGTCGGAGGGGGATCTGGAGCGGTACTTCACCGAACAGCTGCAGCGGATGGGTACCGACTATGTGGATTCCTACCTCCTGCACGGACTGGATGCCGACCGCTGGGATAATATGAAGCGGGTCGGGGCACTGCAGTTTCTGGATGAGATACGCAGCGATGGGCGAGCCCGGACGGTGGGGTTTTCGTTTCACGACGAGTTGGATGTGTTTAGGCGAATCGTGGATTCCCACGATTGGGACATGTGCCTGATCCAGCTCAATTACATGGATCATGCTTATCAGGCCGGGGTTGCTGGTATGCGTTACGCGGCAGATAGGGGTATGGGCGTGGCGGTCATGGAGCCCCTGCGCGGTGGGAACCTGGCCGGTCGGGTGCCCGATGACATTCGTGCCATCTGGGATCGGGCGGAGGTCCAGCGCACGCCGGCGGAGTGGGGACTGCGCTGGGTGTGGAATCATCCCGAAGTCAGCGTCGTTCTGAGCGGCATGAGCACTATGGAGCAGCTGCTGGAGAACGTGCGCACGGCGGAAGATGCTCTCCCCGACTCGCTCACAGAAGATGAAAAGGCCCTGATCGATGAGGTGCGGGATATTTACCTGCAGCGTACCCGGGTGGACTGCACGGGTTGCGAGTACTGTATGCCGTGTCCCGAGGGCGTGGAGATTCCGCGGATTTTCAACATATACAATGATGCTTCCATGTTCGGTGAGGTGGCTCGCAGTGGTGCGGCCAGTTCCTATGCGAATGTGGTTTCCAATGACGGAGGAGTGGATCGCTGCGTCGATTGTGGAGAGTGTTTGGAGGCGTGTCCACAGGATATCGACATACCGGCTGCACTCCGGGAGGCGAGAGACTACCTGACTGCGGGGAATGGTAAGTAGGAGTTGAACCAGGATTGATATCTTTCCTGTGAAGCTGTCGGGGCCGCTTCTTCGCGGCCCCTCACTGCCTCCGTACGCCCTCTTGACCCACCCTCAGATAGTTGACTTCGTATATGCAGGCCGGGATGCACGCCAGTTTTCGTACAAAAGCATCCGCCCCGTTTCGATGTCATGGCCCGCACCCGCGCGCCCGGGAGGGTTCTTACCAATGATTGTCGAATTGCCCCTCATCAGGGTCGGGGGCTCAAATACCGCAAGTATCGACGAGGTGATTGTGTGATGCCAATAGATCGGGTTGATCGTTTCAGAAATAGAGTCATTCGTGGTGTTTTGACTGCGTTGGAACAGGAGATCATGGTGTCACGCAGCAACCCCGAGAGGGCATTCCGGGTGCGGGGCGGCCAGCTCCGCTCACGTCACCATTTCGGCTGCTTCTACTCTTTCAAGGTTGAAATGCCCCTCCCTGTTCCTCCCGAGTCGCCCGTGCAGTTGCAGGTGGGAGACCAACTGGCCCACGGCCATCTGGTCGCCCAGTCAGATCTGAATGCACTGACCTTTTTCCCGCGCGATTTGGGGGAGAGAATCTCTTCCGGTTTGCTATCCTGTGACGCGACATTTATTTATGAACGAGCCCGCGATTTCCTGCAGTCAGCCTCCGAAGATTTGGGGGAGGACGACATGCCCCTGCACCTGCTCGGTTACGCCGGCGATGGTGCTTCGACCCAGGCCGCGTGCTTGCCGGATGGGTCGGGCGTGGGGCCACCGCCCAATCCCGAGCAGGAGTCAGCGGCGCTCAATTGTCTCGGATCGAGAGTCCACTTCGTGTGGGGACCTCCCGGAACGGGAAAGACGGCCAACCTTGCGCAGGTCTGCCATTTGCTGGTGCGGCAGGGAGAACGTGTGTTGATTGTTGCGCATGCCAACGCTGCGGTGGATGCGGCCATGAGTCAGGTGGTTCATTCAACCTCGGACAGTTCTCTCTATCGGAGGGATGGAATAGTACGGTTCGGCACTGCTCATCTGCAGAGTATAGAGGATGATCCTCACATCAACCCGGATTTGATAGTGGGAAGGAAAAATCCATATCTGCTGGCACGGCGTGAGGAGCTGATTGCGCGTAGAGATGATCTGTCCTGGAGAATTCTCAATAGTTCCGCGAGTACCGCTGAGGACCTGCACTGTGAACTGCAGGAGATCAGGGAGGAGCTGGAGCAGGTTGATGATGCGGTGGATGAAATGGTAACAGACCTACTGCAGAACGCGGAGGTGGTGGGAACGACACTCTCCAGGATGGCCATTGACCAGCGGGTCCAGACCTATGCACCGGATGTCGTTCTGGTCGATGAGGCCAGCATGGCCCCCTTTCCCCTGGTGTTGATGGCCGCCTTTGCTGCGCGCAGGCGCGTGGGCATTTTTGGTGACTTTCGGCAACTGCCGCCGATACACTCGGATGCCAGTCGAGCGGTACAGGAGTGGCTGGGACGGGACACATTTCAGATAGCCGGCAAAGTGAAGGCCGCTGAACGTACGTCCGGTGAGCGACAGGTGACGATGCTGAGGACCCAATACAGGATGGCTCAGCCGATATGCGATCTGGTCAGTCGACTCGCCTACATGGATAGACTGGAGTCGGATGAGAGCGTTCTGCAGGAGACCGCGGGCATGGCTGACTCTGATCCTCTCCCGGGTCACCCCCTGATAATGTTGGATACGGCCCGGCTGCACCCTGGATGCATGCGAGAAATGCGTCATGGATCCTACTCACGCTTTACAATGATGCACGCCGCGATCTGTGCGGCGATCACTCACAGTCTGGCAGGCGGTGGTTGCGATGATATCGCTGTTATAACTCCCTATCGCATACAGGGGAGGCTGCTCCACGATCTGATCGAGGGTGTCGGCCTATCCGACATGGTAACGGCTTCCACCGTACATCGATTCCAGGGGTCGGAAAGTGACGCGGTTATATTTGATTTGGTCGACACCTACCCACAGACACAGGCGAGCAACCTCACTGGTCGTGGTCCGGATGCCCTGCGGCTTCTGAACGTGGGGCTATCCCGGGCCCGGGGTAAGCTGGTAGTTGTGGCAGACACCGACTTCATTGACCGTGTCCATCCTCGCCGTTTGCCGGCCCGACGCATCGTTAACCTGATAAAGGATAACGGCACGGTTGTTTCCCTCGATGAGAGTAATCTGAGAGAGGTCGTCCATGCTCCATTTCTCCAGTTCTTGGATGATTGGGGTGTTGGCCAAGAGAGACTGGCCGCAGACCTCGTACAGGCCCACGAGTCAGCGCATCTGCAAATTCCGGATGGGTTCCTCCTGGGGGACGGACTCAAAGCGGCAGTCCGGAGCGCCGCCCGAACTATTGGAGGTGAGATGACCATGGCGGCACCTCATGCGATTGCGAGCGGGTTTGAGGAGGAGGATCTGAGTCTCAGCCTTCTAACTCGCGACTCCGGGGTGTTCGCCCTCATCGATGGCGCCACGGCCTACTGGACATCCCGACTACCCGAGACTCCCGTCATACGGCTGCAGCTGGATGAGCCGGTGCCCATTTTGCAGGAAGTAGCTGTTGCTGGAGAAGGTTAACCGGGTGGAAATGATCCTCAAGCGGAGGGGAAGATGCTTCATGGCATTCATAGTTCCCGAAAACTTACGCAGCAGGCGGGATGTCCCCCACGCAGTACGTCGTACTGCTGGAGCATTCCAGGTTGGCTTGGGAGAGGACATTACCGTCTGGTATGAACCCCCTTACGATCCAAATGGAGAGCGTCCTCACTATGTGGTCCTACTGCCCGATCAGGGGATAGCAGTTCTGGAGGTCCTCGAAGTACGGGAGGGAGGTTTGCTCGGAGTGCTGCGGGGCAGCATACGGGTGAGGCAGAGCGGAGATGAAATCGAGGCGGACAATCCTCTCGTCCGCGCGGACCGTCTGGCAAAAATACTGAAGGAGGAGATTTCTGCCGAGCCCGGGCTCTCGCAAGAGGAAATACAGGTCGCCTCTGGCGCCGTGCTCAGCACTGTCACGCGTGAGGAGGCGGAGAGTAAGGGCCTGGAAGGGGTGTTGGATTTCGATCGGTGCATCTTCTCCGACGATATTGAGCGGGCGCTGCAGGGAAGCGGCGAGGGTCGACTGATGAAGTGTTTCATCCGCATTGTGGGACCACTCCTGCAGGAGGAGATGGATAGCAGCACACAGGAATTACTGCATGGGTTGATTCAGCCGGAGGCTGTTATTGACGAGGTAGGGGACTTGGATGAGCACGGGCAGCTCACCGTATTCAAGACACCGACCGGACGAGATTTGATTCGCGTCATGGACAGGCGGCAGGAAGCCATGGCCAAGAACATGGGTGGCGGGCACCGGGTGATCCGAGGAGTATCGGGCAGCGGGAAAACCCTCATCCTGGTATTCCGCGCCAGGCTTTTGGCCAAATTGCGGCCTGCGGGCACCGTGCTGGTCACCTGTTACACCCGCTCGCTGGCAGCGCAACTGCGGGCTCTGCTGGCCGGATATGAGAACGTGGAGGTCCTGAATCTAGACAGGATCATGCGAGACACCATCCGGTCGGTGGATCTGGACTTTCCGGGTTACGATGATGATGACTCGGGCCAGGAAGTGGCGAGGGTGGCTCTGGAGGCACTGAAGCTGGGCGGTGGCCCCCGTTATCAGGCCGTACTGCTGGATGAAGCGCAGGACTTCTTCACGGAGGCCCTGCAGTTTGCAGTCGGTCTCCTGGATCATGACTGTGACGATCTTCTCGTCGTTGCCGATGCCGCCCAGAACATCTTCCGGAGAGAGTTCAGCTGGAAAGAGGCGGGTATCCAGGCGGCGGGGCGGACGCAGATCCTTCGCGTCAACTACAGGAATACGCGGGAAATCTTGCAGTTTGCCATGCATTTTCTGTGCAGGATCCCAATATTCTGTCAGAGGAGGCAATGGACCTGGAGGACGAAAACACCGTGATTCGGCCGGAGACTGCGGAGCGCACCGGTTCCCTGCCCCGTGTGCACATGGTGGATGATGTGCGAGAGGAGGTCGATGTTGCGGTGCGGGAGGTGCAGCGTCTGGTACAGGAGTACTCCGAACCCAAGGACGTGGCAGTGCTCTATCCGGCGAGTCGCTATGGTGAGGTTCATCGGGTGGACCTTCTCGAGGAGAAGATGATGGAGCGAGATATCGATGTGTTCAGGTTGGCCGACCCACACCGACGGGATGCGAAAGAAGAATTTATCCACGCGGACAGCCCCGTCATCCTTTCCAGCATACACAGTTCCAAGGGACTGGAATTCCCCCATGTGGTGATGTGCGGAGTGTGGACGGATCGCGGTGACGCGGATGTGAACAGAAGACTGGTTTACGTGGGAATGACTCGGGCCATGGAGTCGCTGGTGGTGATCAGCACAGAGGGACACCCTCTGGCCTCGGACCTGAGGTCGGCGGTGAAGGAGATGGATTCGGCCGTAGAATCCGGCGGTCAGGTGGGCAGTGATGTGGATTTCGATCGGATGGAAGATGCCCCCTCCCGTGCGGGCGAGCATTGGACGGAGAAAGAGGATGACTACCTCATGAAGCTGTTTGATTACGGTCTGTCCTGGGACGAAATAGCGGAGCGTCACCGGCGCACCGAGGGGGCCATCAAGGCCAGACTGATCAAGCTGGGGCGAATAGATAGTTGGGGTCGCCCCGTCGAATAGGCTCTTTGGGGCATTATGGCCGGTACATCTGGCTCCCCCGGCCGACGCGTGGCCATAGTCGATCTACGACAGTTCAGTGGGGTGGGCCACCGGTTCATACGTCGAACTTTGCGAATTGTGCTGGTTCACCTGTTGGTAGGTATTCAGGTGCTGGTACTCAGAATATTTGCCCACCTGGTCGCGGATGACCGCAATGTGTTTCTCCTCCGCCTTGGCCAGATCGGCAAACAGCGCAGCCATATCTTCATTCTGACTGTCCTGCGCTTCGCGCATATATCTTATGTACCCGATGAGGGCCTGCTCCTTCTGCCAGAGGGCCTCCTCCAGATGATTCAGAGTGTGCATTTTCACCGCCTCCTCCTGTGAGGTCTGACCATTACTCTACCGCACGGAGGCTTTCCTATTCCTTTGTATGATCCGGATGTTGGGTCCCCCATCCCCGGGCGGCGCAGCACCCCGGGTATGCCGCGTCACTTTTGACTGTCTGTGCGATGCCCGCCCGGACGTGCAGTCCCGTCGCATTCGGTGTCCAGTCATCAGACGCTCGGGCCGGTGCGGTGAATGGCGAATTCGTGGTGCTCGAGAATCTCCGCGCGGGCCAGTTCGCCGTTGACCACCCGGGCGATGTCGCACAGAACCCGTTTCCCCGCCTCCCGGGTATCCATCTCACCCCGGATTATCCCCGAGACATCCGTGTCGATGTGTTCCCGCATGGTCCGGGCGGTGTGCTCATTGCCGGTCACCTTGATCACCGGCGCGATGGGACATCCGGTCGGAGTGCCGCGCCCCGTGGTAAACACTGCGACCTGCGCTCCTCCCGCCACCATACCGGTGACCGATTCCACGTCGTGCCCCGGGGTATCCATTATGACCAGGCCCGACTGGCCAGGTCTCTCTCCGTAGTCAATCACCTCGCGTATCGGTGTAGTTCCTCCCTTGAAGATGCATCCGAGCGATTTTTCCTCGATGGTGGTGATGCCTCCCGCTATGTTCCCGGGTGCCGGCTGCGCACCGCGAATGTCTTCACCCATGGCCAGAGCGCTTTCCTCTGCCCTGCGAACTGTGGCGAGGATTTGCTCGGCCACCTCCGGGTCGGCCGCCCGTTCTGCCAGCAGATGCTCTGCTCCCACCATCTCCATCGTCTCTGAGAGGAGTACAGTGCCGTCATTGTGTACCAGAGCGTCCGCGGCTTCTCCCAGGGCCGGGTTGGCGGCCAGTCCACTGGTGGCATCTGATCCGCCGCATTCTGTGGCCAGGATGAGATCTGCCCACTCAATGGTCCTCCGCTCAGCCGCCCGGGCAGCGGCGGATAACTGCCGCAGCAGAGATGTTCCCTCGCCCACGGTGTTGGTCACTCCCCCGCAGTCCTGAATGGTTATCACCTCCACCGGCCTTTTGGCAGCTGCGATGTCCGCCGCCAGGTCAGCCGGCTGAATGGCCTCGCATCCCAACCCGACCACCAGGGTGCCGGCCACATTGGGATGACTCCCGAAGCCAGCCAGCGTGCGGCGAGTCTGCTGACGATCGCCTCCCAGCTGTGCGCAGCCGTGCTGATGCGTGACAGCTACTGCCTCTGGTACGGCTGCAGCAATTCGCTCCGCGGCCCGATTGGCACAAACCACGGAGGAGAGGACCAGCAGGTGATTGCGAATTCCGATCCGCCCGTCTTCCCTGCGGTATCCAGTGAGTTCATCCATTGTCTCGCCTCCCCGTCCGGCACAGGTCGCCGCGCCCCCGCGTCCCCTCCGCATTGTGTACGTGTACGTGTTCTCCGGCTCGTATGTCGCGGCCGGCCCGCGCAATCGGATGCCCGTATTTGATTACCTCGCCATCCTGCCGAATCCCTGTGATCGCCACCTTGTGCCCGAAGGGGATGTCGTTCAGAAGGCGCAGTTCGGTCTGCGCTCTGCAACCCCCGATGCTGACAGTGTCACCCGCGGAAAGATCGGTGAGAGCGGTCACCACGTTGTCCCGCTCATCTATCAGTATCACCCTGCGTGACATGGGCATCTTCCCTTCCACCCGGTGTGGGAGTGTCTGCATCTGCTTTCGATGTTCAGCTGCGGCTTCCCTTCGGGGTGGGTGGCATCGCCTGTCGGTGAATTCCCGTCAATCACCATCAATGCCACCGGGAACGGGGGCGCGGCCTTTTCCTTCCCATATGCCCGGTATTTTCTCTCCGCATTCCGGACAATGCCCATCTTCGAGCCTGATGTTCATCACGGAGAAGTGCCGTCGCTCGATCAGGGTGGTGTCGCACTGTGGGCAGTATGTGGAGTTTTTGGCATGGCCGGGAACATTCCCTATGGAGACGTACTGCAATCCTGCCCCTCGCGCGGCGTCGTAGGCCGCCTCCAGGGTGCTCACCGGGGTGGGGCTGAGGTCGGGCAGCTGGTAGGCGGGAAAGAACCTGCTGAAATGCAGGGGAACCTCCGGGCCAAGATTATCGGCAATCCAGGTGGCCATGTCTCTGATCTCCTCCGGATCATCATTCATCTTCGGAAGGATAAGATTCACTATCTCCAGCCACACCCCCTCTTCGTGGATGATCTTCAGATTGCGCAGCACCGGCTCCAGTTCTGCGTCGGTCATGCGGCGGTAGTATTCCTGGTTGAAGGCCTTCAGATCGACTATCATCGCATCGGTGTACGGTAGGAGGGCGCGCAGCGGTTCCGGATTCAGCGCCCCGTTGGTATGCACCATGACAGCTATGCCCCGCTGTTGGGCCAGACGGGCGATGTCGTAGGCGTACTCATAGAAGGCCGTGGGTTCATTGTAGGTGAACGATATGGCGGGAACGCCGGCCTTTTCTGCCCGGTCGACTACCTCCTCGGGGGTGAGGTCGTGCGTCACATCCATCTCATCCATACTCTGCTGTGACAGCGACCAGTTGTGGCAGAACTTGCAGCGGAAATTGCAGCTGGCCGTGCCGATGCACAGCACGTCAGTGTCGGGCAGGAAGTGGTGGGCTGGCTCTGCCTCGACGGGTTCGACGTGCACGGCCGAGGGGTGCCCGTGCACTACATTATACAGACGACCGTCCACGTTGCGGCGATTGCGGCAAAATCCCGTCTCTCCCTCGGCAATGATGCAGTCGCGGAAACACATCCGGCACTGCACGGCCTCGTCTTCCAACTCGTCATAAAACATGGCCCCGCGCCGATACGGCCTCTCATCATCGACGGCAGGCGGGTGGTCGGTGCGGTTGCGCAGATTCAGCAGGATGACTGCCAAACCCACGCACAGGATGCAGGTGATCAGAATGAGCCTGCGGTACGGCATGCTCATTCCCTCCAGTTCAGGGTTGTTCTTCGTTGTGCGTCTGCGCAGTGGTGGGTCTATTGGCGCGGCTGCACACCGGTGTCGCGATCAGCGTGCGTCCATATGCACTGCCATTTTACCCGAAGGCCCGCAGGGGCGACAACGCTGCCTTCGGTCGGCATGACTGCCCCCGCGGTCGCGCAACTCCTCCGGACGGCTATCGTGCGTGGGGGGGACCTGTGGTCGATGCCGCGAATACTGGGGCGAAAGCAGTGCATCGGATGGAAGCGGAGGGTGCAGTGATGCGCATCATCGATGAGGATACATTTCCCACTGTGGCCGACTTCATGCGACGCCGCGGTTGAACTGGACGAAGTGCTGGCTGCAGATGCGCCGGGAAGAACGGCGAGCGACGAAATAACCGTCTTCAAGTCGGTGGGACACATAGCCCGTGACGTGGCCGCCGCCCGGTATGCGATGCAACTCACAGCCGCCCCGGGTGGCTGACCCGTTTTGTCCGGGCGGTGCGCTAAGCGTGCGGCTGCCGGGGGAGAAAAGGTTCCGCCGGCGGATCCACCTGCAGATTCCGCCGGCGGTGCTAGTGGCAGAGCCGACGGAGCGGCGGGAGGGGGCGCCGCCGCAATTCATTACTCCGTCGATGATAACTGCCCTATTACCTAAATCATACCGATAATCAGTGCGAATAGGCAATAAGTATTCGCGTAAATCTGCGGATTTCGCATCACAGCTGGGGTCGTGCGAGGTAGAGTCCCGAATGCACCCTCATGGTCAGCCTCTGGAGCATCTGCGCACTCGCAATCTCCTGTGCCGTGTGGCGAAAATGACCGCGGCTGCGCCCGGCGGCTACGTCGTTTTGCGCTTGACTCACGGGCCATTTTGCCCCACGATATGCTTCGAGGGGAAGAATTGTCATTCCATAATATAGGAGCGGAGAGGTCGTGATCTCATGTCACGTGACGCGATGCCGTGGTCCGGTCCACAACCGGAGGACGGTTGGGAGAAGGACGTCTGGCTGATGGCCAGGCGCACTGCCCTTCTCTACCTGCACTTCGCACAGACAGCGGTCGAGGAACTGGGACAGAAGCGGGGCGAGGAATTGATCCGCGAGGCAGTCACGCGCTATGGTCGGGACTGCGGCAGCGAGGCGGCAGAGGCCGTGCGGCAGATGGGGCTGGAGCCGATTCCCGAGAATATGGGTGAAGCGCCTGACCTGCCCTCCCGGGGCTGGCACACCGAGACAGTAGTCGGGGCCGATGGAACGGAACAGCAGCGCCTGCTGCTCTGTCCCCTGGCCATTGTGTTTCAGGAGCGGGGAGAGGAAGAGCTGGGGCGTCTGTACTGCCTGGTGGATGAGGCCAAGATGGAGGGCTTCAACTGCCGCTACGAGTGCTATCATTCGCACAACGTGCTGGACGGGGACGAGTTCTGCCAGCTGGTGACCCGCGAGAAGCCCGGAGAATGACTTTCGCCGGCGACCTCAGCCGGGTCAGCCGGCAGGATTTGCGTGCCCTGGTGCGAATAATGTCGACATGTGGTGAATCGGGCACTCAGTGCTGAGAGGGGGAGCCGGAATTGAGCCGGGCCCTGATAGGTATTCCGCGGTATCTCGGCTATTTCAGTTTCCGGCCTCTGTGGGAGACATTTTTCCGTGAATTGGATTTCGCAGTGACGGCCTCGCCGCCGTCCAATGCGAGTATTCTGGATGATGGAGTGCGGGAGACGGTCAATGATGCCTGCATACCCATCAAGATGTTTCACGGTCACGTTGCAGCCCTGCGGGATCGGGTGGACTACCTGTTCATCCCCCGTCTGGCCGGTTCGAGTATGCGCTACACGTTAT
>PUMM01000094.1 GCA_003551365.1 Clostridia bacterium
AAGAACAGGAGGGGGTGAGAGGTATGGTGAAGCGCACCTACAACCCCAGCCGCAGAAGGAGAAAGAAGAAGCACGGTTTCCGAAAGAGGATGAAATCCAAGGCTGGTCGTCGTATAGTCCAGCGCAGGAGAAAGAAGGGCCGCAAGCGCATTTCCAGCTGAATGTGGATGAGGACAATGACAGGAGCGCTGAGAAATGGATTTCGAGCGGCTGCCCGGCGGTCCCCAGTTCTCCCGTGTCTTCGATGAGGGAGCGGTGCTGGTTGGAAAGTATGTGGTCGTCCATTATCGCAGGCGGCGTAGTGGCGTGCTGCGGATCGGCTGTGCGGCTGGCAAGAAGCTGGGTGGGGCCGTGGTGCGCAATCGTCTCCGGCGACGGCTGCGGGAGGCACTGCGCACGCTCTGTGCATGTGGATCCGCTGCAGATGTGGTCCTGCTGGCACGGGCATCAACGGATTCAGTGGAATTTACTCGCCTGCGTCGCGAGATATACACTCTGCTCAAGCAGGCGGGTGTGGTGGGAGAGTGCCCCCGTTCAGGGGAAGGAACTGCCTGCCATATGTAGAAGCTCTCTCAGGGTCACAGAGAAAGGGATGAGGGCTAAGTGCTGATGCGGCGAGTTGTGGTCCGTATACTCCGAGCATATCAAAGGCACCTGTCTCCTCTGTTTGGTGCTCAGTGTCGGTTTCGCCCGAGCTGTTCTCAGTATGCCGCAGAGGCAGTAACCCGACACGGGGTACTGCGAGGAGGATATCTGACCCTGCGCCGGATCATGAGGTGTCACCCGCTTGGCCCTGCGGGTCACGATCCGGTTCCGTAAGGTTGTGGTTGAGTAGTGATTAAATCTATGATCATATTAAGTGACAAGAAGAGGCCGTACAGTGGCTGCGGCCTCATCGGGAGGCTTAGAGAATGTGGCAGGCACTGGTAGAACTGGTCAGTAGCGGGATCGAGTTTTTCGGCGAATCTCTGGGCAGTTACGGAATGGGTATCATTCTGTTTACGGTCGTGATACGGCTCATCCTTGTGCCGCTGACTTTTTCACAAAACCGAGCGACCGCCAAGATGCAGAAATTGAATCCAGAGATGGAGAAGCTGAAGAAGAAGTACAAGGATGACCAGCAGAGACTCAACGAGGAGACCGTTAAGCTCTGGAAAGAGCACGGCGTTAATCCCGCGATGGGCTGCCTGCCCATGCTGGTTCAGATGCCGGTAATCATTGCGATGTTCACAGCGCTGCGAGAGTTTGAATTTGGAGAGGCATTTCTTTGGTTGCCCGATCTCACTCAGCCGGATCCGTTGTTCGTTTTGCCGGTGCTGGCAGCTGTGAGCACATTCATACAAACCAAGTTGAGTATGTCGCAGGGCGCCGATTCGAGCGGTGGTAGCCAGGCGATAATGGCCTACGGCATGCCGGTATTCATTGGTTACATCAGCACGCAGTTCCCATCGGGTCTGGCCCTTTACTGGACGGTCACTAACATCTTTGGTGTCGTGCAGCAGTACGTGGTCAACGCACTCTTGTCTTCGGAGGGAGAACAGGAGGGAGAGTCGGGTTGAGATGGAGGGGATCATCCGCCACGGCAGGAACGTTGAGGAGGCGGTTCAGAGCGCGCTCGAGGAGTTAAATGCTCGACGCGATGAGGTTCAGGTGGAGGTCTTGGATGCCGGAGCTCGAGGTGTGCTTGGCATCATTGGGCAGCGCGAGGCCACGGTACGCGTGACTCTGGACGTCGATAAGGTCCGGGCGGCACAGGATTTTGCCGAGACAGTCGTTGGGCACATAAACCCGGATCTCAAAGTGCAGGTGACAGATAACGACCAGTACATCACGTGCGAGATTCAGGGCGATGATCTCGGCCTGGTAATCGGCAGACATGGCGAGACGTTGAACTCCATTCAGTACCTCATAAATGTTGCCGCAGCCAAGGGATCGGTGGACCGCAGACCAATCATCGTGGATGCAGGCAATTACCGCAGGCGACGCAAGAGGGATCTCATTAATCTGGCTCACAGGTTGGGACACCGCGCCGTCAAGACCGGAAACGCCGTTCGCATGAGCGCCCTACCCCCGCATGAGCGCAAGATAGTGCACACAGCACTGCACGATAATCCACGCATAACCACGGAGAGTGAAGGTCGGGACCCCCAGCGATGCGTGGTCATCACTCCCACCTCGAAGTCCCGCGAGTGACAAGTGCCAGTCCTCGGGTGACCCGGTCGCGTCGCTTGTTCGGATGCTTTGTGGCCTGGTCTGTGGAGGAGGAGTGCTGCAATGATCTACTCTGATGGTACTTACGACACCGACACAATTGCCGCGGTGGCAACTCCGCCTGGTGTGGGAGGTATAGCTGTCGTTCGCGTGAGCGGATCCCATGCACTGGATCTTGCATCGGCAGTCTTTCGCAGCTCACGGGGCGAGTGCGTTGATGTGCATGACGTTCCCACGCACACCATTCACCATGGGCAGGTGGTAAATCCCGCCGATGAGACGCCGGCCGACGAGGTAATCATGCTGGTCATGCGCGCTCCCCGCAGCTACACGGGAGAGCATGTGGTAGAGTTTGACTGCCACGGTGGACCCGTGCCGGTCGAGGCCGTGCTCAATGCCGTACTCGATGCTGGAGCGAGAGTGGCTGAGCCGGGCGAATTCACCAAAAGAGCATTCCTCAACGGGAAAATGGATCTGAGTCAGGCCGAAGCAGTGGCCGATGTCATATCCGCTCGTTCGCAGGCCGGGGCCAGGCTGGCCCTCCGCCAGCTGGGTGGACAGCTGGGGCGAAGAATCCGCAGGTTGCGGAGCGAACTTCTGGATCTGATGGCTCATCTGGAAGTTGTTCTCGACTATCCCGAAATGGACATCGAAGAAGCAGATCGGCGGGAGACCCTGCACACACTAACCGACTTCAGGGCGAAAATTGAGGAGCTCATAATGTCGGCGCACCGAACGCGTCCCTACCGTGAAGGGGTGAAGACTGTCATCCTGGGTCGTCCCAACGTGGGTAAATCCTCACTGTTGAATGCTCTTTTGCAGCGAGATCGGGCGATCGTGACGGATACCCCCGGGACTACGCGTGATGTCCTGGAGGAGATGGTGGTCGTGCAGGGCATCCCACTGGTGCTGGTTGACACAGCCGGGCTGCGCGAGGGGCTTGATCAGGTGGAGGAAATGGGAGTGGAACGGGCTCGCCGGGCCGCCCGGGATGCCGAGTTGATATTGCTGGTGTTTGATGATGCCGAGCCGTTGCAGCCGGATGATTTTGCCGTCATGGAGACGGCCCAGAGCGGGCGCAGCACTAATGCCAGTATTGTGGCAGTCTTGAACAAGCGGGATCTGGATGCCGGGGCTATTGCCGACAGGGATATTCTGGAGAGCCTGGGAGAGGATGTCGATATAGTCCGCACCTCTGCCCTGCACCGCCAGGGTTTGGATGAACTCGAGGATGCTATTGTCCGCC
This sequence comes from Clostridia bacterium, assembly GCA_003551365.1. Classification (GTDB taxonomy): domain Bacteria; phylum Bacillota; class Sulfobacillia; order SLMV01; family SLMV01; genus PWGR01. Next base: position 3,458 of record PUMM01000094.1, read on the forward strand.
GGGTGACCACGACGGCGGGGGGATCAGTTGATGCGGAGAGTGCCATAGCGGTGAGTGCGCGACACGAGCGATCTCTCCGTGGGGCCGCTGACGCCCTGGAGGAAGCCCGGGCGGCAATGGAATCGGGTACTCCTGTAGATCTGGTTGGAATTGATATGCGAGAGTGTGCGCGTGCTCTGGGCACGATCACCGGGGAGTCAGCTGCAGATGACCTTCTGGACCGCATCTTCTCGCAGTTCTGTGTGGGAAAGTGAGTGCACCGGCATGCCAGTATATGGCAGAAATTGTTGCGCCCGACGCGTCGTGAATCGACGATATCAGACGGATAATGGCGGAGAGGTGAGCATTCGTGCGGTATCGCGAGGCAGACTATGATGTAGTGGTGATCGGAGCGGGCCATGCCGGAACCGAAGCCGGGTTGGCTGCCGCCCGCATGGGCATGGAGGTACTCGTGCTGACCATCAACCTGGACAGCGCAGGTGCAATGCCCTGTAACCCGGCGATTGGAGGACCGGCGAAGGGGCACCTGGTGCGAGAAATCGATGCCCTGGGTGGTGAGATGGGCCGGGCGATCGATGACACTTATGTTCAGATGCGCCTGCTGAACACCGGCAAGGGGCCAGCGGTGCAATCGCTTCGGGCCCAGGCGGACAAGAGAGAGTATGGACACCGCATCCTGCGAGCCCTCATGCAGCAGCCCCGTTTGCGTCTCAAGCAGGCGATGGCTGATGGTCTCATTGTGGAGGACGGCAGGGTGACAGGCGTAAGCACAAAGACCGGGGTGTGTTACGGTGCCGATGTGGTGATCATCACTGCAGGCGTATATCTGCAGGGTCGTGTGTTCACCGGCGAATACGGATATGAGTCGGGTCCAAATGGACTGACACCGGCGACCGATCTCAGTGTCGACCTGGTCGAGCACGGGCTGGAGATGGGGCGCTTCATGACCGGAACACCTCCCAGGGTGTCGCGCAGTACCGTCGACACATCCCGTATGCAGCGGCAGGACGGGGATCGGGAGCGGCAGGGTTTTTCCTTCATGTCCCCCAGCAATAATCCCGACGAAGTTGGTGAAGTGAGTGAGGAAGTGGCGCATGAGCAGCTGCCCTGTTGGCTCACGCACACCAGCGCGGACACGCACCGCATCGTGCAGGAGAACATCGGCCGGACTCCGATGTATGATGGCACCATGGAAGCTGCGGGCCCGCGTTACTGTCCCTGTCTGGAAGACAAGGTTATGCAGTTCCCCGATCGCACTTCCCATCCCGTGTTTCTGGAACCGGAGGGACGGGACGTACAGGAGATGTATATCCAGGGCCTGTCCACGAGTCTGCCGGAGGACGTGCAGGTAAGGGTTCTGCGGACCATAGCTGGACTGGAGAAAGCAGAAATCGTACGTCCCGGTTACGGCATAGAGTACGATTACGTCGATCCCACGCAGCTGTACGCTTCCCTGGAGAGCAAGAAGATTTCGGGGCTGTTTTTTGCCGGGCAGGTCAATGGAACGTCCGGCTATGAGGAAGCAGCTGCACAGGGCATCATGGCCGGAATAAATGCCGGGCTCCTTCTGCGCGATCGTGAACCCCTGGTTCTGGATCGCTCGCAGGCTTACATTGGCGTTCTCATCGACGACCTGGTCACAACGGGAGTCGATGAACCGTATAGGATGTTGACTTCCCGTGCCGAGTACCGTCTCCTTTTGCGCGGGGACAATGCCGACTTCCGCCTGACCGAACTGGGTCACGAGGTGGGTTTGGTGTCTGATGGTAGGTACGCGCGCGCCCGCAGGCGCAGGCGCCTGGTCGAGGAGGAAATCGACAGGTTGAATGAAACCCGTGTGCGAGGTGATGACGTCAATACACATCTGGAGAATCTCGGCACCAGTCCCCTATCTGAGGTGTCATCGCTGGCTCAGCTGCTGCGTCGGCCCGAGGTAAGTTATGAAACCCTGGCACCGGTTGACCCGCACCGGCCACAGCTGGCCCGGTCGGTCCGCGACTCGGTGGAGATAGAGATCAAATACGAGGGATATATCGGCAAGCAGAAGGAACAGGTGCGTCGTTACCGGCGATCAGAGCGCACCCGCATTCCGCATGACGTCGATTACGCGGTTATTCCCGGGTTGTCGAGAGAAGCGCGCGAGAAGCTGCAGAGGGTGATGCCCCGCTCTCTCGGGCAGGCGATGCGCATCCCCGGAGTCTCTCCTTCGGATATCTCGGTGCTGATGGTTTGGCTGGAGCGGGATCGGGGGCGAACATGATGCATGCCGCTCGTCTCGCCGATCTTCTCCGCCAATACGGCGTGAGCATACCGACCGCTGCGGCAGAGAATTTGGCTGTGCATATCAGCGAAGTCATGCGGTATGGAGAGCGTTTGGATCTGGTGTCGGACGCCTCCTCCCCCACGCTGGTTCATCGTCATCTGCTCGACTCAATTTTGGGCGTCCGGGCGCTGGAGTTGATTCGAACGGATTCCGGCAAAATGCCAGCTGTCCTCGACCTCGGTTCGGGTGGGGGATTTCCCGGCGTTGTCGCGGCGGTTCTCCGCCCTGACTGGCGGGTGATTCTTGTGGACAGCTCCAGCCGCAAGGCGGGTTTTCTCCTGCACGTGGCGAGTCAATTGTCGCTGGACAATCTCAGCGTCGTGCACGGTAGGGCTGAAGACCTTCCCCAGAGTGCCTTTGCGGATATTCTGCCGGTGGACGGGATTATCAGTCGAGCCACAGCACCCATTTCCGTCTTAGTGCGGTTGAGCATTCCCCTCTTGCGGCCCGGTGGCTGGTGCGGCTGGTGGAAAGGTCCCCGGGCAATGAGTGAAATGGAGGAGGCGAAGCCGCTCATGGAGAAGTACGGACTCAGGATTCTCTCCCGGGTCGTCTATCGTTTGCCCGGACAGAATATTTCCCGGGAAATAGTTGCCGTGCGGCACCGGGTTGAGGCCTGAAATCCACTTGACCTCTGGACCTCAGGTCCGGGGTGATTAGGAGGGCAGCGCATGAGCTACGATGAGAGGCTGCAGAGACCGGAAGTTGACCGGCTCTTCCAGGCAATGCTTCAACTGGAGGATGTCAGAGAGTACTATCGCTTCTTTGAGGATCTGTGCACGGTCAGCGAACTCCGGACCATGGCCCAGCGCTTCCGTGCGGCTGAGATGCTGTATGATGGTGCAAAATATGAAGAAGTGGTGGAAGACACCGGCATGAGCTCGGCCACAATCAGCCGCATCAAACGATTTCTCAACTATGGTGCAGATGGGTACGCCATGGCAATCGAGCGTCTGCGCGACGACGAGGAAGATGAGACGGACGAATCCTAGCGAGGCTGAGGTCGCGTATCCCCCTCCAACATACCCGGCCCCGGTTTCCCTGCAGTATCTGGCCGGCAGGAAAAATCCCCAGTGTCCGGGTAATCAGTTCTTCCATACGGATTGACATGCGCCCTGGGGGATGATATCTTGCAGGTTGTGCTGAAACTTTAGCCCATTAATGAGGAGAAGATGTGATCCTATGTACAGCAACCTGCAGAGAATGATCGAACGTACTGAGATCATGCGCAGACAGGAGGGTGTGCTGCGAGGGGTCTTTGATGCGTGGGCTTACCATGAGGTGGCGGTGCCTGTTCTGACGGATCACGAGTTGTTCCGTCAACAGAAGCCGCTTCCTTCTTCTTCGATGTACAAGATGATCGATGCTGATGGAGAGGTGTTGGTTCTGCGCCCCGACATGACTGCCCCCGTGGCTCAGATGGCGGCTGAGCAATGGCGACACGTGCCCCGCCCTCTTCGTCTCTCCTATTTTGGCGAGGTGTTCCGACGGCGCATCAATGGCCGGGGGGCGCGAACTATCCCCCAGGCCGGGGTAGAACTCCTGGGGGCAGGCGAACCGGAGTCAGATGCAGAGATGATGGCCATGGCAGCGGATGCACTCGAATCGCTTGGAGTGAGACAGTTCCAGATAAACCTCGGCCACAATGGGCTCCTGGCGGAGTTGTCCGAGGTGCTGGATCTTTCCAGTGCGGAGTCTGCGGAGCTGCGGACTGCGCTCGCCGACCATGATCTGGTCAGTGCTCGGCGGTTGATTGAAGGGCGAAGCCATAGTCAGCTTACTGAACCGCTTCTCAGAATTTTTGCGCCGGGAGAGGCGGCAGATCACCTGTCGCTGTTGGAGGAGCTGGGACGCTCTTTATGCGGGCTGGCCCACTTGCAGCGCATCTTTTCGGCCACGATTGACCTGGGCCTTCGCAAGAACGTACAGGTTGATGTCTCTCTGGCGGGCGATTTTGCGTACTACACTGGAGCCATATTTGAGGTGTACTGTCCGGTGACCGGTGCTCGCCTGGGGGGCGGAGGCCGATACGATGAACTCCTCGGCAGCCTGGGCTCACCCGAGCCGGCCACAGGATTTGCCCTGGATTTACAGGAGCTATCCCGGGTTCCTTTGTCGTCGGAGAGTGATGCGGTGAAGCAGCGGCAGATGTGTCTGGTGGTGGCAGATGAATCCCGCCGGCAGCGAGCCAACCAGCGAGCTGAAGAGCTGAGAGCTGAGGGGTATCGCGCGGTCGTACAAATATTATGCGGAGCGGTTGATGAGGGCGAAGTGCATTCCTGGGCCCACACCCGCGGGTTTGACGCCTTCTGCGTGCTGGATGGAACCCGGGATGGCGAAACCCTCATAGAGGTATGCCATGACGGGAGTTGGTCTGGATGAATGAGCGCTCGATCTGTACGTTGGCACTTCCCAAGGGAAGGTTGCTGGAGCCGTCAGTGGACGTGCTGAGAGCCATTGGCATCCCGTCCGGGGCGATGGAGGAAATCGGAAGACGACTCTGTGTGTCCGACCACGAAAACGGGTTTCGATATCTACTCGTCCGCCCATCCGATGTCGTTACCTATGTGTCGGAGGGAGTTGCGGATCTGGGGATCGTTGGTAAGGATACCCTGCTGGAGGATGCCGGTTCAGTGTACGAGTTGTACGATCTCGGATTTGGTCGATGCCATCTCGCGGTCGCGGCAGAGAAAGAGCTGGCCGACCGCTACCGGGATGACCCGGGGAGTCTCTATCGATCAATGGGCTCCACTCTGCGTATTGCGACGAAGTACCCGAAGACTACCGAGCATCATTTTCGCCAGTACCGGACCCCCACTCATATCATTGCTCTGCGCGGGAGTGTGGAGCTGGCGCCTCTGGTAGGGCTTGCCGATGTAATCGTGGATTTAGTATCTTCGGGTCGTACTCTGAAGGCCAACCAGCTGTCTGAGGTGGAGTTTTTGGCCGACATCACTGCACGGCTTATTGCCAATCCGGTGAGCCTGAAAGTGCACCGACGAATCGGGACGCTACTTGAGCCTTTGCGCCGCATGGCAGAGGCGGGAAAGGATGAGCCCGGATGCTGAGGCGGTATACGGAGACAGAGTTTGTGGAGCGATTCCTGCAGAGAGACCGCGGACTCACCTGGGATCTTTCGGTGGAGACCAGAGTTAGCGAAATTCTCCGCAGCGTGCGGGAAGATGGAGATCCCGTGGTCTATGAGTATGCCAGCATGTTCGATGGAGTATCCGATCTAAGGGAGCGCGGCCTTGCAGTGGATGCCGATGCCATTGCCCGGGGGCCGGACCTGCTCTCTGATGAGCTGGTCGATGCCCTGCAGGTGGCCATTGCCAACTTGCGCAGATTTCACGCGCGTGAGGCTTACGGCAGTTGGTGGGACGCCCGGGACGATGGAACTATAGTCGGGCAGAAAGTCATGCCGATGAAAAGAGCGGGAATTTACGTCCCGGGCGGACGTGCCGCCTATCCTTCCTCGCTTCTGATGGGAGCTGTTCCGGCTCAGGTCGCCGGCGTAAAAGATCTGGTGGTATGTAGTCCGCCGGGCCCGGACGGCGAAGTGAACCCCCTCATTCTTGCTGCCGCCGCCCTGCTGGGCATCGAGAAGGTGTTCCGCATCGGGGGAGCGCAGGCGATTGCCGCCATGGCCTTCGGTACTGACAGTGTGCCGCCGGCCGATATCATCTGCGGGCCAGGAAACATATATGTCACTGAGGCAAAGAGATTGGTGTACGGTGTGGTGGAGATTGATTCGTTGGCCGGGCCTTCGGAGCTGGCAGTAATAGCCGATGATACGGCAGACAGCGCCACCGTGGCGGCCGACCTGGTGGCACAGGCCGAGCACGATCCCGAGGCGGGTGTGTTTCTGTTCACCGAAGATGCTCATCTGGCCGAGGATGTGTCGGCCAGAGTAGCGGAGCAGGTGAGCAATATGGAGCGCGAGGAGATCGCCCGGGCCGCGGTGGAAAACGAGTCGGCCACAGTTGTGGCTTCGGAGAACCGTCTGTGGGAGCTGATCAACCGCCTGGCTCCCGAGCATCTGTCCATACGCATGCAAAACGCAACGGAGAAGCTTGCCGAGGTGCGTAACGTGGGTGCAGTGTTCATTGGCCCTCTAACGGCGGTGGCATTTGGGGACTACACTGCGGGCGTCAATCATGTTCTACCCACGGCCGGCACTGCCCGGTTTGGCTCTCCGCTGGGTGTGGAGTCATTCATGAAACGAACCAACGTCCTGCAGATGTCGGAGGCGGGTTTTGCCCGACTGGCACGCCCGACGGAAGTGTTTGCGCGTGCCGAGGGACTCGCTGCCCACGCCGACTCCATCGCCATCAGGAGGGATCGCGAATGATGAGGTTGCACTTCAATGAAAACCCTTATGGTCTATCGCCGGATATCATGAGCGCTGCGCTGGAAGAGGCCCGCGAGTTGGATTTGCAGTTCTACCCGGATCAGGAAGCGCCGGAACTGCGTCGGGCCCTGGCCGAATATGCTGGTGTCTCTGAGGACCAGCTTATGATCTCCAACGGGTCGGATGACATGATCCAGCTGTTGTTTCTGGCCCACATGCACGAGGTGGAGCGAGTGGTCATCCCCGTGCCCACCTTTGGAATGTACCGGGTCCTCGGTGAGATCATGGGTCTCGAGATTGTAGAAATACCTCTGACGGAAGACTTTGAACTTGATGTGGCCGGCCTCAGTCGGGCCATAGACCAGGCTCCCTCAGTGGTTGTTATCTGTCATCCGAACAATCCCACGGGGAATTACTTCTCCGCGGCCGACATTGATTCCATATGTGCCACCGATGCTCGTCTCATTGCTGTGGACGAAGCCTACTACGAATTTGGTGGATGCAGCATGGTGGATGCAACCAGCCGGGATCCTCGAGTGGTAGTAATACGCACGCTGTCGAAAGCCTTCGGAGTGGCAGCTCTGCGGATAGGTTATCTGGTGGGGCATCCCGATAAGGTGGCGGAGATTGACTCCGTTCGCCAGCCGTTTAACCTAAGTGCTGTGAGCCAAGCCATGGCCTGCACGGTAGTACAGAATGCGGACATACAGCTGGAGACCGTGGATGAGTTGCTCCGCGGCCGCGAGATGATGCGCAGGGATCTGGAGGGCATTCCGGGACTTACGACGCTCTCGAGCGAGGCAAACTTCTTCCTGGTGCGAGTCGATCAAGGCACATTCGGCATGGACGCTGGACGGATTGCGGCTGAACTAAAGGAACGCGGAATCCTCATTCGCCACTTCCCGAACTTGCCCGAATTCTTGCGGGTTACCGTCGGACTGCCGGAACAGTCCGCCGCGCTGCAGGATGCGCTCAATGACCTGCGCCGGCAGGTGGATTGATATGCGAAAGGGAGAGTGCGCACGCGAGACGAGCGAGACGCGGATCTGGGTCAGTCTGGATCTGGACGAGCCGGGTGAAGCCAGTCCGCAGACCGGCATTGCATTTTTTGACCACATGCTCACGGCCATGGCGTTTCACGGCGCCATGACCCTGCAGGTTTCCGGCGAGGGAGATCTGCAGGTGGACGGGCACCATCTCGTTGAGGATGTGGGTCTGTGCATAGGGCGGGCCTTGCGCGATGCGCTGGCAGTTGATGAGGCAATTGAGCGATTTGGTCACGCGGTCATCCCCATGGATGAAAGTCTTGTAGCAGCGACCGTTGATCTCAGCGGACGTCCATTTTTCGCAGGTGATCTGTCGATGTCCGCCCGGGCCTTCGGGGCATTTCACACTGATCTGGTGCCCGAGTTCTTCCGTGCGTTCTGTGTGGGGGGCGGGGTTACCATGCATCTGAGATCTCTGGCTGGCGGCAATGCACATCATATGTGTGAGGCTGCATTCAAGGGGACCGGGCGCGCGCTCCGGCTCGCTGTGCGGCCAATTGCAGGTGGCAATGTTCCCTCCACCAAGGGAGTTATTGACCGTTGATTGCGATAATAGATTATGGGCTGAATAATGTGCGCAGCGTTGCCAATGCTCTGGGTCGGCTCAACGTGAAGTACGTCATAGCCTCTGAACCGACTCCTCTGCAGCGGGCCGACGGTGTCATTCTCCCGGGTGTGGGAGCTTTTGCTGCTGGAATGTGCGCGATGCGGGCCGCTGGTCTGGACGACGCCCTCCGGGAGGCAGCACAGCGCGTTCCGGTGCTGGGCATATGCCTGGGGATGCAGATGTTGGCTGCCAGCAGTGACGAAGCGCCGGGCGGCGAGGCTGGATTGGGGATAATCAACCGTCGTGCCAATCGATTGCCGCGGGGAGTCAAAGTGCCGCACGTCGGCTGGAACCGTGTGCAGATCCTGCAGTCGACATGTCTTCTGCGTGATCTGGGGGAGGCCCCCTATATGTACTTCACCCATTCCTACTATCTCCCCCCTGCAGAGAACGACAGTGATCTGGCCGTTACAGAGTACGGCGTGAGATTCGCCAGCGTCCTGAGAGAAGGCAATATCTGGGGTGTGCAGTTTCATCCAGAAAAGAGCGGACATTATGGCAGCCGGTTGCTGCGCAATTTCGTGCGGCTCGCCGGGAGGTGTGAAGATGAAAGTCATCCCAGCGATTGATATCCGGGGCGGACGTTGTGTGCGGCTAGCGCGAGGAGATTTTGCCCGAGAAACTGAGTTTTCTGATGACCCACCTTCAGTGGCCCGGCAGTGGGTGAAATGGGGCGCCGAGCTGATTCATGTGGTCGACCTGGACGGGGCACGGACCGGCCGTATGAGCAACCTCGCGACGATCCGTCAGATAGCAGATTCGGGGGCGTCACTGCAGGTGGGGGGAGGTATTCGAACTTTAGAGGCAGCCCGGCGCCTGTTTGATGCCGGAGCTCAACGGGTCATTGTGGGCACAGCTGCCGTCGAGAACCCGGAGATACTAAGAGAACTGGTGAGAGAGTTTGGCTGCCGCGTGATAGTGGGAGTGGATTGCCGCGGTGGGCGAGTGGCGGTGGAAGGATGGCAGACGGACACCGATCTCGAGGCGCGCAGTTTTTGTGGCAATCTGGTGGATATGGGTATAGAACGGGTGATTGTGACTGACATTGATCGCGATGGAATGCTTTCCGGCCCCAACGTGTCACTGTTGGGTGAGGTGCTGAGCACCGGTGTGCGCGTGATTGCCTCGGGTGGTGTCGGGGCTCTGGAGCATCTGGCGGAACTGCGTGACTTGGCGCGCCGTGAGCCCCGTCTGGAAGGTGTCATAGTGGGCCGGGCTCTGTACGACGGGTCTCTGGCACCGGAGACAGTACTCGGCGTTGATTGAGAGGGAGGGAGATCGACGATGCTGCCCAAGAGAATCATCCCGTGCCTGGATGTTGCGGACGGTCGGGTGGTGAAGGGAGTCAATTTCGTTGAACTGCGGGACGCGGGTGATCCGCAGGAACTGGCTGCCGTTTACTCGGAGGCCGGTGCGGATGAGCTGGTCTTTCTGGACATATCGGCCACCGTTCAGAAGAGGAGAACAATGCTTGAATGGGTGGCAGATGTAGCAGCTGAGGTATCAATTCCTCTCACGGTGGGGGGTGGGATCGAAGCCCCGGAGCACGTGAGAGATATTCTCCGGGCTGGCGCGGACAAGGTTTCGATCAACACGGCAGCGGTTCGAGATCCTGCATTAATAGATAGGGCTGCCGCCCAATTTGGCCGACAGTGCATAGTAGTGGCAATCGATGCGCTCCGGCAGGAGGATGCTGAAGGCCTTTCATGGGAGGTGAGAACCCATGGTGGGTCACGGTCCGCGGGTATGGATGCGTTGGAGTGGGCCGAACGTGCTGTCGATCTGGGCGCTGGCGAGCTCCTGGTGACAAGTGTGGATCGCGATGGCACCACTGGAGGGTATGATGTCGAACTGATTGCCGAGCTCAATGCACGGGTTCCGGTTCCCATAATTGCCTCGGGGGGAGCGGGTGGTCCTCGGGACATGATGGCGGCTTTTGCGGCCGGGGCCGACGCGGCGCTGGCGGCCAGCATCTTCCATTATGGGACCTGGTCGATACAGGATGTCAAGGAGTTTCTGTCAGAGGCCGGTGTGGTGGTGCGGTTGTGAGCTTTGCCATTGATGATGTGAGGTTTGATGAGGATGGATTGGTACCGGTTGTCGTGCAGCGTGCCGCTGACAGGCAGATTCTGACTCTGGCCTACGCCAACAGGGAGGCTGTCGAACTGACCATAGAGACGGGGCGGGCGCACTTTTTCAGTCGGAGTCGCGGCGAGCTGTGGGATAAGGGGGCCACGTCCGGAAATTGGCAGCGCGTGCTGGAGATTCGAGGCGACTGCGATGCGGATGCCTGCCTGTATTTGGTAGAAACGGCAGGTCCTGCCTGCCATACCGGCGCGGACAGCTGCTTCCACCATTCCCTCTGGGCGCAGGATGACGTGACCGGGTGGGATATTGCGATTCTGGCTGAGCTGCACCGCGTAATCGAGTCCCGGCGGGATGCGAATCCGGAGGAATCCTATGTGGCCGGGCTGCTGCAGGGTGAACGTGAACTGGTTCTTCGTAAGATAGGAGAAGAGGCAATTGAGGTAATTCTTGCCGCCGATCTGGACGATCAGCTGGTTGAGGAGGTCGCCGACCTTCTGTTTCATCTCTTCGTGGTGCTGGCCCGGGAGGGACGAGATCCGGGTGAGGTGCTGGCCGCCCTGCGCCGCCGTAGATCCTGAGGTCCCGCATTTGTTCTAACTCAGGGAGGAAAGCGCACTGCCTTTGGGGAAATCGAGGTTTATGAGGGAGGAGGTCCGTCCATGATACGGGACTGGTTTGCTCGTGCTCGGGATTCGACCAGTGATGGTTCGGCGCCTGAGATCAGGGAAGTCAAGGTGGACGATATTGCGAGCAGCCCGTATCAGCCGCGCCGGGCTTTCGGTGAGGAACAGCTGAGGGAACTGGCCGATTCTATCAGCCAGGTTGGTGTCATTGAACCGGTGCTGGTGCGGCGATCACCCAAGGGTGAGGGGCAGTATCAGCTGGTGGTCGGAGAGCGACGGGTGCGGGCCTGCCGACTGGCCGGACTGGAGCGAGTGCCGGCGGTGGTTCGCGATGTGGACGATGAACAGGTGGCTCTGCTCGGCCTGACCGAGAATCTGCAGAGAGAGGACCTCCATTTCATCGAGGAGGCGGAGGCTTTCCGTCGAATCATCGATGAATTTGGCTTGACGCAGGGGGAGGTAGCCCGGCGCCTGGGCATGAAGCAGTCGACGATATCGAATAAGCTGCGCCTTCTCACGCTCGATCAGGATCTGCGGAGGACGCTCCGGGTTAGCGGGCTTGGTGAGCGGCACGCGCGTGCGCTGCTGCGCCTACCCGAGGCAGCTGCGCAGCGGGAAGTGCTGGCATGGGCAGTGGAGGGGGAGGTATCGGTCCGACAGATGGATGCGATGGTGGAGCGGGTTCTCACGGGGGAGGATGAGAGAAGCCCCAGGCGTCAGCGGGTAACGCGATTTGCGCGGGATTTGCGGATATACCTCAATTCCCTGAACGATACAGTTGAGATGATGCGCGAATCCGGGTTGAAGGTTGACGTCGAGCGGGCGGACCGGGAGGAGTCGTATGAGGTGGTCATTCGCATAGCGAAGGACGGGATGCGTTCGGATGTGGCGGACTCCGGCGATGAAGCGCGGGGCGATGACACCGGGGCCTGAGATTGGGGGAGATGTGGTGGGTAGAGTTATAGCGATCGCCAATCAGAAGGGCGGCGTGGGAAAGACTACGACCGCTATCAATCTCGGGGCATGTCTGGCGGAAGAGCAGGAGCGCAGTGTCCTCCTCGTGGATATTGACCCGCAGGGAAACAGCACGAGCGGGGTGGGTCTGGATAAGGACGCCCTGCAGGAGAGCGTCTATGATGTGCTCATCGAGGATGTTCCAATCCGGCGAGTGGTTCGGGCGACGAGTATGCACAGATTGAAGGTGGTCCCGTCCACCATCGATCTTGCCGGGGCCGAGATAGAATTGGTGTCCATGATGGCCCGGGAGACGCAGCTGCGCCGGGCACTCAAGGGCATACGCGATGAGTTTGATTACACCATTATAGATTGTCCTCCGAGTCTGGGACTCATGACCGTTAACGCGCTCACCGCAGCCGACGGCGTGCTGATCCCGATCCAGTGTGAGTACTACGCGTTGGAGGGTTTGACGCAGCTGCTCAACAGCATACGGCTGGTGCAGCGCAACCTGAACAAGGAACTTGAGATTGACGGAGTGCTGCTGACCATGTTTGACGGTCGCACAAATCTGAGCATTGAGGTTGCAGAGGAGATCAAGAGCCACTTTCGCGATCGGGTGTATGCGACGGTAGTTCCCCGTAATGTTCGGCTGAGCGAGGCGCCGGGGCATGGACAGGCCATAATTCAGTACGAACCAAAATCGCGTGGTGCTGAGGTGTACTCGGAACTGGCGAGGGAGGTGGTGGGGGATGACGCGTAAGAGCAGGCGCCTGGGAAGAGGCCTTGATGCGCTGCTTGGGGAGCCGGAGCCAGTGGACGAGCCGGAGAGCGAGGGAGTCAGGGCCGTGGATGTGACGGCGGTCAGGCCGAACCCATTTCAGCCGCGCCGGGAGTTTTCCGAGGAGAAGCTGCAGGAGCTGGCTGAATCGATTCGGGTACACGGCGTGGTGCAGCCGGTTCTGGTCCGGCCCGACGGTGAGGAGTTCGAGATCGTCGCGGGTGAGAGGAGGCTGCGTGCGGCCGAAATGGTGGGGCTCGATACGATTCCGGCCATTGTGAGCGAGCTCGGGGATCAGGAGATGATGGAGGTTGCACTGGTCGAGAATCTGCAGCGAGAGGACCTTAGCCCCATAGAGCAGGCCAACGCCTACAGCACACTGCAGCATGAGGTGGGAATGACGCAGGCGGAGGTTGCCGGGCGGATAGGTGTTAGCCGGTCGCAGGTGGCGAATATTGTGCGGCTGCTGCAGCTGCCGGGCAGGGTGCAGGATCTGATTCAGGAGGGAATGCTGGGCCTGGGACATGCCAAGATCATCTTGGGCCTTGCTGAAGAGCAGAGAGAGGCGTTCGCGGAGAGGATAGTCGCGGATGGAATGACTGTACGTCAGGCCGAGGCGGCGTGCGAGAAGTTCAGGGGCACCGATCCGGGCAGTGAAACTGACCCTGAGGAAGAAGAGGTCGCCAGTGAAGCGGAGGGCGACGCTGATGTTTTCATTCGGGATGTGCAGGAGCGTCTGGCGCGGCAGCTGGGAACGCCGGTGCGGCTGTCTGACCGAGCTGGGCGGGGGAAGATCAGCATCGAGTACTATGATTATGAGGATCTGGACAGATTGCTCGACATGATTCTCGGCTGAATGTAGAGGATGTGTCGCAGTGGGAAAGTTGGTGTCTGGGGATCAGGGTGTTCCACGTGGAACATTCCGTTCCTCGACAACGGGACTTGCAAGGCGGGTGTGATGGTGTGGTAGGGACTCTTGTCAATGTGCTGGCGATCCTGGCGGGATCCCTCGCCGGGCGCTTTTTACTGCCGCCCCTGCCTTCGCGGATGCGTCAGACGGTAACCGCAGGAGTGGGGCTAGCGGTCGTGCTTATAGGAATGGGTATGGCGCTCGAGGTGGAGAACGTGCTCATCCTCATTCTGAGTTTGGCCCTGGGGGCGGCCACCGGTGAGGCACTGGGAGTTGGCGCCGCTCTGGAGGGGATTGGCAATAGACTGCGGGAAGCCGTGCCCGAGTCATCGAGGGTGGGCGAGGCCTTCGTCACCGCCACGTTAATATTCTGCGTGGGCCCCATGGCCATAATGGGTGCAATACAGAGCGGCGTGCAGGGCGATCACTCTACGCTTTTCGCCAAGAGCATGCTGGACGGTGTGACCTCGGTGGTCCTCAGCTCAACCCTGGGAATTGGCGTCATGATCTCGGCCGTGCCCGTTCTACTGTACCAGGGAGGGATAGCACTGGCAGGATCTCATGTGGCGGCCCTGCTCACAGCAGACATGATCACAGCAATGACCGCATGTGGCGGGCTGTTAATTGTCGCCCTGGGGATGAACATGCTGGAGATTACCTCGCTCCGGGTGGCCAACCTGCTCCCCGGGCTGCTCTACGCACCGTTATTCACCGCTGTGCTTCAACTGCTGCCCGGAATCATCGCAATGCAGTAGTTAGTTAGCGCGCAACTACCCTCATCGCTGATGGGAGGTGTTAGGGATTGGCGACGGACACAAGACCTCACAGGAGACGCACTGGACAGTAATGTTCATGCGCAGGCCAGATGCCCCGGTGCGCGTATTCCGCTTCAATTCAGCGTGGCTAACACTGCTGGGGCTCGCAGGCCTCCTCCTGATACTTGCAGGAGCGGGCGCATGGCACGGCTATAGCCACATCGGCGAAGAGGCGGCCCGGGCGGGCCGACTCGAGGCCGAGCGGGAGGAACAGGAGAGTCGTTTGCGGCAGATTGAATCCCAACTAATGGCAGCGGAGAAGGCGTTGGACTCCTTCGCCGGGCTAGAGGGCGAGCCGGGCACCTATCTGCAGGGCGACAGGCCGCCGGTCCCGCCCTCCTCGCAGGCAGCCACTTTCGAGCGCGATGAAGCCGTTGCCGGGCTCCTGTCTGGTCCTGATGGCGAATCCGCCTCAGCATGGGCCGGCAGCGATTCCGGGGATAACCTCGAGCACCGAGTCCTTGCAGTGGCGGCCGGGGCCGACGGGCAGCACTCCGGTCAGGACGAGATTCATGATACAGTCGGGTTCGAGGAAGATGAGTCTGTTTCCCAACCGCATCTTTGGCCCGTCCCGGATGGTCGCGTTACGTCCGATTATGGTTGGCGCATCAACCCGGTGACCAGGGTTCGAGAGTATCATCGCGGTATAGATGTGGGGGCGCCCACAGGTACTCCCATTGTAGCCACCGGAGATGGACGTGTCTCGTTTGCTGGCCGCCTCCGTCTATACGGTGAGACCGTCAAGATCAGGCACGGGGACGGTATCGACACCCTGTATGCCCACTGTCACGAGCTCGCAGTCTCTGTCGGTGAGCGGGTCAGTGCCGGGCAGATCATCGGCTATGTGGGCATGACCGGGCGAAGCACGGGGCCGCACGTCCATTATGAGGTTCATGAGGACGGAGAACCAACCGATCCACGCCAATATTTGCCGGATTGAGGAGGGTTAGCCTTGCTGGGTAGACGGCAGAAAAGACCAGACCCGGCACAAATATCCACCGTAATCGGTGAGGATATGCATTTTGACGGTAACCTGCGCGGCAGTGGGAGCGTCAGAGTGGACGGTCGCGTGACCGGGGAGATCAACGTGGAGGGCAACGTCATATTGGGGGAGTCGGCCACCGCAGAGGCCACAATATCCGCTGAGTCAGCCAAGATTGCCGGTCGAGTGCAGGGAGATCTGGAGTGTGCTGAGCAGGTCGAGCTGACATCGTCTGCGCGGGTAGATGGAGATATTCGTTGCGAACGCCTGGTAGTGGACCGTGGCGCCATATTCAATGGTTCCAGTGCCATGGCGGAAGAACCCTCGCAAGCCGGGGAAGTCCACGTATCGACCGATTACACGGAGGAGAGTGAGGATGTCGCGGAGGATCAGGCGTGACGGCGCGGCAGCGGGACGCCTCGCTTTCATTATAAATCCTATAGCAGGTGGGGGGCGGGCGCTTCGTGGATACCGGAGCGTTTGGCCATCCGTATGCCGATCTGCCCCGGCGGATGACTACATAAGCAGGGAGCGAGGAGAAGCAACCCGTATGGCGGCGCGTGCGGTCGGTTTGGGATATGATGCCGTTTTTGCCGTCGGTGGTGATGGCACACTGCATGAAGTGGTCAATGGTCTCCTGCGCACCGGGCTGCGTGGGGGAGTCTATCGGGGTCCCCCTCTTGGTCTGCTCCCCCTGGGGCGAGGCAATGACTTTGCCCGGACCTTTGGAGTCTGGGGTGGGTTGGGAGATGTCTGGAGCCATCAGGTGGCAAACATCATCGCTGACAGGCGCCGGATAGATGTGGGGCGGGCACGCATTGGGAATGACACTCACTCGCATTTTGTCAACATGTGCGGTGTGGGCTTTGATGCAGACGTGGCGGCAACAGCCAACAGGATCCCCCGTGTATTCGGTGGTGTGCTACCCTATCTCGCGGGTATTTTGCTGCATTTTACCATCATGCGATCACATGGCCTCGAGGTGCAGCTGGAGGATGTTCAGCCTCTTACTGCGCCAGGTACCGGGGGGTGGCCCGAGGCAGCAGAGCGAGTGAGCGAGGATGGTAAACGCAAGGTCATTGTGCGGGACAGATTGCTCCTGGCGCTAACCGGGGTCGGAAAGTTCATTGGTGGCGGGATGAAACTGCTGCCTTATGCCTGCCCGGATGATGGATACCTGGACATAATGATGGCCCGTCCGGTTGGAAGATTGCGGTTTCTGGGCATTCTCCGCAAGAGCTTCACCGGTGGACATATTGGCCAATCGGATGTCGCATACTACCGGACCCGACGGGTAATTATCCGGCCATCGACTGAGGCGAATATCCACGCGGATGGAGATCATATTGGCCGCGGTGATCTCACTATTGAGGTGCTCCCGCGGGCACTTCCGGTTCTGTTCTAGAGTCCGGCGCAATGCTTGTCGGTTATCCCCGGAGAGGAGGCGGTACCCATTTTTGCCAACCGGCAGGATGCGGGGCGTCGCCTCGCAGAGGCATTCGAGAGGCGAGATGAGACGTTCGACATGGTGCTTGGTGTAGCTAGAGGTGGCATACCTGTAGGAGCGGAAATTGCGCGGGTCCTGCAGCTGCCTCTCTACGTGACAGTCTCCAACAAGATTCGTTCTCCCTGGAACCCGGAACTGGCCCTTGGTGCGGTTGGCGAGGACGGCAGCTATCTGAAAGAGCAGCGCATTGCGGCAATGGGCGGAGTGGACGAGGAGGAGTTTGAGCGAGCCAGACAGCAAGCACACAGTGAACTGAAGAGGCGCGTCGAGGTGTACGGCACAGCGGGAGAGGATGTGTCAGGTCGTCGCGTCATAGTGTGTGACGATGGTGCTGCCACCGGCATGACGCTCAGAGCGGCGATACAGACGCAGCACAACCGCGGCGCCGATTATGTGGTAGTAGCACTGCCCGTATCATCACCGGATGCTGCCTCTCACCTGCGAGCCGAGTGCCACGATGCCGTGATCCTGGAAGAGCCGGTAAGCTTTATGGCCGTGGGACAATTCTACCGAAATTTTCACCCCGTGGACGACGATGAGGTGCTGGGGATCCTGAAGAGTTTCGGCGCGGATTCGTGACCTGATCAAGGCTTGCTCCGCCGGGAGGTGTCTGTGCCCCCGGCGGGGCGGGTCATGTCCGCGACTCTACCATCAGTTACCCGTCCTGGTGCCGGTCATCATATCTCCTGGCTGCAAAGCTGCTGACATCCGTCCGGCCATTTCAATGGATGCTGCAATCCATCCCGCCAGTGAAAGTATCATGCTCAGACGGGCGCTCTGCAGGGCCGCAAAACCCATCGAACCCTCTTTGCCCACCGTGCCGGTAATGTGCATATCGCCGATCTCGGGCAGATTCTTGTGGACTCCTGCGCCCGGCCTCAGGGGTTGACGGCACAGCCCCACAGTACCCACGTGCTGCCGTTTCCCGAGGCACGCATCCACGGCGACTACCGAGCCAGCTGACTCGAATGTCTGAGCAAATTCCCGGAGATTGGCAGCGTGAATGGGGCGTCCCACTGATCCAAAGACGCGAAGATCTGTTGAACCACCGGCCCGGAGCAGTGATCCGGTCAGAGGTCCCAGGGAGTCGCCCGTCGAACGATCCGTGCCGATGCAGATAACAGTAAGAGGCGGGGGGTCGCATATGGCGGTGAGCCGGACGGCCAGCCGCCCGGGGGTCTGTCTGTGCGGCCTGAATCGCTCGACTGACATATCCGTCACCCCATCTCATACCGCAGGATGACAGAAGTATATGAAGTTTGCCGTGAGAATATGTATCAGGGGATGAGGCGGGTGATGATGTCCAGGACACTGATGTGGGTGCAGACGATGCTGGTCGTCGCCGGAGGCTACATCGGCGCCGTGGTGGGCGGCGGGTTTGCCACCGGTAGAGAGCTGCTGCAGTTCTTTCTGCTGTCGGGTGGCAGCAGTCCAGTTCCTCCAGCGGCGGCAGGCATTGGATTCGCGATCGCCGGCCCCCTGTTGATGGGTGCGGTCGCAGCAGGTGGCGAGCAGAGCCAGCGGGAGATTGGCCGGATATTCTGCGTCGGAAAGCCCGGACGATCGCTGGTTGACCTGGTTCTGGTGGTCTTCCTATGGACAGTGCTGGCGGTAGTCCTCTCTGCTGCCGCCGCGCTGGCGGAGGTCGAGGGTCTTCTGGCGGTGGTGGGCTGGTTAGGGGGCGCCACAATTATCTCTTTAGTGGTCCTCGCCGGAAGAGGTGCCACCACCGCAGTCAATGGGCTGCTGGTGCTCGTACTGGTAGGCACGATACTCCGGGTGAACTCTACCCTGCCTCCTCCCGCTGGCGGTGACGCGCCGACCGGGGAATTCTCTGTGGCACCGTTGCTGTACGTCAGCTACAATCTTCTGTTTGTGCTACCCGTATTTCCCCGCTGCGTTGGTCGGGGTCCCAAGGGTGCTGCAATAGCAGGAGCTGCGCTCGGCGGTACGTTTCTTGCCGTGGTCTGTTGGGCGACGATCCAGATTATGCTCCGCACCTATCGACACGTGGCCGGGGCTGAGGTTCCCCTTCGCGTTGCGCTGGCGCTCACGTCGCCTGCCGCCGCCGTAGTTTATCCGATTGTTGCAGGACTTGCCCTGATAACTACGGGGGTGGCATTGACCCACGGTGTGGCTTGCCGGGTGGATGGGTACGACGAGCCCCGCGCAAGGTCGGTCTGTGTAGTCATGATCCCTGCACTGGTAGTCTCTCGGATCGCTCTTTCGGATCTGGTGGCCATTCTCTATCCTTTCATGGCGTGGGTTTCTCTGCTGCTCTGGTTCCAGTTGGGTCGAAATGCTCTGCGGCGAGTACGTTGAGGAAATGCGTGAGCATGGTATGGTATCCTAGAGAAGAAACATTTCGTGATTATCAATGGGAGGCAGGAGGGAGGTATCAGATGGCAGAAGAGGAGTACGGAGGCAGGAGTGTTCATGAGCGCTTTGAGGAGGCAGTTGAGCTTCTGGACACCGGACAGAACTCGCAGGCTCTCCGGGAACTCCTGTCAATCGTAGAGGAGCAACCGGGACACGTCGGAGCCCTGAATAAGGCCGGAGTTGCCTACGCACGCCTCGGTGAGATGGAAGGCGCAGAGATCTGCTTCACGCGTGCCATTATCGCCAATCCCCGCTGCGTGCCGGCACTGTCCAATTTGGGAAACATCTATCTCGACCGCGATGACAATGAGCGCGCCATTGCCCTGTACAAGAAGGCTCTGAAATATGACCCGGATTATCATGTGGCTCACAATAATCTCGCAGCCGCCTACAAGCAGGCCGGGCAGGTTTCCAAACAGGTGGAGCATTTCAAGAAGGGGCAGAAACTGCGCTTCAGCCGGCGTGGCAGTCAACCGGATGATACGGAGACCTGGACGGAGTCGGATGCATCTTCCGAGCAAGCCAGCGACTCCACTACAGAGAGTGAGCCGGCCGGTGCCTGGGAGGAATTGGACGCCGGGAGGAGTAGAGGATGCCTCGGACGACTGATGGGGACAATGGCTGTCGCATTGGTGATGGCTATGGTATTTCTACTGATCTGACCCATTGGGCATCGGTCTGGTTGTGGCTATCTGCTTTTTTCGCCGTGACAACGGCCTTGATCCGGGGGATCCCGATTCCTCTCCTGGCAGACGTCGAGCCCTTCCACGTTGCGGTGACCCTCGCGCAACGAATCGTGTTATGCGGTGGCGCAGCTGCGGGATGAGCGAACGGTGCTGTCGCTCGCCGAGCGCAACGGACCATTGTTGGTTGCAACTGGTGCGGGTGAGGTTGCCCTGGCCGAGCGTGGGAGCGGCGAGATCGTGACAGTCGGGGTGGCCGGGGGACAGCTGATCGGCGGCAATTGGCATCTGCCCGCAGAGCAGGTTGCCGATCTTCAACCGCATTCTCGCAGGCTGTTTGCTCTGGCCACAGTGGGTCCAGGGGTGTATCACGTACCGTCCAGCTTCTCCAGCCACTCATTCGTGTCGGGCGTCGAGGTTACCTCATCTCTGCACGAGGTTCTCTGGTTTCGCGAGGAAGGTGTGTGGACATATCCCTCGCTATCTTTCTCCGGGGTCCTGGTCCATGCTGTGGCTATGACCGAATGCGGCGAGCAGGGAGTGGCGTTGCTGAGCGACATGAGAGATCTGTGCGGCAGAGACCTCTCTGGATCTGGTTCGATTTGACAGCGGGGAGATCCGCGAACGCATTGCTGTACCGGGTTGGCGGATGGAAGATGTACGCGGGGTTGGGCTTATGGGCACTGCGGATGGGCGAGAGGTCTTCTTCGTATCTGACTGCACGCTAAGCACGTTCTGTCTGAAGGAGGGAGATTGGAAGTGGAGATTCTCCCCGGAGCGTCCGGGCAGGAGAGGGGAAGAAATCATCGGAGTTGTCGCTGGCAGATCGGGCAAAACAGCAGTTATCACTGAGAGCTGTCCCCACTTTCCATGCGGCGATGAGCGGCAGTTCGGGTGGCGAGGGGCGAGTGACAGCATTCGAGATGTAGTGGCGGCTGGGCACACTACCGACTTCTTCGTTGCTCTGACAGAGCACGATATGAGGATGTACGATATGGGGGGGAGATCTGTGTGGTCTGAGCACCTCGCTCGAGCGCCGAATTTACTGCAGTGCATTCTGTCCGGGAGGACGGGGAAGTTTCAGGCTGGCGCCTACTGCCTGGCACATGTTGTGAGGTACATGAGTTTCGGATTGATATGGATTTCTGAGGAGAGGTGCGATTGAGGGACCGACGACATCTACCATCCCCGAAGAGTGGTCGACTGTGGGGTCTTGGACTCCTCCTTGCGCTTGTGCTGGCACTGCTGGGTGCCCAGGTGGACCACTTCTGGCCGCAGACTCCGGTTTGGATTCGCTCGCTGGTCTCATTCGGGGCAGTCATCGTCGCCGGTGAACTGTGGGTGCGCAGGTACTGGCCCAGCATGCGACGGCAGCCGGATGGCGATGTGCTGGAGGTGGCGGCGGGGTTGCTCACTCTCGCCGTCATCCTGTCGGCCACCCTGGGCCTTCTGCACACCAGGTACGATCTCATCGTCCCTTCCGCGCCCGTAGCCTGGAGCACTTACATGTGTTACCTCTTGCTGGATGCGTCATATCAGTGGTGACGCACAAAAAGCTACTCGAGGATGGTGCGGTCTTGTCCAGTCGATTAGAGAAATTTGCCGGGTTAGTCCTGTTGCTGGGAGTGGTCTGCGCTTCGTCCGCGTCGATTCTGTTCAGGTTGGCCGCCGCTCCCCCTGCTGTGGCTGCATTTTATCGCCTGGCGTACGCGGCTGCGATACACGGCATAATATCTGCGAGTGATCTGCGGGCCTATCGTGATTTCGACATGCCCACTCTGCGGGGAGCACTCCTGGCTGGGTTGGCACTGGCCATTCACTTTCTGCTGTGGTTCACCTCCCTGGATTTCACCTCAGTTGCCGCGTCCACGGTGCTGGTATCCCTGCATCCCGTGTTCACTGCCGCACTAGCCTATCTTTTTTTGCGCGAGATTCTGTCTCTTCCCCAGATCCTCTGTGCCCTGCTTGCCCTGGCAGGCACGGGCGTAATTGCGGTGGGTGATGCGGGACAGCCGGGAACGCTCCTGGGAGATGTCCTTGCCCTGGGGGGAGCTGCGGCCATGGCCACATATCTCCTCATTGGACGTCGAGTGAGGGCGACGGTAGAAACGATGCCCTATACAACAGTCGTCTATGCTTCCTCCGCCATTTGCGTCCTTGCGTTTCTTGTCTCATCGGGTACGTCTCTGGGCGGATATGGGGTCAGAGAGCACATCCTGTTTCTGAGCCTGGCCATTCTTCCCACGCTCTTTGGGCATACGCTCTTTAACTGGTCGCTTCGGCATATCCAGACCTTCAATGTCTCTGCCTCTGTGTTGGGTGAGCCAGTTGGGGCCACCATTTTGGCCTATTTCGTGTTGCACGAGTTGCCCGGAGTTCACCAACTCATTGGGGGTGCGCTGATATTGCTGGGCCTTGGCTTTCTGACCCGGTATCGGCACCGGAGAGGAGTGGCGCCCGCTGAAGATCAGTAGAACGGTGGTGATTTCTTTTATGACCTGGCTGGACTGGTTGATTGTCGCAGTAATAGTTTACGGTACAGTGTGTGGAATGCAGCGCGGATTGGTGCTTTCACTTTTCAGTCTGCTCGGCCTGGTTGCGGCCGTAATTCTGGGCTGGCACTATGCCTCTGTCGTGGTGTCGTTTTTCGAGACCCAGTGGGAGTGGCACAGCCGGTTGACTGCGTATCTGATGGAAACTGTAGATATTCCACAGCACGCTGGGGGTGTTATCTCGCCCGACGCCACGCATGCCGAGTTGGCCGAGGGATTGCTCACGGTTATTGCATTCTTGCTTCTGTTCGGCATTGTGGTGAATCTGGCGCGGGCCCTGGGCCACGTGCTCCATACGGCGATTGGATGGGGGTTGACGGCTGCCGTCGACCGGGTGATGGGGGGGCTGCTCGGACTGTGCGCCACCACCGTTGCCTCAGCCGTGGCGCTGGGAGTCTTGCTGATCACATCGGCCTCTGTGCCCGCACTTCAGCTCGTGGCCGAGATAATTCATCAATCAGCCGTTGGATCCGAACTGGTGCGTGTGCTCTACGGACTCAGCCCGCTGAGTGACATTCTGTTTAAATGGCTTTCCTGAACGGGAGGTGGATAGATGACATTTCTCCAGTGGCTGGACACATACGTGGGGATCACTGAACCGTCTGCCCTGTTGAGTCTCGGCCTGCGCATGGTGCTGATTGCGGCCGGCTTTCACCTTGCGGTGCGAGCGGCGAACATGCTGATAGAGCGGGGATTTGAGTTCAGTGAACGCAGGATGACTGAGGATGGCGAGCTGCGGAGGCTGGCCACGCTTCGTACTGTGGCTCAGTCAGCTGCACGCTATACCCTCAATTTCCTGGCCCTGACCACTTTGCTGCCCATGATCGGTATCCCTGTCACCCAACTGTTGGCTGGAGCGGGGGTGGCAGGTCTGGCCATAGGCTTCGGAGCCCAAAATCTGGTTCGCGACCTGATTGCGGGGTTCTTCTTTCTTTACGAAAATCAGTTCACCGTGGG
This sequence comes from Clostridia bacterium, assembly GCA_003551365.1. GTDB lineage: Bacteria > Bacillota > Sulfobacillia > SLMV01 > SLMV01 > PWGR01. Next base: position 27,016 of record PUMM01000094.1, read on the forward strand.
CGATTTTGTCCAGGCGGGCAGCTTTGCCGGGACTGTAGAGGAAGTGGGACTGCGGGTAACCCGCATAAGGGATTTTGGCGGCCAACTACACATATTGCCCAACGGCGGGATCGGAGAGGTCACCAACTACTCCCGCGGGGCCATGCGGGCCATGGTCGATGTCGGAGTGGCCTATGAGGAGGATGTCGACGCCGTCATTGGTATACTGGAAGAGCTCGCCGGAGAGCTGGCGGATGAGTACCCGGAATTTGTCGAGGGTCCCAGAGTGTTGGGGGTCCAGGCCCTGGGGGATTCATCTGTCGCCGTTCGGGTCTGGGCCAAGACCGAAAATATGCAGCAGTGGGCCATGGAGAGGATTCTGTTGCAGAGAATCAAGAATCGCCTGGGCGAAAGAGGTGTCGAGATACCCTATCCGCGCCGGGTGGTGGTTCCGTCCCGACTGACCAAAGTCGAGGAGGACTGTGTGGAGGTAGATGAGCGATGAAGGAGCGCGACGAGAAGATTCGGGTGGGTGATATCGTCACCCTGAAGAAACCGCATCCCTGCGGCAGCAGTCAGTGGGAGGTCCTTCGTGTTGGGGCCGATTTCCGCCTGCGGTGTATGGGGTGCGGCAGATTGGTCATGTTGCCCAGACGCAAGGTGGAATCGAGGGTGCGAGCAGTGGAGCGAGGGCAAACGGGATGATCGACGGGAAGGGAGGAAATTGTGCAGCTGGGAATAGTCGGGCTACCCAATGCGGGCAAGTCGACCCTGTTCAATCTGGTGTCCGGGGCTGCAGCCCCGACCGGAGCATATCCCTTCACCACCGTGGACAGCAATGTTGCTGAGGTTGCTGTGCCCGATTCACGTCTGGAACCAGTAGCCTGTGCGGTGGGATCTGCGTCTGCGGTGCCGGCCTCCGTGCGCATTGTAGATATCGCGGGGCTGGTGCGGGGTGCGAGTCGCGGTGAGGGGCTCGGAAACCGTTTCCTCAGCTACATTAGGGAAGTTGACGCCATAGCTCATGTCGTGCGCGCTTTTGAACGCAGTGATGTGAGTCACTCCGAGGGCGACCTAAATCCCGTGCGTGATGTGCACCTGGTGGAACAGGAGCTGATGATTGCCGATGCGGAGACCCTCGCGCGCCGAATGGGATCCCTGCAGAAAAAAGCTCAGAGTGGCGATGAGGATGCCCGCGAGGAGCTGACGGAGCTGAGGGCCCTGGCTGATCGCGTTGACGCGGGCGAGTATCTGGCGAGCAGTGATATCGATGATTCGCTTCGCAGCAGAGCCCGGCAACTGCATCTTCTGACCATACGTCCCGTCATATATGTCATAAACGTGGATGAGGAGATTATTGCCGGTTCTGAAGTGCATAAACTCCACGAACTGGTGGCTCCGGTGGAGGAACTGGCGGAAGAAAGGGGCATGACGCCTCTGCAGATATGTGCCGGTCTGGAAGAGGAACTCTCTGCGCTTGATGATGAGGAACGCGACATATTCCGGGCCGAGATGGGACTCGAGCGTGACGGCCGGGACCGCTTTCTCAGGGCTGCTCATGAGGTTCTCGGGTTGATCACCTACTTCACGGGCAACGAAAAAGAGACTCGTGCCCGCTCATTGCCACGGGGCGCCACGGCGATTGAGGCGGCGGAGAAGATTCACTCGGATATTGCCGCGGGATTCATTCGCGCTGACGTTATCGGGGCGGAGGATCTGGTGCGCCTGGGATCGCGCGCTCACGCCCGCCGCCAGGGCCTGCTGCGCAGCGAGGGGCGCGACTATGTGGTGCGCGATGGAGATGTGATTGAGGTTCATTTCCGGGATTGACTCAATGGTTGGATGGTATTTGAACCCCCTCGGGGGCGGTGATATAATACACAGGTCAGACGCCGCGTCGAAGCGCGGTGCATATCACACCATACACTCCTCCTGCTTTGCTCCAGGGCGGGCAAAGCCATGAGGCCAGAGGAAGGAGGAATACTGCTTTGGTATCCCGCAAATATGAACTGATGTATATTGCCCATCCGGACCTGGGATCGGAGGAAGTCCAGGAGCTTATCGATCGCTACAGAGAGATGACCGAGGAACTGGGCGGTGAAGTTGAAAACGTCGATGACTGGGGTGTGCGCAGGCTCGCCTACGAGATCGACGAGCTCCGCGAGGGTTATTATGTGGTCATGGAGTTTCGGGGCGATCAGGAGATAACCGAGGAACTGCAACGGAGACTGCGTCTCAATGACAACGTAATCCGTCTCATGATCATCAGGGATGACGAGGGATGAATCTGTGACCCGGCGGCGAGAGGAGGGTGATAGTCATGATGAACGTGGTAGTTCTGATCGGGCGCCTGACAGCAGACCCCGAGGCCCGCTATACGGTAAGCGGGATCGCGGTCACCAACTTCCGCCTTGCGGTGGATCGCTCATTTACCAATCGCGACGGCGAGCGGGAGACAGACTTCATTGACATTGTCTGTTGGCGCAAGCTGGCCGAGAATGTGGCGCAGTTCATGCGCAAGGGGCGGATGGTGGCGGTGCACGGAAGGATTCAGACCCGGTCATGGGAGACCCAGGAGGGCGAGCGACGTTTTACCACAGAAGTTGTAGCTGAAGACGTGCGTTTCCTGGACAGGCCGCCCGGGACCGGGCAGAACAGAAGCGGTGGCGATGAGAGTGGCGGCGATGAGAACGGCGAGGACGACCTTCTGGACGATTTTTTCGATGATGATGATGAGGACGAAGTACCTTTTGACTAGGGAGGTGCATGAACGTGGCTGACAACCGCAGGGGCAGAGGTCGCAGAAGAGTCTGCAGCTTCTGCATGGATGACATTGACAGGGTGGACTATAAGGACGTGGGCAGGCTTCGCCGTTATCTGAGTGATCGTGGCAAAGTGCTGCCGCGTCGCATTACCGGGAACTGTGCGCGACATCAGCGACAGCTGACCCGTGCCATCAAGCGCGCCCGCATTATGGCGCTTCTGCCTTTCACAGTTGACGCCTGATCAGCGGCCTTCGCCGGCAGCAGGCGCGAGGAGGGAGGACGGGGCACCTGGGTCAGTGCCATTGATACGTGTCAGGGCCCAAAGAGGAACCTGGAATTGCCAGAAATGTGCATGCCATCGAATGGCTCAAGACTGAACTGACTGCGCAGTTGGGTGGATTGTTCCGTGCCATGCTCTCGGCGCGGAAAGATGCAGTGATTGAGTGTCTGGCTGCCATCATCTCCTGCTCTTACCTGTTGGCTCGTCGGCTGGGAGTGGGGTTTCGTCGGGTCGACGCGCGCATAGATCAACGTCTTCATTCGAGCATTCAGGATGACCACCAGCTGGAGACGTGGTACGGGGACCTGTCGGCTTTGCAGGATTATCGCAAGAGCGAGAGAAAGGGGCGTGGTTGACGATTTTGTCCGGCCGGGAGGGAGATCAGGGGCGGACCAGACCGCTGGCGGAGAGCGCCCTGCTGGCCGCCGTAACCGTACTTCTGATGTTTGCGGGAGCATTCATGCCTCTCGCCGGCATCCTGATCGTCCTGGTTATGCCCATTCCCGTCATGGTTGTAGTTCTGCGGCACGGCGTTCGATATGCAACCATGACCGTTGTGGTTACCGTATTCCTTTCCGCCATGTTCCTGGGGCTGCTGCAGGCGGTCTTCGCCGGTGTACTCATGGTGGGGTTCATTGGACTCACTTTCGGGATCGGACTCCAGCGCGGCTGGGAGGCCTCCACCCTGGTCGGGTCTGGCACAGTGGTTATTGCAGCGCTGTTTGTCATCATTATTCTCGCAGCCAGGCCCTTGATGGGTGTGAACCTGCTTGAGCGGATGGAATTCATGATGACAGAGAGCATAGAGCATGCAGGGGATATGTACACGCGGCTGGGCCTGGATCCCGAAACCACGGCCGAGGCGGTGGAACAGCTGAATCTTGCCTGGGAGTACATGCAGATGGTCTTTCCGGCTGCTCTGATGATCTCTGCGTTGATGTACTCAATATGGACGTTTCTGGTTGTGAAACTTGTCCTGCCGCGGCTGGGCTATTCAGTGCCCTCACTGCGGCCCTTTGCCCGCTGGCGTGCACCGGCATGGCTAGCGTTCCTGTTGATCGCAGCCTATGCCAGTCATCTGGTACTGGCGATGGGCTGGGTGGTTGACGTCATGCGCAATGTGCTATTTGCCGCTCACATGGCTTACCTCGTGTTCGGGGTTTCACTCCTATACTATTTCATCCGCCGGGTGATCTCCTCGCGAGTGATATCCGGTCTGCTGTGCTTCGTGCTGACCCTGAATGCTGTGATGGCCCTGGTGCTCCCGCTGGCGGCAATTCTGGATTCCGGTCTCGACTTTCGCGGTCGCTTTGAGGCGCGGGCGGGTTAGTGATCCGTTGGATGCTTTTATGCCAATACTAGACATTAAGGAGGGTGCCAGATGAAGATCGTTCTGCTCGACAAGATCGATGACCTTGGTGAAGCCGGGGAAGTTGTCGAGGTTGCTGATGGCTACGCGCGCAACTACTTGATACCCAAGGGCCTGGCCGAGCTGGCCACGACCGAGAGCCTGGCCCGCTGGGAGGAACAGAAGGCCAAGAGGGAGAGAGAAGCCCAGAAGGCCCGCGAAGAAGCACAGGAACTTGCCTCTGCAATTGACGGTCTCGAAGTGGAGATAGCTGCCAAGGCCGGAGAGAGCGGCAAGCTGTTTGGTTCAGTCACTTCTGCACAGGTCGCCGAGGCGGTGCAGGAGAAGTCCGGGGTGGACCTGGATCGCAAATACATCGAGCTGGAAGACCCGTTGCGAGAACTCGGCGAGTTTGCAGTTGAGGTGTCTCTGTACGAGGATGTCTCAGCGACGGTCACGGTGCACGTGATTGGCGAGGAGGACGACTGATCGGAGTGTCCCTCCAGTCGCGTGCTTTGAGAGGAGGAGTCGGCCGTGGATGCCATGCTGGATCGCCTTCCACCGCAGAATGAGGATGCCGAGCAATCAGTTCTGGGGTCCATGTTGCTGGATCGTGACGCCATTGCTGTGGCCACGGAGACTCTACGGGAGGACGATTTCTATCGCGACGCGCACGCCAGGATCTTTTCCGCGATTTTGCGTCTGTATGATCGCAATGAGGCGGTAGATCTGGTCACGGTCACCAGCGCCCTGGAGGATCGGGGCGAGCTGGAGGACATAGGCGGGGCATCGTACATATCGTCTCTGGCAAATTCTGTCCCCACGTCTGCGAATGCGGAGTATTATGCCC
>PUMM01000058.1 GCA_003551365.1 Clostridia bacterium
CATGTCTGCGATTTACCCGGCACGGGGGAGAGGCGGTCATACCCTCGCTCGACAGTGCGGTGGAGGCGCTGCGGGGTCGGGCGGGCACCCGGTTCACGAAAAAGACGCGCCAACAGATCAGTGGATAGCTGTAGCGGCACTGCGCATTGAGGGAGTGGAGTAGCATGGCGGGTGGTTATGTGGGTCAGATCCTGCGGGTCAATCTCAGCGACGGTACGACGGACGTACAGCGGCCGGATGACAGCTGGTACAGGCGGTACGTGGGCGGGAGCGCAGTGGTGGCATATTACCTGCTGCGGGAGGTTGCTGCCGACTGTGATCCGCTGGGAGCGGAAAACAGGCTGATCTTCGCCACGGGACCTCTCACCGGCGTTCCCCTCGCGGGAGCCGGGCGGAACAGCGTCGGGGCCAGGTCGCCGCTGACCGGAGGTTTCGGCGACAGCCAGGGCGGCGGCTGGTGGATGGCCGAGCTCAAAAGAGCCGGCTTCGATCACATTGTGGTGCAGGGCCGGGCGAGCCACCCGGTATATCTGTACATCGATGACGGCAGGGCAGAGATCCGCGACGCCCGGCACCTGTGGGGGCGCGACACTGCCGAGGTGCAGGAGCTGATCCGCAGGGATGTGGGTGATGAGCGCGTCCGGGTGGTGCAGTGTGGTCGCGCCGGGGAGAATCTGGTGCGCTACGCCTGCATCATCAACGACCTCACCCACTTCTGCGGTCGCACCGGCACGGGTGCGGTCATGGGAGCGAAGAGGCTGCGCGCCATTGCGGTGCGCGGAACCGGGAGGATCCCGGTGCACGACGAAGAGCGGGTGATGGAGCTTGCCCGCAGTATGAACCGGGCTGTGGCGGTGGGAGAGAGGAACGCGAGTCAGAGAGCCATGGGTACCCCGGGTGGGGTGATGAACCAGCAGGTGCGTGGCGGTCTGCCCACCTGCAACTTCCAGGCGGGACAGTTCCGCGGTGCCGAAGAGATCTCCGGCCAGAGGATGCAGGAGACACTGCTGGTCGGGCGAGATACCTGCTTCGCCTGCCCGGTGCACTGCAAGCAGGTGGTGGCCGATGATGAGTACGGCATCGATCCGATCTACGGCGGCCCGGAGTACGAAACCCTGGCCTCATTCGGTTCCAACTGTGGTGTTAGCGACCTGACTGCCGTATGTAAGGCCAATGAGCTGTGCAACCGCTGGGGGCTGGACACCATATCCTGCGGTATGACCATCAGCTTCGTTATGGAGTGCTTTGAGCGCGGGCTCATCAGGGCAGATCAGCTGGATGGTATCGAGGCCTTCTTTGGTAACGCGGATGCAGTGCTGCAGCTGATAGAGAAGATAGCCCACCGGGACGGGATCGGCGATCTGTTGGCAGAGGGGGCGGCCAGGGCGGCAGAGGAGTTTGGTCCGGAGACGGCCCCCTTCGCCCTGCATGTCAAGGGACAGGAGTTTCCCATGCACGAGCCGCGTCTCAAGGCGGGCCTGGGTCTGGGTTATTCGGTATCGCCCACCGGCGCGGACCACTGCCACAACATCCAGGACACAGCTCTGGTCGCCAGCGCCGATGATCTGAACGTCTTCGGGATCACCGAACCCCTGCCGGCGGATGATCTGAGCGCGGACAAGGTGCGCATGATGTATTTTGTGGCCAACTTCAAACACTTCCTCAACTGTGCACTGATGTGTCAGTTCGTCGCCTGGTCCCGCCGGGAGATCGTGCAGCTGATGCGGGCGGTCACCGGCTGGGAGACCAGTACCTACGAGGTGCTCCGGGCGGGAGAACGGGCAGCAACCATGGCCCGCCTGTTCAATCTCAGATGTGGCCTCAATGACCGCGATGACCGGTTGAGTGAACGGTTCTTCCGGCCTTTTACGGAAGGTCCGATTGCTGGCTCTGCTCTCCGGCGGAAGCAGCTGGACCGGGCCAGGATCTTCTACTATCACATGATGGGCTGGGATGATCTGGGGCGGCCCACTCTGGACCGACTGGCCGAGCTGAAAATAGAGGATTTGCGGGGCGACCCCGGTTATGGGGAGAGATGAATGCTCTCTGGAAATCGAGGGAATGGGGGGACCGACAGATCAGATTCATTTCCTCAGCACTGAAAAGAGGGATTCGCCATTAAACGTCGAATGGTTAGACCAATCAACCTGAAATCTGTCCACAGACGGAGGTGGAGGGTTGCATGACGGCAGAAGGAATCATTGAACTGCGAAGCGACACGTTTACCCAGCCCACGGACGCCATGTGGGAGTCTCTGGATCGCCCGCCCCTGGGTGACGACATCTCGCAGGAGGATCCCACCGTGGCGCGGCTGGAGCGACGCGCGGCCTCCCTGCTGGGCAAGGAAGATGCCCTGCTGGTGATATCGGGCACGATGGCCAATCAGGTGGCGGTCATGACCCTGACTGAGCGGGGAGATGAAGTCATCGTCAGCGACCGCAGCCACATCTACAACCTGGAGGTGGCGGCTCTGGCGGCGCTCTGTCAGGTGCAGGCGCGCCCGGTACACAGCGACGACGGTCAATTCGATTCGGCCCGGATCCGCAATCTCATCCGGAGTCCGGGGATTCAGGCTCCGAAGACCGGTCTGATATGCCTGGAGAACACGCACGATCTCAACCAGGGCATCCCCGTGACGCTTGAGAACATGCGCCGGGTGGGGGAGCTCTCGCGCGAAGCGGATGTGCCCATTTACCTGGACGGTGCCCGCATATTCAATGCGGCTGCGGCCCTCGAGGTGGACGCGGGTGAATTGACGACGGACGCTGCTCTCGTGCAGGTGTGCCTCACCAAGGGGTTAGGTGCCCCGCTCGGTTCAGTGCTCGCGGGCAGCCGCGAGACCATCGAACGGGCGCGCCACATGAAGCAGCGGCTGGGTGGGGGCATGCGCCAGGCCGGCATAATTGCCGCGCCGGGTCTGGTGGCTCTGGGAGACGAAAGGATCGCAGCGCTGCAGGAGGATCACCGGCGGGCCCGGGTTCTCCGCGCCGCCCTGCGGGAGATGGAGGGACTCGAAGTCTACCCCCGTGCGACCCTCACCAATATCGTGAGCATCCGGCTGGATGCGGCCCTCGATGCCGGGGATTTTCACCGATTCCTGCAGGAGAGGGGCATACGCATCAAGCCGCTGGGAGGGGCCGATTTCCGCATGGTCACTCATCATCAGGTTTCCGATGACGACATTTCTGTGACTGTGCGGGCGATTCGCGACGCCCTGGCGGATTGCGGATGAGGAGGTACTGGTTTGGCTGATCTGGTGGTGCGAGACGGTTACATAATGACCCTGGACGGCGAGCGACCCCGGATGGAAAAGGGGTCAGTCCTGGTGCAGGACGGCAGGGTGAGCAGTATAGTCACCGATGAATCCCACCCGTCCGAACTCGATTCTGCCGTCCGGAGCGTCGACGCCCGGGGCAGGCTGATCATGCCCGGGTTGGTCAACGCCCACACCCATCTGGCCGGCTGTGTCTTTCGCGGACTCCTGGACGACTGGACCTACCCGTCCAGCGGGCTGCACGCGCTGGCCTTCCCCATGGAACTGGAGCTGACGCGGGACGACTATTACTGGCTCAGTCTGCTGGGCGCCATCGAGACCGTCCGCGCAGGATCGACCACCATATCGGATATGTATCATCATTCGGAGACCGCAGCCCAGGCGGCGCACGAGGTGGGGCTGCGGGCGGTCATAGCCCACAAGGTGTACGATTGTGATCTTCGCGCCGTGGGGCGGGGGGATTATTCGCGCAGCTCGCGCATTCGCCGGGAGCGGGTCGGGGCCAGTGTTCGCCTCTTCGAGAACTGGCACGGTCGTGCCGGTGGACGGATAACCTGTCGGGTTGGCGCGCACGCCACCGACACCTGTTCGGAGGACCTCCTGCAGCAGATGCGACGCATGGCGGATGAGTACGGCGCGGGCCTACATATCCACGTGGCGCAATCCCCCGCCGAGGTGGCCCACATCCGAAAGATGCACGGGCTGAGCCCCGTGGCATATCTGCAGCAGCTGGACTTTCTGCGGCCGGATGTCGAGGTGGTTCACCTTACGGAGGCCAGCGGAGAGGACCTGGACATTCTGCAGCGCGAGGGGGCTACCTACGCGCACTGTGCCCCGCGCTACGGCCGCAGCGGCAAGTATCCGCCGCTGAAGGAGGCTCACCTGGATCGGGCCATCCCCACCGGCTTCGGCACCGACTGGCTGCGCATGGACATGTGGGATGGCATGCGGCAGACCGCCTCCAATATGAGCCTATCCTCCGGAGAGGGAGGACTGCTATCCGCCCGCGATCTTCTGCATCTTTGTACGCAGGGTGCTGCGCGGGTTCTGGGTATGGAGGATGAACTGGGCGTTCTGCGACCGGGGGCTGCCGCTGACATGATCCTCATTGACCTGGACCGTCCCAAGCTGCAGCCGTTTTTCGGCACCGCCCAGAATGTCGTCTTCCATGTGGACGGCGGAGACGTTGACGGAGTAATTGTTGCCGGCGAGGAGATCGTCCGGGAGGGGCGCTGTCTGCACGTGGACGAGGCGGAGGTACTGCGCCAGGTGCAGAAGCGCATACCCCGCTTCTTGCAGATTCTCGAGCGGCTTTATCCCGCTCACCGGGCGTTGACCGGTAAGAATCTCCTCGCGGACTGAGAGTACGTGAATATGGAAAGGGGCATTAAGGTGGACAACCGAGGCAAATCGCCACTTTCGGGCGATGAGATTCTGGCCATGCATCAGGGAGTGGAGATGGACTATCTGCAGTGGACTCCCGACTCCGCGTCGGTCATCTTCCGCAGCACTGTGACCGGTGCATCGGAGTTTCATCGGGTGGATTGCGAGGGGCGGACGGCGGTGCAGCTTACCGCCGGCAGCTCGGGGGCAGACGCCCGCATCTCACCCGGCGGGGAGTGGTTGGCCTATCTGTCGGCGAAGAGCGGAAATCGCGAAGTGTGGCTGCATCCGCTGACGGAGGAAGGTGGGGCAGATGATATCCAGCTGACCGACCTGGGAGGCGAGGTGAACTCGCTCGCCTGGGCGCCCTCGGGAGGGGCGATGGCGGTAGCCTGCAACCGGTACGGAAGCTTTGACGTGTATGAGGTGGATATCACCACCGGGGTGTGGGAGCGGCTGACGAACGGGGACGTGCACGAGCATTTTCCCGTCTATGCCCCGGACGGCACCTCCCTGTACTATGTGCGCCTGAGCGAATCGTGGGAGGACCACACCGTGGTGGAGGTGGATCTGACCGGGGGCGAGGAGCGGAGCGTCCTGGAGGATCCCGGCCTGTTCGACTACCAGATAGGAAAGAGGTTCAGCTACCCTCTGCCGTCTCCGGACGGGGAGGCGATGCTGTTCAGATCGCACCGCAGCAACTGGATCAACTACTGGCGCGCGGATCTCGCCGGCTCCGGCGAGCCCGAGCCCCTGTGTGCGGAGGAATATGACCAGGCGGGAGAGAGCGGGACCATCAGTTTCGGTGATGCCAGCTGGTCCCCGGACGGGCGTTTTGTCGCCTACCCCTCCAACAGAAACGGTAATGTGCAGCTCCGGGTGGTCTGTCTGGCCACCGGTGCGAGCGAGGCCATCGCCGCCGATGGCGAGGGTGTGGTCACGCACCCCGTCTGGTCGCCCGACGGGCAGAAGATTGCCTTCACCTACCAGGATTTCCTCTCGCCCCCCGACGTGTACATAGTGCGGGTGGGAGGTGAGGGAGACGACCGGCAGTTCAGCGACCCCGAACGCCTGACGAATTCGGCGCCGACCGGTCTGCTGCGCAAGCTCAACAGGCCGGAGAAACACACCTTTGCCAGCTTCGACGGACTGGAGATCCCCGCCTACATTTATCGTCCGGACGATGCGCCGGACGAGCCCGGACCGGCCATTTTGGAGATTCACGGCGGACCGGTGGACCAGTTCCGCGACACCATACATCACGTGGTGCAGTATTACGTGCAGCGGGGATACACGGTCATGCTGTGTAACGTGCGCGGCAGTGCGGGCTACGGCAAGGAATTCGAGCGCGGCATTTCCAACGGGTGGGGAGTGGACGACCTGAAGGATCTGGTCGCCGGGGCGCGCTACCTGGTCGAACAGGGTCTGGCCCATCCCGACCGCATCGGGGCCACCGGACAGAGTTATGGCGGATTCCTCAGCATGGCCGTCGCCTGCTGCGCCCCGAAGGGCGTATTCCAGGCGGCCATTGGCCGCACCGGCTATGCCGACTGGGGTCACTACTACCGACACGGCGGAAAGCGCACAGTGAAGCTGATGTTGCACAGCATGGGGCGCATGGAGGATAATCCGGAAAGATACGAGAAGGGCGCCCCCCTGCGCCACGCCGACGGGGCCACCATGCCCCTGTTCATCGTGGATCAGGATGCCCCGCCCACCGAACCGAATCCCGGCCTGCGGGCCGATTTGGCCTCCGCCCTGGGAGCGGCGAACAAGGTGGTCAAGTATGAGAGCTATCCCAGCACCGGAGGGGCCTATGCTCGCTCAGACGCCGGAGCCAACCAGCTGTTGCCGGACATTATCGAGTTTTTTGACACGTATCTGAAGCCGTGAGCTGCATTCCCGGTCGGGGTGCAGATGTAAAGCAACTACCCTGAGGAGGTAAGAAACGATGACCAAAGTATGGCACGAACCTGGCAAATGGATTATGAACCCGGTCAACTTCACCGAGGCTGTCACAGCAGATTTCGACGCACCGAAAGAAGCCTTTGTTCTCGATTCCACCATCCGCAAGATGACGGGGACGCCCGGCTGCCCCTACTCCGCAGAGGGCGCGGTGGAGATCTGCCGCATGGCCGACGCCATAGGCGTGAAGTACGTGGAGGTCAACCTGGTACACGGCCCCCTGCCGGCCAATGAGAAGCTTCTGGGCATGTTCGAAGCCATTGCCCGCGAGGACTTCGACTTCACGCTGGTGGGTACGGCCTGGGCGCGCGACAAGTCCACCATCGATGATGCGATCAATGCCGGTGCCGACGGTGTGTGCATAGGTGTAGGCCCGCTGACTTCCAGCGACATATCCGAGGGACTGGAGGCCCTGGCCTACGCGCGGGACAAGGGCATGAAGGTGGCCACCGGACTGGGCGGCCGCATTGAGCACATGTTCCCGGAGGCCATAGCCGAGCGGGTGAACGAGATCTCCGATCAGCAGCTGATGTACGTGGGAATTCACGAGAACACCGGCGCCACCTCGCCGGAGGCCTGGCGATACATCATGAAGGCCTCCCGGGGTCTGATGACCGAGGAAGCCCGGGCGATTCCCATCGTCCCGCATATTCATGACATGCTGGGACAGGCCACAATGGCGGCCTGCGCGGCGGTCACCGGAGGCGCCGGTGGCGTGGACGTGGCCATGAACGGCATCGCCATTCACTGCGGCCTGGCTGCCCTGGAGGAAGTCGTGATGTGTCTGGAGATGCTGTACGGGATAGATACCAACATCGATCTGTCGCTGCTCAACGAGTATTCCCGGGTGGTCACCGAGCACACCGAGATCCCGGTACATCCCAACAAGCCCATCGTGGGCGAGCACGCCTTCATCTGCGAGCTGGAGCCCTTCGTAAAGGCAGTACTGGAGGCGCGCGAGCAGGGTACCGAGCGCGTGCACCCGTTCGCCCCCAGCCTGGTGGGCGGCCGCAATGTGATCGCCTGGGGCGAGAACACCCAGCTGGGTCCCGCCACCGAGGTGAAGCTGCGCCAGATGGGACTGCCGCACGACGAGGACAGTGTGAACCGGGTAATCGAGGCCATCAAGGCGGATCTGAGCGAACGCGACGGCTATCCGCTGTACCTGACGGAGGAAGAGGTCGAGGAACTGAGTCAGAGAGTACTCGGTTAGGTTCCGCGGGGGCGGGTCGCACGGCCCGCCCCTGCTACCTCCGCCTACCCCGGCGATGAGTGGGTAGGCGCCCCAGACGGCGGCGCACTTTGGGACGGCAGGCGACTCGGCTGCAGGAGAGAGGGGTAAAAAGCGACTTGGGAGAACAAAAGAGACGAAAAAACCGGATCGTCCGTATGAGCTGGCCCGAGATCCGCAATGCGTTGCGGGAGCAGACGGTCGTAGTGGTACCCATCGGCAGTGTGGAGCAGCACGGACCGTATCTACCCGTGGGGACGGATTACCTGGCCGCCGAGGAGATGGGTGAGCGGCTGGCGGACAGCTGCAGTCAATGCCTGGTGGCTCCCACCATTCCCTATGCCTACGCAGAGAATCACCTGGAGTTTCCCGGCACCATGTCCGTGCGCAGCCACCGGGTCCTGGTGGACTGGCTGCTGGACATCCTCAGCGGGCTCGTCCGCAGTGGAGCGACGCACATCCTGTTCATCAACACGCATGGCGGCAATATCCCGGCCCTGAGCTCGGTGTGCCGTGAGCTGCGCAAGCAGGGAGTGCTGGCCGGCACCGTGCAGTGGTGGGACGTGGTGGCGAATCGGTGTCCCGAGCTGTCCCCCACCGGGCACGCGGACTGGACGGAGGCCGCCCTGGTGATGGACATTGATGCGTCCTGGGTGAATCTGGAGGAGGCTCAGCCCCCCAGTCTGCGCTCGCTGCCGGATTCGGAGATCCAGCTGGTCTCCACGTCGGCCGTGACCTTCCGCGGGGTGGAGGTCGGAGTGCACCTGCGCGTGGACGATTTCAGTGCGACGGGCGATATGGTGAGCCCGGCCATAGCGCGGGGAGATGCGGACCCGACGTTTCTGCATTATGCCACCGCGGAGAAGGGCGAGCGCATATACAGTGCACTGGTCGAGTTCATGTGCGAGTTGATCCCGGAGTTCGCTGCTCTGCAGTTGCCCGTCCCGGGGTCGGGGGGAGGCGCAGGTGACTGAGCGATGTCCGGGTTGGGACGGTGCAGTCGACGCGGCATTTTTCGACTTTCCATGGATTTTTTCCCGAATTGAGATGCAAAGAAGGAATCGGGCCGTGGATGTAGAATAGAATGATACATAGATCTATTGGTTGGACCAATACACCTATGAAGTGGGGAGGCGCATTCAAATGGGAACGCAAGTGAAACACCTTACCGGCCTCAGGAATCTAGATGCCGCCGCCATCAACCGCGTGTTGGACACCGCGGAGGAGATGCGGAGTGTGGTGTCATCCGGTGGGGCGAAGCTTCTGTCCGACAAGCTGCTGGCCACCTTTTTCTACGAGCCCAGCACCCGGACCCGGATGTCCTTTGAGGC
>PUMM01000188.1 GCA_003551365.1 Clostridia bacterium
GATCTGTCCCAGGCGGATGGGGAGAGTCTTTTGCAAGAGTTTTCCGGGGGATGGGATGCTGCGCGACGACACGGGGGACATCATCTTCCGCTGTTGGAGACGATGCTTCAAACTCTTGATCGTGAGCCGGAACGACTGGACAGAGTTGCGCATCTGCTGGAAGACCTCAGGAAGGAATCGCCGGAGTTGCTGCCTTCGGATATGGAGCCGGTGTGGGAGGTGATCTGGAGTGTCCGTCGAGAGCTCGAGACGAAAGAGTGAGGCTTTGGACGTGCAGGGAGAGCTGGCGAAGTTGAAGATATTTCAGCGCCAGACTGTGGACTATGTATTTCAACGCCTATATAAGGATTCGCCGCCGGCGCGCCGCTTTCTCATCGCAGATGAAGTGGGTCTGGGAAAGACCTTGGTGGCTCGCGGAGTGGTAGCCCGTGCTGTCCAGATGTTGTGGGATCGGGTTGAGCAGGTCCGGGTGGTGTATATCTGTTCCAATGCCGATATAGCGCGTCAGAACATTAATCGACTGGGATCCTTTCTGCATCGCGGCACAGAAGAGGGCAAGGGGCGCTTGCCCCGTCTGACACTCCTGTCAGTGCATTCAGCGCTCAAGGAAAAGGAGAAGCTTTCGTTTATTCCGCTCACTCCTGGCACCTCCTTCAATCTCAAGCACAGCCTGGGCACCGGGAAAGAGAGGGCTCTCTTGCACTGGCTGCTGGATGAAGCGTGGGGTTTTGGCGGTCGGAAGCCTCCTTACAATGTGCTGCAGGGGAACATGTACAGTGACAATTTCCGCGATCTCGTGCGGAGATTCCGCAAGAATGAAGATCTGGACGACAGCCTCTCCCGGAGGTGCATTGATCGGCTGCGTGAGGAGAAGGAGCTGCGAGAACGTTTCTTTGCCCTGTGCGAGAGATTTCCGCGCAAACGGAAGTATCGCAGCAGTGTTCCGGAGGAAGACAAGCGAGCCAGGAATGCCCTCGTGGGAGAGCTTCGTTCGTTGTTGGCCTACACATCAGTGCATGCGCTCCGGCCGAGTCTGGTCGTGTTGGACGAGTTTCAGCGATTCAAGTCACTGCTGACGGGTGATGATGAAGCCAGCATTCTCGCCCGCAACCTTTTTGAATACTCCGACGAAGAAACATCCGCCCGCGTGATGCTACTGTCAGCTACTCCCTACAAGATGTACACGAGCGGAGACGAATTTGGGGACGAGGATCATTATGCAGATTTTGTCCAAACCCTTGACTTTTTGGTAGATGATGAGGAAGAGGGTGCCAGGATTAGGTCTCTTCTGCGGCAGTACCGTGAGGGACTTTACCGGGTTGGTGCGCAGCAGGTGGGGGCGCGTGAAAAACTCCAGCACACCGTTCGCAATCTCGCATGCCGACTGCGGCGGGTGATGGTTCGAACCGAGAGGTTGGCAAACAGTGAGGATCGGAATGGCATGTTGGAGCAGGTTCCTGTGCACGAGGATCTATCATTGCAGAGGTCGGATGTGTACTCCTACCTCGCATACAGCAGTGTTGCCCGGATTCTGGGATCCGGGGGGAGCATGCTGGAGTACTGGAAGTCCTGCCCTTTTCTGTTCAACTTCATGGATAATTATGAGGTCAAAAGAAGGCTCAGAGAGAAGACTGAGAACGGCGGATGGGAGTTGCAGGATGTGCGTGACCGACTGCACAGCGGGGAGGAGCACTGTCTTCTACCGTTTACCTCCTGGAGACACTATCAACGATTTCATATTCCCAATCCCCGCCTGCGATATCTGGAGGAGAGTGTGCTGGGGGGAGACATGTGGAAAATGATATGGTTGCCTGCTTCCCACCAGTACTACCGCCCTTGTGGAGTATTCGATGTACGGGATCCTTCGGCCACCACTAAGAGATTGGTGTTCTCTGCGTGGCAGGTGGTGCCCAAGACCCTGGCGTCCCTGTTAAGCTATGAAGCAGAACGTCGCATGATTCGCTCTTTCTTCCCGGAAGCCGAGAACTCAGTGGAGGGGAGAAGGCAGGTAAGGCCGCTTCTCAATTTCACGCGTTCGAAGGGGCGGTTGACAGGCATGCCAGTGTTTACCCTGCTTTACCCTTCAACCTCACTCGCGGCGCGACTTGATCCCTTAGATATGGCGTGTCAAGTGGACAATGCGGCTGTTCCGTCCAGGGAACAGGCGGTGCAGTATTTTGAGCATCAGGTGGAGGAAATGCTCTCGGCGCTGGATACTCATGAACAGAGGCAGGGCCCAATCGATGAGAACTGGTATTGGGCCGCTCCCGTGCTGCTGGATCTTCAGTACCAACCGTACCAGACGAAGCAATGCCTGAGCAGAGGTGACGTGGCATCGCGTTGGCGGGGGGATGAGGGTCGGAAGAGTGATGAAAATGAGGATATGTCAGCGTGGGCTGATCACGTGGAGCGGATCAAGAATTTGGTTGCAGGCGAGTTTGAACTGGGAAGTCCACCCGATGATCTGGCCAGAGTCATCGCGCATATCGCCCTGGCGGCGCCCGGCACGGTGGCTTTACGAGCGCTGTCGCGTATCACTCCGTCCTCCAGGATGCGGTCGGCAGACACATTGCAGCTGATAGACGCTGCCGCCCGCATTGGTTGGACCTTCAGGAACAGGTTCAATCTCCCGGAGGTAACGGCGTTGATCCGTGGGATTAATTCGAGTGAACCCTACTGGCGACGGGTATTGGAATATTGTGTGGATGGAGGGCTACAGGCCGTAGTGGATGAGTACTGTCACGTTCTCGTTGAACATCTCGGATTAACGGAATCGCCTTCTGCTGAGAAGGTGGACGAGGTGAGCGAGTCCATGCGGGAGGTTTTGGGCCTGCGAACTTCTGTTCTCGGAGTGGATGAAGTTGATCCGGCATCGGACCGGTTTATTCGACGTGAAAGAATGAGAACGCACTTTGCCCTTCGCTTTGGAGATGTTCGGACGGATGATGGCGCGCGCATCGTGAGAGATAGTCAGGTCCGCGCTGCCTTCAATTCACCATTTTGGCCCTTTGTCCTGACCACCACATCGATCGGGCAGGAGGGTCTCGACTTTCACCTGTATTGTCATGCTGTGGTGCACTGGGACTTGCCGTCTAACCCTGTCGATCTTGAACAGCGGGAAGGGCGTGTGCATCGCTATAAGAATCACGCGGTTCGCAAGAATGTGGCGAATGTGTACGGTAAGGAGCTGCAGATGATGGACTCAGGAGGTGCGGGCGATCCGTGGGAGGATATGTTTTCTCAGGCGGAAGAAAGATCGGAAGATGGAGGAGACGGTCTGAATCCATTCTGGGTATATGCTCCGCCGGGCAGTAAGCGATCGCATATTATGCGGCTGGTTCCTGCGGTGCCTCTGAGCAGGGATCTGCGGCGCCTCGATTTTTTGCGGAGAGCTTTGACTCTCTATCGCATGATATTTGGACAGCCGCGGCAGGAGGATATGGTGGACTACCTGACAGAGAGGGTACCGGAGGAGGAGCTGGAGTGTCTCCTGGATGCTTTGGAAATTGATCTGAGTCCTCCCTCTGTATCTTGATGCGCAACTTCGGTGTGCTGTATCTGGAATATGCATTCGAACATGCATCCGGACCGCTCAGGGGCTGATGCACTGAGTTTTTTGGGGCCTGCAGCGGCTGGGGTAGACACCATCTGGTCGACGGTATGAAGAGAGGACGAGGTGAGATGGATAGGAAGGAATTGGGGAGCGTGTTTGCACATTTTGGA
Organism: Clostridia bacterium; assembly: GCA_003551365.1. GTDB lineage: Bacteria > Bacillota > Sulfobacillia > SLMV01 > SLMV01 > PWGR01. Next base: position 3,724 of record PUMM01000188.1, read on the forward strand.
TTCGATGATTTCAAGTGGATAGATGGACAGGACATAGTCGTCAAGCACTGGGTTCGCTTCAAGTGCCGGTTCATGTGCGATGAGTATGGCGCAAGTGCGGTCTGTCCGCCGAATATTCCTTCTGTACGGGACTGCCGCGAGTTTTTTGCCGAGTATGACGAGGTAGCCATCCTGCGCAAACACATGACCTATGATGCCCGAACAAGTGACGAAGTCCTCTTTGAAGTAATCGATGAGAACCTGCTTGAGCTGGAGGAATACCTGTTTTTTGCGGGATATTATAAGGTGTTTGCCCTGCCGATGACGGTATGCTACCAGTGCGATGAGTGTACGGGAGATATCATGAGCTGCAAATATAAGGACAAGGCACGCCCCAACCCCGAGGCTCTTGGAGTGGATGTCTTTCAGACCGTCAGGAACGTCGGTTACCCGCTCGAGGTTTTGAAGCGTTCGGGCCAGGAGATGAACAGGTATGCCTTTTTGCTCATTGAGTGAACCGGGGAGGGTCCAGTAGCGAAAGAAATACTGCCAGTATTCCATTGCTGCAGAGAGTCTCGTCAATGCTGCTCGGTGAGATGTAGTGATCTTTTTCCCTCTGTGTGCAGTGGCTGGTTAGCCATACATGTCAGGAAAATATGCATATCAGACTGGATAGAGCACCCCGATCGCCGTGAAGGGCATTGAGTGCAAGATTAGATGGCATTGCTCACAGGAAGAGGAGCTCTGCAGTCGACCGGAGAAAGGTCGTAAGCAGTTAAAGTGTGCATAAGCACAAATCGGGAATGACCGTGGGCGGGAACTAACGGAGGCTGACTGACGTTATTTCAACAGGCAATTTGTGAGGTGACTGCCGTCGGGTTAATTCCGGCGGATCATATGAGATCTGGTTGGTGATTTTATGACTCCCGCGCGGGTAAGAGAGTTGTTTTCCAATTTGAGAATCTGGAAGCGAGGAGGAGAGCGAGCTCCGCACAAACCACTCCTGGTAATCTACGCACTCTCTCGTGCGATACAAGGTGAAGATGGTCTTATCGCCTATGATGAGGTTAAAGAACATCTGACGCCTCTATTGAAGGAGTTCGGACCACATCGGTCTCATCATCGTCCGCAATATCCCTTCGTGAGGCTGGTCAGGGATGAGATCTGGGATCTACAGGCAAAATGTTGCCTTGATCCGGCGAGAGATCCAAGTGATAGAGTGCTGATAGAAAACGAAGCGAGGGGGGGATTCAAGAAAGAGATTGCCTCTATGCTGCAGAAGGACGGGGAACTGGCCCGAGAACTGATAGAGATGATGTTGGAGCAAAACTTCCCCCCGACGCTCCATAAAGATATACTTCAGGCAGTTGGCCTGAATCTCACTCCAAGATGGCTATCCAAGAGAGATCCAAAGTTCCGGGAGAGAATTCTGAGAGCATATGAAAATCAGTGTTCAGTATGTGGGTTTGATGTCCATTTGGGACGAAATCCGGTATGTCTTGAGGCCGCGCATATCAAGTGGCATCAGGCTGGGGGACCAGATATTGAGCAGAATGGGATTGCATTATGCACGATGCACCACAATCTTTTTGACAGAGGTGCATTTACCATCAACCACTCCATGCAACTGCAGGTTGCCGAGACTGTTCACGGTACAAAAGGACTGCATGAATGGCTTATGCGGTATCACGGTGAGAAAGTTGAGGGCCCTCAAAGGCCGGAGCACCAACCCAGAGATTCATACATTGACTGGCATGTAAGAGAAGTATTCAAAGGGTACGCCGAGTACTAGATGTCTTCCTGCAGTCCAAAGCAACCCCGTGTATTGGCCGAAGGAGACGACCCGGGAAGATATTGGAGGCAGTGGAGTTATCCGTGGCTTGTTGCACTATGAGTATCTCATCTGCGATCGGCGATGGACGCATTATGTGCTCATCAGTTGTCCCCATTGCGTTCGGAGTTATGGGATTTTCCGTGTGGTGTGTCGGACTGTGGATATTAGTGCTTCTGCCATCTGGATCAGCAGTTTGATGCTGGGAGGCCCTTTGTGAAGAACCCATCCGAGCGGTACAACAGAAGACCGTGCTCGCAGCATGGCACCAGGTCGCCAGCACCCTGGGCGTACCTATTCGGCACCCTGTTATGGACGTGGAGCTTTTTTGGTCTTGCCTATTGTACCGGTCAGGATTGGCTGCAGTTTCCCGCCGCCCTTTTTTCCTTGCTGGGTGGACTTGGCCCCCTGATCATGGCGGCTATTCTTATATCCTGCGGACGCTGGGATTGCACAATGGACCGGTCGGCACTCCAATTCCTCCTGCGCTGCTTCAACCCGAGTACACTGGCCGGTCATTGGTACCTGAGGATTCTGGCCTTGATCATCGTTCTGGTATTTGCCCCCGTGTTGTGGGAATCTGTGGCGCGCAGTCAGGTACACCTCATTGAAGTCGGACCGCTCTCCTTCATCCTGGTCGGGCTGTTCATTGGAGCACAGGAAGAGGTTGGCTGGCGAGGGTATGCCCAGGAAGCACTGCAGCGGCACATGCCCATCGTTCTGTCCTCTCTGATTATCGGTGTATTCTGGGCGGCCTGGCATCTCCCCCTGTTCTTTCTTCCAGGCACCTACCAACACGGCCTGGGAGTGGGTACACTGTCATTCTGGAGCTTTCACATTGCTCTCTTGGCAGGTTCCCCCATATACGCCTGGCTGTATAATGCTGCCGGTCGAGTTCCGTTTGCCCCAATGATTTTTCACGGTCTGGGTAATCTGGCGCAAGAACTGGTCCCCTCCGTATCTCCGACTACGAGCGTCGCTGCACAGGCTATGGTGGCCCTGGCTGTCACCCTGATATCCTGGCAATGGATGAGATCTTCACGCCCGCGATTCCAGGATATGTCGGGAAGGCTTCCCTTTTGAGCTGCGGTTGTCGATAGCGAGTGGTCCGTTAATTGGAGTTTCCCGAGGCGCAGATGGTGTGCGGATGCTGTGCGCGGCAGACGGTAGCCGCAATGATGTGCCCGGGCGGCCCTGTCTCAGTTCAGCAGACTCGCCTCAACGATTGGACTATAATGAGAGGGTACTTCATGTGGGGGGTGGCTCTGGACAGGTGTCGCGGCACATCACCAATGGGTTAGTGCCGGCAGCCGGTCGCACCATATTCTAAACACCTCCATATCGTTTGCTGATGTAATACTGGTGCCTGGGAAGTGATTGCGGTGCAGGTCGCTGCTGGTGGCTCATTCGCCGGGGCGCGCACGAATCCCCCGGTATCGGGAATGGGAAGGGGAAAGGCTCCCACCCAGGACGGGAGGCAGGCCCCTCCTTTAGATGAGATGCGATCGCTCCTTTGCATTTACGGAAAGGTGTGCGGTGAGATGATCTGTAGAAGGTACGCATTGCCTCTGTTCTTTCTGTTCGCTTTTGGGTTTTCGTGGCTGTTATGGTATGCAGCTCTGCGCGGCGAGTGGACTCGCTTATCGGGAGTTATCCTGATCCTGGGGGGTTTTGGTCCCGCGCTTTCGGCCTTCCTTTTGGCGGGAATGTCTGGGCGCATGAAGGGGTATCTGCAGCGAGTTCTTGCCTGGCGGGTCCGATGGCACCTCTATGCCTTTGCCACCCTGCTGCCTGCAGCCATATATGGACTCGCGGCCATCCTGTTTCGGCTGCTGGATGGCAGCTTACCCTCCATACCTCCAGAGGCGCCTCCCCTGGTTGCCTATCCGGCACTGGTAGTGGTGATTTCGCTCGTTGGTGGGGGACAGGAGGAGCTGGGTTGGCGGGCGCTGGCACTGCCTGAGCTGCAGGCCAGAATGTCTCCCCTCATCGCCAGCGTGATCCTCGGGATGGTCTGGGCTCTCTGGCATCTGCCCCTGTTCCTGTCACCCCATGCAACGCAGAGCCAGCTGCCCGTGATCTGGTACGTGGCCAATGCAGTTGGATTGTCCGTGATTATGACCTGGCTCTATAACGCCTCCGGAGGTAGCGCCCTTTTGGCCATGCTGTTGCATGGTGCCGCCAACGTGCCAGCGACCTGGTATCCCCTGAATGTCTACGCCGGCGGGGTGCATTCCTACGGGTTGCTCACATGCCTGGTCTGGTTGGTGGCCGTGGTGTTGATTCTGCGGCGGGACGCGCCATTGCAGGGCAAGGCGCGATTTTCCGGGACCCCGGATTCAGAATGAGTCCTCACCCGAGCCGCCAGATAGATCATGCATCCTCCAGTATCGCTATGTGCGCGGTATGGCTGGTGACGGATGGTGCCTTTTGATCTATACTCATGAAGGAGTTGGACAGATAGTGACCCAATTCAAACATTCCGGACGCTTCCCCGGCGGCCTCTGCCGAAGTCATGAACGCTGATCTGCGCTTTTCGTGCTGTGGGGGAGAGCAGCCCGGGAACGCTCGCGAGGGGAAGTGTTCTGATGTACTACGAAAACGATGTCGGCAGGATCTACTACGAGGTGCACGGGGCAGACAATGAAGATACGTTGCTTTTCTGTCACGGCGTCAGCATGGATCATAAGACTTTTCTTCCGCAAGTAGAGGGATTGCAGGACAAATATCGGCTCATAATCTGGGATCTACCCGGCCACGGCCAATCATCCAGGATCGATGACTATCGCGGATACTGCGCAATGGCTGGTACGTTTGTCGTTGAGCTACTCGCGCATCTCGAGGTAAAAAAGGCGGTGCTCGTTGGACAGTCGCTCGGGAGTGTCATAATCCAACACGCCGCCCATGCAGTCCCGGAGCGGATCGCGGGCACTGTACACCTGGGCGGAGCTCCGCTTTATCCCTCCTTCAACGGAGCGATAAAGGTTTTCAACCCTTTAATGGCAATTTCGATCACTCTTCTGCCCGGGCGTCTGCTGTACTCGGCCTTTGCCAAGCACAAGGCACTCCGGGAGGAAACGAGAGCCTATCTACAGGAGGCCTCTTCGCGCGCCGGCAAGAAGCTCATCCTGCACCTCAGTCAGGAGATGATCCGGGACATGGTGCGGGGGCTGCCAGCACCCACCGAGGAGCCGAAGCTCATCTGCTTCGGCGATCACGAGGTGTTCTTCCTGCAGAAGATGGCTCGCAGCTGGCATGATGGGACCCCCGGCAGTCAGCTCGCTGTCATCAATGATGCCCATCATATCGCCAACCAGGACAATGCAGAGGCCTTCAATGACCTGCTGTCATCCTTTTTGGGCAGGATCAGCTCACATTCTGAGACTGCGGGGGGTGGGTAAGTCCCCATTTGCAGTGCCGGCCTGCCTCTCATGAGAGGTGTGTGGACGGTCAGAGCGGTGCAGTCCTTTTTGCGGCGTGCGTCGGACGTGCAGCGGCACTGTCCGCCAGACGATCTGGCGAGTTGGTGGGTGCACTGTGTTCACACTGTACGTGCAACACTCCCTGTACCGAGTGTCGCCCGGCAGCCTGTAGAATGGGCCCGGGCAGTCGGTGCTCGGAATGGCTGCACAGGTGGTTATGGCTGGGGTGGCATGCCACTGACCCCCGGCGTTCTGCCGATCTATGCATCTGAGCTCTTCCATCGAGTTCGGTGCAACCGGTTCAGATCTGTATGTCTTTTGGCCCATTTACGTTTCGCGATGATGCTACTGCCAGCCAGGGCTCACCACCGGCGGGGCTGCAGATCTGCCGTGGTGAACTCACGGTTGTGATCCGGAACCGCTCATCAATGCTGCGCCCACCTGATGAGTGTGGGGGTGCGACATTGCGATGGACCTGTCCCGGTTACGCCGGCCATCGAGGTTCCCCCGGCTCCTACCCCGGCAGCCCCGATTTTCTCTCATCTCCCCGACCGGGGAGGGTGGCTGCCCCGCACGTAGAAGGAGAAAGTAAGCCGCTTCTGCGTGCCCGGCCGCAACGGCAGGGGCGCCCCGCGCAAATGGCGGAGTATCACAACCTGCATATTGCCACAGGGAATCTGTCCGATTTGGAGGGTGATGATGACGATAGAGCATGTGCTGGCAGATATCGAGGAGAACCGGGATCGGGATTTAGCTGCATGGATGAAGCTGGTGAAGCAGCCCAGCATAAGCGCCCAGGGCGTCGGGATGCGGGAATGTGCCTGGCTGCTCGTCGACATTATGCAGGATGCTGGCATAGAGGCGGAATGTCTGCAGACAGCTGGCAGTCCAGTGGTGTATGGCGAGGCATTGTCAGGACGCCCGGACGACTTCACAATTCTCTTCTACGGTCACTACGATGTTCAGCCCCCCGAACCGCTGGACGAGTGGATAACCCCGCCCTTTGAACCAGATATCCGGGACGGGCGGGTGTACGGGCGCGGGGCGGCGGACAACAAGGGACAGCTGCTGGCGCACGTTTTCGCCGTGCGCTCCTACCTCGACGTACTCGGAGACGTGCCGGTGAACATCAAGTTTCTGTTCGAGGGGGAGGAGGAGAGCGGCAGCCCCAATCTCCGGCCCTTCGTGGAGGCGAACCGGGAGCTGCTTTCTGCCGATCTGGTATACACTGCGGATGGGCCCATGCACGACGATGGGACCCCGGTCATATGTTTCGGGATTCGCGGCATGCTCAATGCCGAGATACGCGTCCGAACCGCTGCGCACGACAATCACTCCGGCAACAAGGGCGGTCTGATTCCCAACGCGGCCCAGGAATTGGCCCGGATCCTGAGCCGTATGTGGGATGACGACGGAGAGATCATTGTGGAGGGCTTCTGGGATGACGTGCGGGAACCGACGGACGTGGAGATGGCCCTGATTGAAGACCTCCCGTACGATCCCGCCGGGATGAGTGAGGTGTTTGGAGTCAGTGACATCGGTCTGAGCAGGGAGGAGTTCTACCTCAATCTCATGTTCAGGCCCACCCTGACCATAAACGGACTCAGAAGCGGGTATACCGGGGAGGGGACCAAAACGGTCATCCCCTGCACAGCGGCCGCCAAGCTGGACATGCGCCTGGTCCCGGATCAGGATCCCGAGCGGGTGTTTCAGAGCATACGGAACCACGTGCACAGCTGCGGTGCAAATGTAGAGGAGGCGGAGGCCATCTGCGTGAAGGGCGTGCCTCCGTCCCGCACCCGCACGGATACCCCGGCTGCCCAAGCAGTTATAAGTGGGGTGGCCTCCGAGCACGAGACTGACCCCATAGTAATGCCGTCGCTGGGTGCCACGCTCCCGGACTACATATGGACGGATCTGCTGGACACACCGTCGGTGATGGTGCCCTACGCCAATGCCGATGAGACCAATCATGCACCGAATGAGAACATGGATATTGCGCATTTTGGCGCTGGCATTCGCACCTCGGCCATGGTGCTGCAGGAACTTGCGAGCATGTAGGAATCTCTCATCCTGCACTGACTGTGTCGAGAGCAAGGGGAGTTTTCTGGAGATGGCCGTCCTTGCGCAGTGACGTGCGGGAGGGATTAGAATATTTACCACACCGGACGTAGGTAGGAGAAGTCCACCGGGCAGAGTCAGGCTGACCGGCAGGAGCTTCCGGCTCCCCAACCAGTCCGAACGGACCAAGTGCGGGGAGATCCGGTAGACCGCAGTGATGGTCGGCGAGGAGGCGGAAGAAGCACAGAACATCTTCTGCATGCATCTGGCCGGTGTACAGTTGCGAGGGGGGACAGGCATGCCAGGTCGCGATCTACGAGAGATGAACCGGGAGGAACTTGCTGAGCTGTTGTTTGAGAAGCAGAGAGAATATGAAGAGGTCCGGCAGCAGAGGCAGTTTGTGCTGCAGCAGACGGGCAGGCATCTTCCGGGTAGTGAACGCAAAAAATATGATCTGGAGCTCGAGGAGTTGGCTGAGAGGATCGATGAGATCCGGGAGCTGCTGCAAAGCGGCGACAGTCAACGGGAATGAGTCGATCCCCGCGCGTCCACCTGCGTCGCATGCAATGCAGGCGGATTCCGCACAGTCGAACCGTCCCCGGACTGTCGTGCAGTCTGGGGTCATGCATGTTGCTCCACCTGCGCCATTTCTGAGCCAGCCACCCCCGGGGATCAGCCCCGGCATGCGGACCACAGTCCAGCTCCGTGCCAGACAGAGTGCGGCGCCCGGCCGCGCAGCCGGGCAATCGACAGATCATATGTCCGCCAGCCCGCGGTGTGACAGTCTGCCGATTTGCCAGTGAAAGAGTCGATGGGGCTCGAATCCGTCCACTGCGGGAAGGAATGATGCCTCCGTAGTAGAAGAGCAATCTGTAACGTCGATAGCAGGAATGTCAGAAGCAGCCGTACGAGAAATGGAGACGATTTAATGCAGGTTACACTAACCAGTCTTTCATCTGAAGTGATGAAAGAGGACGATTTTTATCGCGGCTTTCTGCACGACTTCGGCCAGGTATCCTCTTTCTTTGCCTTCGACCACCGCAGTCCCGGGGCGGGCTTGCGACGAAAAGAGCACATATCCAGTGACTTCCGTGCCGACCGCCGGGACGTGGCCGAGTGGCTGCTGGAGCGCAACACCGAATGGGGAGCCCTGCCACCCGCCCTGGAGGCCGCGGAAAGAATGAAGAGCCGGGCGGCTTCCGCCGTGCTGGCCCAGGTGCGCCCCGGTCTACTGGGGGGCGATTACTCGGTCCTCCGCAAGGTGCTCAGTGCAATCGAGTATGCGCGGCGCCTGAGTGAGGTATGCGAGGCTCCGGTGATCCCCGTGGTGTGGGTGATTTCTGAACACAACTGGGGAGCCATGGGTCGGGTCAGGATTCTGGATGACATTGGTCAGCTGCACCGGCTGGCCCTGTATCCCGATCCTCCCCCCGCCACCCCGGCCGGCGACATTCCCCTGCATCCGGGGATATCCGATGTCCTCGGCCGAATGGAGAGGGCGCTGCGGATCAACTCGCCCGCGGACAACCCGGTGTGTGACCTGCTTCGTCGAACCGCGCGCGAGGCGGATACCCTGGACGAATTCTTCTGCCGTTTCCTGGTCGGATTGTTTTCCGGCAGCGGAGTACTGGTGGTCAATGAGAATGAGGCTGAGACGCGGCGGCGGATTGTCCCGGTTCTGCAGCGGGCCGCCGTGGCCCGCTACTCGGTGGAGCAGGAGCTCGAAGTGGGTCGGGAGCAGCTGGAGATGGCCGGCTACACAGCCCCGCTGAGGCAGGGCAGGGGACACTGCCATTTCCTTGCCGATACACAGCGGGGGAGGCGCCGCCTCATCCGCAGCGAGGAGGTGTTCCGGGACGAGCACGACACCTTTAACCTGCCCGTGGATAGTGTCACGGAACTGATGCTGGAGCAGCCTCACCTCTTCAGCCCAGCAGAGGTTCTCCGACCCATAGCCCAGAATGAAGTGCTGCCGGTCATGGCCCACGTGGCTGGGCCCGCAGAGGCGGCCATCCACGCCCAGAGCAAGGGGGTGTGGTCAATTTTCTCGTCCCGCACTCCACCTATCTACCCACAGCTGCACCTCACTTTCACCGGACCGGAGGTGAGCGCCGCGCTTTCCCGCGCAGGCCTGACGGTGGCGGATGCAGCCCGAGCGGGGGAGGGCGAACGAGTCATCGAGGCGCAGCGCCGCCGGGTTCTGGACGACCTCGGTGCCGACAGTGTGCGAGAAGCTTTCGATGCAGCGGAGGGGGAAATGAACGGCATTCTGCAGGGGCTGTGGAGGCGACTGCAGAGGGAGATACCATCTGCTGAAGCAGTGCACCACTGCAGCGAGGAGCACATGTCCAATTTGCTGGGGCGCTACCGCCGCAAGGGCCTGCAGCATTTTCGCCGACGTCATCGCGAGACGGTGCGGGATTTTCGCCTCATCAGAAACGCACTGCATCCGGATGGCGGGGAACAGGCACACCTGAGCTATCTGCCGGAGCTCATGCGTTCGGGTGGAGAGTGGATAATCGCCACGTGCCGTGCTCTGAGCAAACGGGAGCGTCTGTGGAGTCCATTTGCGGTGCGCTGGGATGATGGGGAATGAACTCGAAAACGTCTGTGGCCTTCGTACATCTGGGCTGCCCCAAGAACCTGGTGGACGCCGAGGTCATGGGGGGCATTCTGCACGAGGCCGGCTTCCGGGTCATCGACGATGCAGATGAGGCGGACGTGGTGATCATAAATACGTGCGGCTTCATTGAGGACGCCAAGAAGGAGTCGCTGGATGAGATCTTTCATCATCTGGACACTCGTTCTTCCCGCCTGGTGGTGGCCGGTTGTCTGGCCCAGCGCTACCGTGACGAGCTGCGCGGGGAGATTCCCGAGCTGGACGGCCTGATTGGGGTGAATCAGATCGACGAGATCACCGAGGCGGTCCGCTGTGCGCTGGACGGTGATACCTACAGCCTCCGGCGTCAGGATCTGTCGCCGCCCCCGTATGATGCCTCGCGCCGGGTGCGCTGCACCCCGCCGCACTACGGATACGTGCGAATTGCGCACGGTTGCTCCCGTACCTGCAGCTTCTGTGCCATCCCCCTGATACGGGGTCCCTATCGCTCCAAGGATCCCGCTTTCATACACCGCGAGGTGGAGTCCCTGGTGCGCGATGGCGCACAGGAAGTGGTGCTCATAGCGCAGGACACCACCATGTACGGAGCGGGGGAGGAGCAGTATCCCGACCTCCCCGTTCTGCTGGAGGAACTCTCCTCGGCCCATCCGGACACCTGGATACGTCTCATGTATGCTCATCCCGACGGGATCACTGACCGTCTGCTGCAGATCATGGCCGACCGGGCCAACATATGCTCCTATCTGGATGTTCCCCTGCAGCACACCAGCCCCGCAGTGCTGCGGCGCATGGGACGCAGGGATGATCCCGACCGGATTCGGCGCCTGCTCGCGCAGATCCGGGAGGTGGTGCCGGACGTTTCTCTACGGACCTCGCTCATCGTGGGGCATCCAGGAGAAAAAGAGGAGGATTTCGCTCGCCTGCTGCACTTCGTCCAGTGCGCGCCCATAGATCACATTGGCGTATTCGTGTTTTCGCCGGAGGAAGACACGCCGGCGGCAGGACAGTCCGGACAGGTCCCGGAGGAGGAGCGGCACAGGCGGTTCAACCGACTGACGATGGCCGCGGGCCGACGGGCCCGCGATGTGAAGGAGAGGTGGGTCGGCCGGGTAGTTACCGCTGTGATCGATGCGAGAGAAAATGGGGGTTGGCTGGCCCGGCATCAGGGGCAGGCTCCGGAGATAGACGGTTACATCTACCTTCCCGCGGATGCCCTGCAGGTCGGGCAGAGAGTTCGCGTGCAGATAACCGGGGCGGATGCGGTGGACCTGTGGGGAGCCCCGCTCGATAATCGGCATTGATTGCCTGCATTAGTAATGTAATCATTAATTTGTAACTTATCACACAACCTTTTCCGTTTTTACTCCCTGTGTTAGTATTGAAACGCATAACGCCGAGATGGAATCGCGGGTATGGGCTGTCTTCATCCGGGGAGGGGTCTGTGGCATACTGTGAGCAACTTCCGCGTCCACGTGATCATCATATCTGCCCTGCTCTGTCTGGCCATATTCTGGGCCGGCTCTTCGTTGTATGAGGCGCACGGGACGGAGGAGCCGCTGCGCGAGCTGCTCTCCGGGCATCCCGCGGTGCGGGAGGTGGACGTCAGACGGGCGGAGGTGTGGGAGGTACAGGTGCAATTGCACCGCACCGATGATCTGCGCGCCACCTATCAGGATTTGATCGGGACCGTCGAAGAAGTGGTGCCCCCGGACCAATACCGGCTGAGCATCACGAATGATGCGTCCGGGGAACTGCTCGTCTGGTGGGATGAGCTGTCACTGTATGTGTACGAGGCGGCCAGCAATGCCACCTTCACCCAGATGCGGGACCGGGTATCTGCTGCGGCGGGCGGGGACGTGAACGTTTCGCTGCAGGTGGATGCCGAGCGCATATACCTGCATCTCCGGGATGGAGACGATGATCTGTACCGAGTGATTGAGCGGATCGACCGGGAGGGAGGCGAGGCGATTGAGTAGGCTCACGGAATACGTGCGGGGAAACAGGCGGGAGATCGGCGTGGGTGCCGCTGCCGGCCTGCTTCTCTTTCTGCTCTCCCGGGGGCATCTGACCGGGGCCGTTCCCCTCCTTCTGCTGATGGCAATGCTGCTGCTGGTGCTATACTTCCGGCGCTCTGGCGCCCCCGCGGGTGGGGGTGTCGGGGTCATCTCATCTGCCGTCGGTACGCGTTTTTGCGATATCGGGGGGCAGGATCGTGCCCTTTCCGAGCTGCGCGAGTCCCTGGATCTGGTAGTGGGCGACGAGGAGGCCGCCCGACTGGGGGTGCGGCCGGTGCGCGGTCTGCTGCTGGTCGGGCCGCCCGGAACCGGCAAGACCATGATGGCTCGCGCTGCCGCTGCCTATGCGGACGCCTGCTTCCTGGCTGTCTCCGGAAGCGAATTCGTGGAAATGTATGCCGGAGTGGGGGCTCAACGGGTGCGGGAAATCTTCTCCCGGGCCCGCCGTACCGCCCGGCGCGAGAGCAGGTCCGCGGCCATCGTCTTCATCGACGAGATGGAGATCGTCGGCGGGAAGCGGGGGCGGCACAGCAGTCACCTGGAATATGATCAGACGTTGAACCAGCTGCTGGTGGCCATGGACGGCATGCAGAGAGATGAGTCGCCCCGCATCCTGGTGATGGGCGCCACCAACCGGCGCGACCTGCTGGATGATGCCCTGCTGCGTCCGGGCAGATTTGATCGGGTGGTGCATGTGGATTATCCGGACTTTGCCGGTCGAAAACAGATTCTGGCCCTGCACCTGCGGGCCAAACCCCTGGCGGACGATGTCGATCTGGATGCTCTGGCGCGGGAGACCTTCGGGTTCTCCGGTGCTCATCTGGAGAATCTGTCCAACGAGGCAGCCATTCTCGCTTTCCGGGAGCGACGCGATGATATCGCCAGCCAACACCTGTTGGAAGCAGTGGAGAAAGTGATGATGGGCGACAAGATCGATCGTCGCCCGTCCCGGGAACAGCTGCATCGCGTGGCCGTACATGAGGTGGGGCATGCGCTGATGGCCGAGCTGCTGGAGCCGGGTTCGGTCGCTGCCATCAGCATCGCCCCGCGGGGCGGATCACTCGGCCACGTGCGCAAGACCACCGGGGAGGACCAGTTTCTGTATACCGGGGCGCAGCTCCGGCGCGAGATATCCTTTTCCCTGGCCGGGTGTGCGGCAGAGCAGGTCCTGTTGGGAGAGAGCAGCACGGGCGTCGGGGGGGATTTTTCGCGCGCTTCCGGACTGGCAGAGAGGCTAGTGTTTGCCGGTATGTCTCCGGCCGGAATTGTGGCGGAAGAGACCCTGCCGCAGGATCAGCTGAACCGTCTGGTGCGGGATATCCTCAACCGCCAGATGGAGGATGCGGTCCGTACGGTCCGCGCATATCTATGGGTATTTGACCTCGCGGTGCCGCGTCTGCTCGAAGAGGAGCGGCTGAATGGTGAGCAACTGCGTACCCTTCTGTCACCCGGCGAGATGCCGGCCGGCTGATCACGCCCTCCCAGGAGTTTCCACGTCTCCTCTCTGACCCTTAGCGGCCACCCATTCTTCTTGGTATGCTAGATTATGATACGTCAACTCATGCTGCGTAATGACGGGTGGCGATTTTGCTATGCGTGCAGAGATAATCACTGTTGGAACAGAGATACTCCTGGGTGAGGTCGTCAACACTAATGCCCAGTATCTGGCGCGTCAGTGTGCAGGGCTGGGGCTCGACGTCTACCATCACGTCAGCTGCGGCGACAACCACCGCCGCCTGCGGGAGGTCCTGGAGGTGGCCATGCATCGCTCCGATCTTATTCTCATCAGCGGGGGCATCGGGCCAACTCCGGATGACATAACCCGGGAGGTAGTCGCGGAAACGTGGGGAAGGCAGCTGACCACACATGAGGATCTGGTACACAACATCGAGTGCGCCTACGCCGAGCGCGGTCTCAGCAGACACGAAAACGTGATGCGGCAGGCGCAGATGCCCGCGGGGGCAGTGCCCCTGATGAATGACGTGGGTACAGCTCCGGGATTTCTTCTCCTGGATGATCGCTGCTCGGTGGCCTGTTTCCCCGGTCCGCCCGAGGAGCTGAAGAAGGTCTTTCAATCCTCTCTGCTGCCCCGACTGCGAGAGAGTTTCTCCCTTCCATCCACGCGCTTGTTCTGCCGGGATGTTCTGACGGCCGGGGTGGGTGAGGCTACGGTAGCTACGGTCATCGGCCGCCTGCTGCGGGAGCAGTCTGATCCCACCGTGGCCACCTATGCGGCGGAGGGGGTGGTCCGGATCCGTCTGGCGACCCGGGCCTCCTCGGCCGACGAGGCGGAGGAGAAGTTTGCTCCGGCGATCAGCGACCTGCGGGATCAACTGGGAGATGACATTTTTGGCTACGACGACGATACTCTGGCCGGTGCGGTGGGAGAGTTGATTCGTGACCGTGCAATGACACTGGCGCTGGCCGAATCCTGCACCGGGGGACTTCTGGCGAAGATGTTCACCGACATTCCCGGTTCCTCCGCCTATTTCCTGGGTGCAACTGTTTCGTACGCTGATCGCGTCAAGCTGGAGATGCTCGGAGTGAAAGAGGAGACCATTCTGCGGCACGGGGCGGTGAGCGAGCAGGTGGCCGGAGAAATGGCAGGCGGTGCCCGGAAGCGAATGGGATCCGATCTGGCGGTCAGTGTGACCGGCGTGGCCGGTCCGTCCGGCGGGACGGAGGACAAGCCCGTGGGGACGGTTTGCTTCGGTATAGCCGGCCCCTGGGATGTGGTCACCGGAGGGCGAAAGTTCTCGGGTTCACGGGCGCGCATCAGGAATCTCAGCGCCATATATGCGCTGGTTCATCTGCGCAAATTGCTCCTGCGACAATCCTGCGGGTGAGCTCTTGACTTTCGAACAAATGTACGATGATATGGAGGGGGAGGGAACAGCTTGAGTGTTCGCACATTCACCTGCATTGCCATCGAGGACGATATGAAGGAAGAGCTCCGGGCCTGGCAGGACGAACTGAAGGAGAAGTACGGGGGCGACTTCCGCTGGGTGGATCCGGAGAGCATGCACATCACGCTCAAGTTTCTGGGTGATGTCGGGGAGGACCGGCTGGAGGACATAGCCGGTTCCCTGCGCGCGGCAGTGCGCGACAGTTCCGCCTTTGACTTCGAGCTGGCGTCGGCCGGCGCCTTTCCCAGACCGGAACGCCCCCGCGTTCTGTGGGCCGGGGTGGGCCGTGGCCACCGGCGGCTGTGTGCGCTGCAGGAGGCAGTCGAAAATACCCTGGAGCGGGCGGAGGGATTTGCCCCGGAACGGCGCAAGTATCACCCCCACGTGACGCTGGCCCGCGCCAGGGGGCGGGGCGCAGGGCCGTCGATGGGAGACGAGCTGGCCGCGGTGGCCGACCGGATTTGGGGCCGCGGGCGAGTGGAAGCGGTGATCTTCATGCGCAGTGACCTGCGGCCCGGAGGGCCGGTGTACACATCCCTGGAAGAAATCCCGCTTGATTGACAGCGGAGCTGCACTGGTATAATATTCCATAAGGAGGTGCCTGCATGGACAAGAAAGAGGCTCTCGACGGAGCCATAGCACATATCGAGCGCCAGTTTGGCAAGGGATCCATAATGAAAATGGGTGAATCGGCGATGATGCAGGACGTCGATTCTGTCTCGACGGGCTGTTTATCCCTGGACATTGCCCTGGGTGTGGGCGGGCTGCCGCGCGGCCGCATTGTGGAGCTGTACGGGCCAGAGGCCTCCGGCAAGACGACGGTGGCGCTGCACGCAGTCGCTGAGGCGCAGAAGCACGGATACGCTGCCTTCATAGATGCCGAGCACGCACTGGACGCCGCGTATGCGGGGCGAATTGGGGTCGATGTGGACAATCTCCTGATATCGCAGCCGGACACGGGTGAGCAGGCCCTGGACATAGCGGAGGCCCTGGTACGGAGTGGAGCGGTGGATGTGATCGTCGTGGACTCGGTTGCTGCCCTGGTACCGCGGGCTGAGATTGAAGGTGAGATGGGCGACAGCCACGTCGGGCTGCAGGCGCGACTCATGTCGCAGGCCATGCGCAAGCTGGCCGGGGCCTGTTCCAAGTCGGGAACCATAGTCATTTTTGTCAACCAGATACGTGAGAAGGTCGGGGTAATGTTCGGCAATCCCGAGGTGACCCCGGGCGGTCGGGCATTGAAGTTCTATTCTTCGGTGCGCATTGATGTTCGCCGTGTGGAGACTCTGCGGGACGGGTCGGAGAGTCTGGGCATACGCGTTCGGGCCAGGGTGGTGAAGAACAAGGTGGCGCCCCCCTTCCGGCAGGCCGAGTTTGACCTCATGTACGGCAAGGGCATATCCCGGGAGGGCGATTTGCTGGATCTGGCCGTGGAGAACGACATCGTCCGGCAGGCCGGTTCCTGGTACTCGTACGGTGATGAACGCATGGGCCAGGGCCGCGAGAATGTCAAGCAGTGGCTGCAGGATAATCCCGAGGAGGCCGAGGAGATCCAGAATGCGGTGCTCGAAGCTCTCGGCGTCACTCAGGGCGAAGATGATGAGGAGTCACCGGCGAAAGATGAGTGACTCCCCGGACAGGGAAGAACTGCAGAGAGCCCGCAGCTGGGCACTGAAGCAGCTTGCCCGTCGTGCGCGGACGGAGAGTGAAATGCACGACCGTCTCCGCCGCCGGGGGTTTTCCTGCCGGGTAGTTCGGGAGTCCATGGATTTTCTACGACGCACGGGCGCCCTGGATGATGAAAAGTTTGCCCGGGAGTACGTGGCCTACATTGAGAGGCAAAACCCCATGGGTCGGAGGCGCATCGAGCAGGAACTGCAGAAGCGGGGTGTGCAGCGCGAGTCGGCCCGTCGGATTGTGGCACAGATCACCCCGGAGAAGGAGGAGGAACTGGCACGTCTGGCTCTCGAGCGACGCGGGGGGGGTCCCTCTTCTGACCTTGCACGCGAGGATCGCATGCGCGAGCTGCGTCGACTCTACGGTTACCTCGGCAGGCGGGGTTTTCCGGGTGGGCTGGTGCGCCGTCTGCTCGACCTCGATTCCCTCAACTACCCGGACTGATCATCGTCCGCGCCGGGGGCTACGAGCGTGGACATTGGTCCTTCATTGTGGTACTCTCAAGCTGAATATGAGGAAGTGTACAAGAGGTACCTGTTGATTGCCCGAGAGTCGCCCGAGATCGCCATTAATTCCCGCTGCCGGTCTCCACGTCCGGGGCGGGGAAGAGAATAGCTCTCTTATGCGTGTGGTGCTGAGGATGTGAAAGCAGCTAACTCACATCTGATATGTGCGGAGATCCTGATGGGTCTCGCCGCATGACGCTCTTTTGGCCGGGTCCGGGGGACTCGGCTTTGTTCTTTATAGTGCTTTCATAACGGACGGAAAGGAATGGGGGTGTTCCCGATTACAACTGGATATGTAGTGGGAATCAGCGCAGCTGTGGCGCTGGTGTTCTTCATAGTGGGGTTCTACGTTCGCAAATATATGGCTGAAGCCAAAATCGATTCTGCCGAGCGTGAGGCGGTCAGAATTTTGAATGATGCCTCCAAGGAGGCGGAACGGGAACGCAAGGAATCCGTTCTGCAGGCCAAAGAAGAGATTCACAGGATGCGCAGCGACTTTGAACAGGAATCCCGGGAACGGCGTTCCGAACTGCAGAACCTGGAACAGCGCCTGCTGCAGAAAGAGGAATCTCTCGAGCGCAAGTCCGAGGAGATGGAGGAGCGCGAGAGGGACTACGAGCGCCGCAGCGAGGAGCTCGAACAGGTGGAAAAATGGGCTGAGGATATCAAGGATAAGCAGAATGAGGAGATGGAGCGCATTGCCCACCTGACTGAAGAGGAGGCGCGCCAGGAAATCCTGGCGCGGGCAGAGCGCGATGCCCGCAGGGAGGCCACGGCCATTCGCCGCGACATAGAGCAGAGAGCGCGGGAGGACGCGCAGAAGAAGGCGCGGGAAATAGTGGCCATGAGCATTCAGCGGTGTGCCGCCGACCAGGTCAGCGACAGCACCGTCTCTGTGGTGGAACTGCCCAGCGACGACATGAAAGGGCGCATCATCGGGCGTGAGGGACGCAACATACGGGCATTTGAGAGCGTCAGCGGCGTGGACGTCATCATCGATGACACTCCGGAAGCGGTGGTCATCTCCTGTTTCGATCCCATCCGCCGCGAGAAGGCCCGCCTGGCACTGGAGCGCCTGGTGGCCGACGGCCGCATCCACCCGGCCCGCATCGAGGAGATCTACGAAAAGGTGGAGCGCGAAATCGAGGAAATAGTGCGCGAGGAGGGGCAGCGAGCCGCCTACGACGCCGGAGTGCACGGTCTGCACCCGCGCCTGGTTGAACTGCTCGGACGACTCAAGTTCCGCAGCAGCTACGGTCAGAACGTTCTCAAACATTCTATGGAGGTTGCTTACCTCTCCGCCATGATGGCCTCCGAGCTGGGAGTGAACGTGAACCTGGCCCGGCGGGCCGGACTGGTGCACGACATAGGAAAGGCGGCCGATCATGAGGCCCAGGGCACGCATGTGGAGATAGGCCGCGATCTCCTGCGCCGTTACGGCGAGAAGGACGAGGTCATCGCGGCAATGAGCGCCCATCACGGAGACTACGAGGCGGAGAACGTGGAGGCGATACTGATCGCGGCCGCAGATGCCCTGTCTGCCGCCCGCCCCGGGGCGAGGAAGGAAACCCTCGAGGCCTACGTCCAGCGTCTGAGCAAGCTGGAAGATATCGCCGATGCATTTGACGGTGTGGAGAAGGCCTACGCCATACAGGCCGGACGGGAGATACGCATAATTGTCAAGCCGGATGAGGTCGATGACCTCGAGGCCTACGCACTGGCCCGGGATATAGTGTCCGAGATTGAAGAACAGGTGGAGTATCCGGGACAGGTCAAGGTCACGGTCATTCGCCAGACGCGAGCCGTCGAGTACGCCAAATGATGCGGACTTAAACCTACGGATTGCCGGCCCGGAATGCCGCACGACAACGCGGCCTTTCGGGTCGTAATTTATGCAGGGAAAGAATGTACAGCGGCGAAGATGACACAGGGTGATCAGGCGACTGAACTGGAGGCGCATCGTGAGAATACTGCTTGTGGGCGATGTGGTGGGGAGACCGGGGCGGAAAGTACTGGGGGAGCACCTGAGTTCGCTCCGTCAGCATCACTGCATTGACCTGTGTATTGCCAATGGTGAGAATGCGGCGGGAGGTCTGGGAATAACGGAAAAGACGGCCGATCAGATCTTCTCCGCCGGTGTCGACATCATAACTTCGGGAAATCATATATGGGATCGCAAGGATGCCATACGGTACATAGAACGACAGCCGCGCCTGCTGCGCCCGGCCAACTACCCACGGGGGACTCCGGGGGAGGGTGTATACCTGCACCGGGAGAACAACAGTGTGCCGGTGACGGTGGTGAATGTGCACGGCCGCGTATTCATAGAGACGCGATTCTCCTGCCCATTCCGGGCCACCGAGCGCGTCCTGCAGTCGCGCGGGGAGGGCGCCGTGGTGGTGGACCTGCACGGTGAGGCCACGTCGGAGAAGCAGGCGTACGCGCACTATTTCGACGGTGAAGTGACCGCGGTGGTGGGAACGCACACCCACGTCCAGACTGCGGATGCCCGCATCCTCCCCGGCGGGACGGCATATATCACCGATGTGGGTATGACCGGGCCATCCGACGGGGTGATCGGCGTGGACGCCGATCGAGTGATAGAGAAATTTTACACACAGATGCCGGTCCGCTTCGAGGTCGCCGATGGCCCCACCATGATCAATGCCGTGCGCATTGATATCGAGGTGGGGGAGGGGAAACCGCTGGCAACGGACATCGAACCAATCAGCATCCACTTTGAGTAAACGGGAGAGGAGAGGAAACAGTGCCATCCACAGAAGATACCCGCTTCATGCAGGGCAATGAGGCAGTACTGGAGGGGGCCATAGCTGCCGGGGCCCGATTTTTTGCCGGATATCCGATCACTCCTTCCTCGGAGATTGCGCAGGCCGCCTCGGTTCGCCTGCCCGCCCTCGGAGGCACCTACCTGCAGATGGAGGATGAGCTGGCCAGTATGGCGGCGGTGGTCGGTGCTGCGCTGGCCGGGCAGAAGAGCTTCACCGCAACCAGCGGCCCCGGCCTATCGCTGATGCAGGAGAATCTGGGTGTGGCCATAATGGCCGAGGTTCCCTGCGTGGTGATCGATGTGCAGCGCTCGGGGCCGAGTACCGGTCTGGCCACCAAGCCGGCCCAGGCAGACGTTATGCAGGCCCGCTGGGGTTCACACGGTGACCATTCGGCAATAGTGCTGGCTCCCTCGTCCGTGCAGGAGTGTTTCGACCTGACGGTGCGGGCATTCAACCTGGCTGAGCTGTACCGACACCCGGTGTATGTGTTGACGGATGAGATTGTGGGGCACATGCGCGAGGACGTCATTCTGCCAGATCCCGCGGACCTGGAGGTCATAACCCGGCGCGATCCGGAGGTGGATCCGGAGCAATACCGGCCGCATGACTGGAACGGGGACGAGCTCCCGCCGCCGCTGGCTCCGTTCGGCTCGGAGTATGTCTACCACGCCAACTCCTCCATGCACGATGAGACGGGCTTTCCGAATGCCGACCCGGACAACGCGCGCCGCGCCATCGCCCGCCTGCACGACAAGGTGGAAGATGCGGTGGACGACATCTCTGACTTTGAACTGGTGGGACCGGCCGACCCGGACGCAGTGATTGTCACCTTCGGGTGCACCGCCCGCACCGCCGAACAGCTGGTTCTGGACCAGCCCGTGGATGGATGCCGGGTATCGCTGCTGGTGCTACGTTCACTCTGGCCATTTCCAGATGCTGCCCTGCATGAGATCCGGGCGGCGGGCACGCCGGTAGTGGTGGCCGAGATGAACCTCGGCCAGATGGTGCGCGAGGTTTCCCGGGTTCTGGGTCCCGATTATCCCTGTCACGGTCTGCACAAGAGTAACGGGGTACCGATATCGCCGCGCGAGATGATCGCATTCATCGAGGAGGAGGTTCTATGAAGGCTCTGGCCCCTTATCTGAAGAGCGAAGATCTTCCCCTGTTCTGGTGCTCCGGTTGCGGTAACGGCATTATCCTGGGCTCCATACTCCGCACCTTTGCCCACCTGGATCTTGCGCCCAAAGACATTGCCGTCGCCACCGGGATCGGCTGCTGGGGCAAGGCGGACGATTATCTCAAGACCAATTCTATACACGGCACACACGGGCGCGCCCTCCCCTTTGCAACGGGGATAAAGGCGGCCAATGATGACCTGACGGTGCTGGCCCTGATGGGCGACGGTGACTGCGCTACCATTGGCGGCAATCACTTTCTACACGCCGCGCGCCGCAACATTGATGTCACCGCAATAGTCTCCAACAACTTCAACTACGGTATGACCGGCGGCCAGTATTCGGCAACCACTCCCTCCTACAGCTACACCAGCACCTCGGTATACGGTAACCCGGAGGGCGTATTCGATCTCTGTGACGTTGGCAGGGCGGCCGGGGCCACCTACGTGGCCCGCGGAACGGTGTACCACGTCAACCAGCTGGATCGCCTCATAGACGATGCCGTGAGTCACCGGGGTTTCTCGCTGGTGGAGGTCTTTTCTTCCTGTCCGGTCTACTTCGGTCGCTATAACCAGAGGCCCACCCCAGTGGAGATGATGAAATACTGGCAGTCGCGGGCGGTGCCGGTCGAGAGGTTCCGCAGGATGGATGAGGAGGAGCGGGAGGATCACGTGCCCATCGGGGTATTCCACCGCGATGACCGTCCCGATTTCAACACCCGCTACCAAGACATCCGCCGCGAGGCACGCGAGAGAATGGGGGGAGGCCAGTGATGACGGAAGACACCGGGCTCAACAAGGCTAAGAGCGACGAGCGCACCGAGATTGTCCTGGCCGGCGTGGGCGGTCAGGGACTGGTGTTCATCGGGGGACTGTTAGGCCGTGCGGCCACGCAGATGGGCCGCCACGTGGTGCAGACGCAGAGCTTTGGCGTGGCCTCGCGCGGCGGTTTTACCAAGTCGGAGATCATTCTGGCCGACCTGCCCGTGGCCTATCCCATGGTCACCGAACCCGATGGAGTTCTGGCTCTGGCCGAGGAGGCCTATCACCGATATACAGATCTCAAACCGGGGGCGCTGCTGCTGTACGATGCGGACAACGTGGATGTAGAGGAAGGTGCGCCCGGCACGGGTTTTTCCTTCGTGCGCACAGCCCGGGAACATGACCTGGAGGGCAGCTACAACGTGCTGGCTCTCGGGGCACTGGTGGGTATGACCGGGGTGGTGTCAGAGGATGCCCTGCGAGGCATCCTGGACGGCGACAACCTGCGGGCCTTTGAACTCGGACTGCAGCTTGCGGCAGAGAGAGAGGGAGGATAACCGTGATCAGCAGAGAGGCAGAACAACTGCACAGTCAGTGCACGGTGGTGGACACGCACGTCGATTCGCTGCTCGCCGCTGTACACGGTCACCGCTCCCTGGGCGACCGCTCGGACAGTGGACATGTCGACCTGCCCCGTCTGCACGAGGGGGGCGTCGATGTGCAGTTTTTCGCCCACTACATCGAACCCGAGTACAAGCCGGATCGCGGTCTGCTGCGCTTCATGCAGATAGCTGATGTTTTCTACCGGGAGATGCAGTGCAACAGTGCCCACGTGGGTGTAGTGCAGAGCTTTGCCGACATACAGCGCTTCAACGATGAGGGACGGATTGCTGCCGTGATGGCGGTGGAAGGGGCGGAGGCCATGCAGGGCGACCTGTCGGTTCTCCGCATGCTGCACCGTCTGGGCGTGCGCTGCATCGGACTCACCTGGAACCAGCGGAACCAGCTGGCAGACGGGGTGGGGGAGATGCGGACGGGAGGCGGACTCACCACCCTGGGTGTGAAGGCGGTACGGGAGATGAACCGACTCGGTATAATCGTCGACGTATCCCATCTAGCCGATCCGGGCTTCTGGGACGTGGCAGAATGCACCGATGCCCCCTTTATTGCCACCCACTCCAACGCACGCAGTGTGTGCGACCACCCACGCAACCTCACCGATGAGCAGATCGATGCCCTGGCGGAGTGCGGGGGAGTCATGGGGATGAACTTTGCGCCAGCCTTTGTGCACCCGGAGCGCGCCACCCTGGACCGCATGCTGGATCACATCGATCACATAGTTGCGCGCGTCGGCCCGGCGCATGTGGGCCTGGGCTCGGACTTTGATGGCATCGGTGACACCCCACAGGGACTGGAGGATGTTACCTGCATGCCGCGCATAACGGAGGGATTGCTCCATCGCGGGTATTCCCAATCGGACATTGCGGCTATACTCGGCGGCAATTTCCTTCGGGTGTTCCGCGAGGTCTGGGGGGAGTGACCCCCGTGCGGGGCCGTTCTGACCTGCACCTGCACTCCTCCGAGTCCGACGGCAGCCTTGGCCCGTCTGCGCTGGTGGATGCCGCCGCGCAGGCGGGTCTCGATTACATATCGCTCTGTGATCACGACTCGGTGGGCGCACTGCGTCTGGCCCAGCGTCGCGCCCGCAATCATCCGGTATGCGTCATTACTGGCGTGGAACTGGGAGTGCAGGCGGATCCCGCGGGCGGGGAGGGGGACAGCTACCGGCTCGCCCCGGGAGAGCTGCATCTTCTGGGGTATGGGATGCAGGAAATGCGGGAGCTGGAAGAGCTGCTCGCCGATATGCGCCTCAGCCGCGAGCGTCGGATAATGAGGATCCTCGACCGACTTTCTGACGCGGGGGTTGAACTGGGGGAGAGGGACGTTCGCCAGCAGATGCAGGGGTCGCGCGTACCGGGGCGGCCGCACGTGGCACGGGCCCTGGTTGCCCGCGGGTATTGCCGTTCGGAGAAAGAAGCATTCTCGCAGCATCTGGTTCCCGGGCGTCCCGGCTACGTCCCGCGGAAGAGGCTCAGCCTGCGGGAGGGAGTGCGGGTGGTGACCCGGGCGGCAGGGGTGCCAGTATTTGCCCATCCCGGCCTGGGGGGGCGGGTGCATCCCAACCTGTCCGATGCCGTGCGCATGGGAGTGCAGGGCATTGAGGTCATCCATCCCGATCATTCTCTGGCGATGATGGCGCGGCTGATCCGCCTCGCCCGCCAGCACGACCTGGTTCCCACCGGGGGATCGGACTATCACGGCCGGCCGACTGATCCCGCCCTGGGTGAAGTCACCGCTCCCACGGCCTGGGTGCAGCAGCTTCTCGCGCTGATGTGAGGAGCGGTATGGGTCGGCATCCATCCTCATACAATAACACTGACATCATTGCGAGAGGATGGTCAGCTGATGCCTGGTGAGCGAAGGCACGATCCCACAGTGGATACCGCTGAGTACATTTGTCAATTGGAACGTCGGGTGCAGAGGCAGCAGCGGCAGTTGGTGCGGATGCGCCGCAGGAGCAGGGTGCTCCTCAACCTCATCGTGGCATTTGACTCGCGCCGGAGACCGCCCACTGCGCGCCGCCGGGCCCCAGTGCTGTTTCCCTTTGAGGACGATGTAGATCGGTGATTGATCCTGACAGTTCGCGATGGCTAGTGGTAGAATTGGAAATGGATCGAAGCAGTTCAGAGGAGGCCAGAATCCTATGGCGTGGGAAGATAATGCCGCCGAATCAGGTAGCACCACCGGTACGGAGGAGGGATTTGAAGCCCTGCCCGATCTGGGGCAGAGGCTGGGTTTAAATCCGAAGTCTTTCCGTGCCATACTGCAGCAGTACTCTGATCTTTTGCCTCTGCGCGAGCGAGGAGCAGAGAAGGGGCTTGCCGGCAGCTCGATCGACTATCTCGAGCAAATACATAGGAGAACCCTCGAGGGCTATACCGAAGAAGAGATACGCGCCGAACTCACGGAGGACTCGCACGACGAGCCGGACAGGGCGGAGCAGCCGGCCGCAGCAGTACAGGACGATGAGGAGGCCCCTTCCCGGCCATCCGGTGATGAGGTGCCGGAGGTGCTCGAAGAACTCCGCGAGCTCCGCAGACAGTTGAACGAGTTTGAGCAAAAGCGCGTGCGGGACAGGGACAAGCTGATGATGTCTCTGATGCGCACGCAAAAGGAAATGCAGCAGCTGCGATATGAAATCTCCAGTACGAGGAAGCGCCGACACCGGACCCTGTGGGACAGGCTGCTCGGGCGCTGAGGAGAGTGAGAAGCGAGGAGGGTGAAGCACGTGAGAGATCTGACAACACTTTATGGACCAGAATCTGTGGCAATTGTCGGTGCATCAGATTCGCCCGGTAAGGTCGGAAACGTGGTGGTCAGGAATCTGATGAGCAGCGGCTATGAGGGCGAGATCTACCCGGTTAACCCCGGGGGGGATTCGATTGAGGGGTTGCAGTGTTATCCCAGGGTTCAGGACATCCCCGGCGGGGCGGAGCTGGCGGTGATCTGTATACCTGCTCCGGTCGTTCCGGACGCCATGCGGGACTGCGGCGCGGCCGGTGTCGGTTCGGTTGTGGTCATAACTGCCGGTTTCAAGGAGGCCAGCCCCGAGGGAGAGGCGCTGGAGAAAGAAATAACTCGCATAGCTGATGAAAACGACATGAACATGATGGGTCCCAACTGCCTTGGGGCCATGAATACTCACACTCCGATAAATGTGACCTTTGCGGCTGATTTTCCCCACAAGGGCGATATTGCCTTCTTCTCCCAGTCGGGCGCGCTGTGCATAGCCATCCTGGACTGGAGCCTGGACCAGGGGGTGGGTTTCAGCAAGTTTATCAGTATGGGCAACAAGGCCCAGCTCAACGAGGCGGATTTTATCGCCGACGCCGCCGCCGACACCGAGAGCCAGGTCATCCTCATGTATCTGGAGAGTATAGAGGATGGCGATGCCTTCATGGAAGCGGCACGGGAAGCGGTGCAGAAGAAGCCGGTGATAATCCTGAAATCGGGTGTTAGTGAGGCCGGGGCAGAGGCCGCGTCCTCTCACACGGGAGCACTGGCGGGCGGCGATGAGGGCTTTGCCGCCGCCTTCCGGCAGGCCGGCATCATACGGGCCGGACGAATGCAGGAGGAGTTCGGCAAGGCCACGGCATTCATTGGTGGTATCAACATAGCCGAGGGACGCCGCGTGGCGGTGGTCACCAATGCCGGTGGCCTCGGCGTCATGGCCACCGATGCACTGGAGGGAGCCGGGCTGGAGCTGGCCGAACTTTCCGAGGAGACGCAGCAGCGCCTGCGCGAAGTGCTTCCCGATATGGCAGCAGTGGGAAATCCAGTGGATATCGTCGGGCACTCGGATGAGGATACCTACGCTGCCGCGCTGGATGCGGTGGTGCGGGATCCGGGCGTGGACATGATCCTGCCGCTTCTCAGTCCGACCGCGGTGCTTGATCCGAACAGGCTGGCCGAGTACATGATTGAACAGGTGCGGGCCCATCCCGACATTCCCATGTCTGCCTCGTTTACCGGCGGTGAGTCGGTCAGGGCAGCCAATGAGACTCTCCGGTCTTCCGGCATACCGTGCTTCCCCTTCCCGGAGGAGGCGGTAGAGGGATTGGTGGCCATGGTTGAGTACGGCGAGGCGCGCACGCGCCTGCAGAAGGGCCAGCTGCTGCACTACGAAGGAGATATGGATCGGGTACGGGAGATATTCTCCTCCGTGCGGGAGCAGGGCCGCAGAATCCTGCTCGGTCCGGAAGCCATGGCGGTAGCCCGCGCCTATGGCATCGACACGGTGCCGTCAGAGCTGGCCGAGTCTGCCGGCGAGGCCGGGGAGCTGGCAGAACAGATGGGGTTCCCCGTTGCCCTGAAAGTCGCGTCTCCCGACATAATCCACAAAACGGACATCGGCGGAGTGCAGCTGGATCTGGAGGATCGTTCGTCCGTGCAGCAATCCTTCCGTCAGATTATGCACAATGCCTCCGAACGGGAGCCGGATGCCCGGGTTTACGGTGTGGAGGTGCAGAAGATGTTCCCGCCGGGACAGGAACTGATCGTGGGTATGGCGCAGAGCCCCCCGTTCGGGCCGCTGCTCATGTTTGGCCTCGGCGGCATATTCGTGGATCTGATGGAGGACGTATCCTTCCGTCTGGCCCGCCACCTGACGGACATGGATGTTGCGGAGATGATCGAGGAGACCAAGGCAGCCCAGCTGCTGCGCGGCTACCGGGGTGAGGCGCCGAAGGACCTGGATGCAGTCCGGGAGACGGTGGGACGCATTGCCCAGCTGACGCGGGATTTCCCCGAGATTGCCGAACTGGACATTAACCCCTTCTTCGCCTACGAAAATGGCGTGGCCGCCCTCGACGTCAAGATGACTCTGGCCGAAGATGCCGGAGGAGCTGAGGAGCATGAAGGTTGAAGTACTGGGGCCGGGGTGCCCGAAATGCCGCAAAACGGAGAGCTTGCTGCGGGAGACGGCCGCCGAGTTGGGTGTGCAGCTGGACCTGCAGCACGTCACCGACGTGAGCGAAATCTCCCGTCGGGGGGTATTTCTGACTCCTGCGGTGATAATAAATGGCGATACAGTGCTGGAGGGGCGCGTCCCGTCAGCCGATGAAGTGCGGGGCTGGCTCGGCAGTTGATCGCGGGCGAACAGTGGAGTCTGTGCGGGCGATTCGCAGTTGCGTTGTGGGTCGTCCGCTTTGTGTTTGCGTTCAGAGAGACCGGGTGGAGTACTGATGTGCCGGAGCTGCCCGGCGTGCGGAGTCCCGCAGCACATCGTCGCGGATGGGCTTGAGACAGAGCAGCTGCATCCAGGCCTGCCGCATGGTGGCGCGAAAGCGAGCCGACAGCAGCGCTACCTCACCGCTCTGCACCAGTGGACATATGGTTGCTCCCCTTTCATCCAATACCATGTGCAGCCTGCGCCTTTCGTCCAGGTGGGGGGCGAGGGGGAAGGTGCGGCAGCCGAAGGGGCGTCGCGAACGGC
>PUMM01000171.1 GCA_003551365.1 Clostridia bacterium
CGCGATGGTCTCTTCGGTCAGTACTGAGTGGAGCGAGCGGCTCAATCGCCCTCCGGATCGTGATGCAGGACCCTGCCCGCCCGGATCTCGGACTGGAGTTCACCTTCGCGCACGGCGAACTGGCCATTGACGAGAACGTGGACAATTCCATCCGGGTAGGAGCGCGGATGGGTGTAGGTGGCGGTGTCCTCTATTGTGGCGGGATCGAATAGCACCAGATCTGCATAGTATCCTTCATCGACGACACCCCGGTCTTCAATCCCCAGGGCTTTCGCCGGGGCCGAGGTCATCCTGGCAATGGCTTCGGGCAGTGACAGAGTCTCCCCATCGGCGTACTGCTTGATCACGCGGGCAAAGGCGCCGTAGGCGCGTGGGTGGCGCGAACGGTTGGGGGCTGGATCTCGTTCTGGATCCCGGGTGGAAGCGTCATTCGCAATGACTGATCCCGGCCAGCTCAGCACGTCGCGCAGGTTTTCCTCGCTAACCATCTGTACCTGGGCGCGGGCATCCGGGTCGGCCGCCAGGATGCGATCCACTATCTGTCCTGCGTCTGCATCCTCGCGCTCGGCCAACTGGGCAAGGGTATTCTCGGCGGCGACTGAATCATGATGCTTGTGCAACGCGGGATACTCCGGGGGCTGCCACCCGGGAGCTTTTGGCCGCACGCGCTCCGGAGCATACTGCGCGGCCGCCTCCCTCAGGGGGATATTCACTGCGTAGTCCGGGGACAGGTACGGGTATGCATCGGCCCAGATTTTTCGACCCTCCTCCTGTGCCGCAAGGCGTTCGTCCTCGAGCAGATCCATGACCTCAGTATGGAGGTGCCAGTTCTCCTCGCCGACTACCTTGAGGTGCGAGATGCCCACTCCGGTGTCGGCCTCGCGCCCTATACGCAGGGCCTCCTCCACTGCCGCAATGATATCGGGTCCCTCGCAGCGCATGTGAGTTATGTAGACACCGTCGTACTCGGCTGCCGCGCGGGCCAGGGCGATGATCTCCTCTGTGGAGGCATACATGCCGGGTGCGTATTCCAACCCAGTGGACAGACCAAAGGCACCCTGGCGCATTGCGTCTCGCACTATCTCCTGCATCCTTTCGATCTCTGCCTCTGTAGCCGGACGATTCTCCCAGCCAATTACGCTCCCGCGCACCGAACCCTGCCCCACCAGCATAGCGTAATTCACCCCGGGTTCCAGTTCGGCAACGGCCTCGAGATGATCGCTCAGCGGCAGGTCCGAACGGCCGTCCATTCCCCCCACCTCGGTAGTTATCCCCTGCAGTAGAGCCGATCCGGCTCCCGGATGCTCAAAGATGACTTCAAAGGTGTGCGAGTGTGAGTTGACAAACCCCGGAGCCAGGATCAGGCCCTCGGCGTCCACGTTGTCTCCCGGGGCATTGATCGGCGCATCCCCGACGTGCACGATTCGATCGTCCCGCACTGCGACGTCAGCCTGCCGGAGGTCGCTTCCCCTTCCATCCGCCACATAGGCATTTCTAAATATCAGATCGGCCTCCGGAAACAGCTCTGCTTCCACTATGTGCGGCGGTTTCTCTGCCGGGGGGATGGTTTCAGAGGGCGGGATGGCCTCCAGATCATCCTCCTCGGATGACAGAAGAAACACGGCTGCTCCTGACGCGCAGCCGATGATCAACAGTACGGTAAGTGCAATGAGGATTCTCTGCCGCGCTTTCCTCACATCTGCCAAATTGGTCCCTCCGATCCGTATCGGGTGGGTCAGTGCGGTGATGATCCACCTCGTTGAGACAATAATATCGAAGATTCGACTGGTTCGCACTGTGTGATCATACCGTTTTCGCGCAACGGCGAGATATAATGAAGGCACAAGTACAACACCCGCTGGATATGCCAGAGGCGGGTTCCGCATCGACATCTGCTTCAGGGGAAGGGGAATGTTGACATCATGAGGCATGAGGAAGTTGTCGTTGACGATGTACTTCGGCACCATGTGGACGTGTATCGCTTCGGTGAGGGTCGTCCCCGCGTTCTGATCACCGCCGGTTTACACGGAGGGGAGGCGACCGGACAGTATGTGGCATAC
The DNA here is from genome assembly GCA_003551365.1 of Clostridia bacterium. Taxonomy (GTDB): domain Bacteria; phylum Bacillota; class Sulfobacillia; order SLMV01; family SLMV01; genus PWGR01. The sequence goes on from PUMM01000171.1 coordinate 2,061, forward strand.
CGACTCATAGAGTCGCTGCGGGATGCAGATATTATGGGCGAGGTGGTCATACTCCCACGGTGTAACCCGGCTGCGTTCCGGCGTATGCATCGTACGTCACCGTTTGATGAGCTTGACATGAATCGGGTTTTCCCGGGTGACGCGGGGGGCAGTGCAACGGAGGTTCTGGCTGCCAGCATATGGGACATAGCCCTGGGGATGGATTACATAGTGGACCTGCACTGCTGTGGGGTCCACGGCAGTCCGTATACGCTCGCGCAGTACCGGGAGTACGCTTTTGCCCGCGAACTGGCGGAAAAGATTGATATACCCCTGGTCGTGCAGTCCGCCGGCGCCGAGGGTCAGCTGTTCGTTGAGGCGTGCGCCCGGGACATCCCGGCAGTGATAATCGAACTCCCGGGCGGAGGTCAATCTGGCGTCGTGGATCTGGCCGCGGGCGAGCGGACTCACAGAGCCCTGCTGGGAATGCTGCGCATTTTGCAGGCGATCCCCGGGGAGGCAGCCGAACCATCCCCGATCTTTTGTGCTCCTCTGCGGAGAATAGCGGCTCCCGACGATGGGCTGTACCTGCCGCAGGTTGCACCGGGCGCATGTTTCGCTGCCGGGAAGGTGCTGGCCACCCTGGATGAAGAGGAGTTGAGTGCAGAGTTTTCGGGATGGACGGTAATATCCAGGCCGCCGAGCTACGTTTTTCGGAATACGTCAGTGTTAGTGCTGGCGCCCGAAGGAGAGGAATGAGGGTCTCTGCTACGTGTTATGGTGTTTGGATGCGGCAATCCCCTGGCCGGGGATGACGGTGTGGGGGTGCAGGTGCTGCATCGGGTTTGCAGTTCATTCGTCCCGGGCAAATGCCCCGCCCTGCGAGTGCAATTCCGGGAACTGGGAACAGATGCTCTCAGTATGGCTGCCCACCTCATCGAAAATGACCGCGCCATCGTGGTTGACGCGATGCAGATGGGAAGGCCGGCCGGGACTGTTGCGGTCTTCTCCCCCGGGCGGGTGCGCACCGCAACACGCACACCCCTAACTCTGCACGATCTGGGTCCCGGCCACGCGGCCCACCTGGCGATCGGCATTGATGCCGACCTGGCACACCGCACAGTGATGGTTGGTGTCCAGCCGAAAGCATCCGCAGACAGTTTCCCCGCTCCCATGACGGAAGAGGTCAGCGATGCGATTCCGCGGGCCGCTGCAGTGGTGCGCCGCTTTCTCCTCCAGTGGGACGCTCGGGAGTGTCGGGAGCGTGCATGAGCTGTCAGTTGCTGCCGAGATGTTTCGGGTTGTGCGGGTCAGCGCCAGGCGGGAAGATGTAGTCGTTGTCGACTTGATAGTCATTTCCGTTGGAGACCTGAGCTGTGTCCATCCGTCCGCGCTGTGTGCTGCATTCTCCGTCGTTGCGCAGGATGATCCGGTTCTGGGAAACGCAAGCCTGCAGATCTATCGACAGAGTGTGGTGCTGCGCTGTCGTCGCTGTGCGGCGGGGCACGCGGTCTTCAATGGGCAGTTTTCCTGTGTCGCGTGCGGGAGTGGGCGGGTAAGGGTGGAACGGGGTCGCGACGTAATCGTGGATTCCTATCGCGGACGGTCGCGCGATGACGCGGAGGTGACAGCGGGACAGTGAGAATTGAGTTGGCACAGAATGTGATGCAAAGGCATAACGCACAGGCGCGCGAAAATGCCCGCGCACTGATGCGGTACAATGTATTTGCCGTGGATGTCATGGGGGCACCGGGGGCCGGCAAGACCGAGCTGCTGGAGCGAACCGTAGAGGCTATGGCCCGGAATGTGCGGATGGCCGTAATTGAAGGAGACGTCTGCACTGCTCGCGATGCCAGACGCCTGCAGGAGCGCGGGGCCCAGGCGATTCAGATCAACACCGGTGGTGCATGTCACCTCGATGCAGATATGGTAGCGGAGGTACTCGAAGATCTCTCTCTTCTGGACATCGATCTATTGTTCATCGAGAATGTGGGGAACCTCATCTGTCCCACCCATTTCCCCTCCGGGGCTGCCGAGCGAGTCATCGTGCTCAGTCTTCCCGAGGGAGCAGATAAGCCGGAGAAATATCCGGCCATGTTCCAAAGCTGCTCCGGAGTCCTGGTGAACAAGATGGATCTGGCAGGTGTTCTACCGGTCTATCCCGCTGAGGTTGTGCAGCAGATAGGTAGAGTAAACGGGGAGATGAACATCTGGCCGGTCTGCGCCCGCACGGGCGAAGGGATGGAAGAGTGGTACGAGTGGCTGCATGCGGGACTCAGGCGCTTCGGGAGGTACAGATGATGGGGCATAATCCGGAGGCGACCAGGATTCTGATCAGAGGCATTGTGCAGGGCGTGGGTTTTCGTCCTCACACTGCGCATGCTGCAGCCCGCTCCGGCATATCTGGCTGGGTCAGAAACGGCAAGGCGGGTGTCATCATTCATGCAGAGGGGTCCTCAGCCAGTCTGCAGCAGTTCGTGAGTGACCTGCGCGAGCGGGCACCGCGCACTGCCCTCATCACCGATATTGACGTGCAGGAACAGGCTCCCCGCGGAATCGACCATTTTGCCATCAGAGATAGCGAAGGAGCGGGGAGACGGGAGATGCTGATCCCGCCCGATGTGTCCATCTGTGACGACTGTGCGCAGGAGATCCTCGATCCAGCCGATCGACGCCACGGCTATCCCCTCACAAATTGCACCAACTGCGGTCCCCGGTTCACCATCATTCGCCAACTCCCTTACGATCGAGCCGTCACATCTATGGCGAGCTTTGACCTGTGTTCGGAGTGCGAAGAGGAGTACCGTGACCGATCGGATCGCCGCTTCGCTGCCGTGCCCATCGCCTGTCATCGCTGTGGACCGCGGGTCCGTCTTACGGACGGAGTCGGACGGGATCTGGCTGATGGGGAGCCGATACAGCTCGCGCGCTCTCTACTGTTGGACGGTGCGGTGGTTGCCGTGCGAGGTGTGGGCGGGTTTCATCTGGCCTGTCGGGCGGATCACCGCCGCGCGGTACGCAGACTGCGCCATGCCAAGTCCCGCCCGAAGAAACCGCTGGCAGTGATGGCGAGGGATCTGGCTGCTGTCGCCTGTATATGCAAAGTGACGGCGGATGATGCGCGGATGCTGCAGGCGCCCGAGGCCCCCATAGTGATCATGCCGCTGCAGGAGGATGCTCCGATTGTGCCGGAAGTGACGCAGCATTGCTCTTCGGTGGGGGTCATGCTCCCCTACAGTCCGCTGCATCTGCTTATGTTCAGCGATTCTCTGCCCGCCCTGGTGATGACCAGCGGTAATCTCCGGGGAATGCCCATGGCCGTCCGGGAGAAGACGGCTCGCTTTCACCTCAGCTGCATCGCTGAGGCATTTCTGACTCACAATAGACCCATCCTGCGGAGGTGTGATGATTCGGTCGTGCGGTCAGTTCCGGCGCGTGGCGGTCGGCGCGACTTCATATCCTATCGGCGATCGCGCGGATACGTGCCCCGCCCCATCGTCCTGCCGTCCCGTGCGGCGGAAGGAGAGCTTTCCACCGTTTTGGGCTGCGGGGCGGATGAGAAAAATACCTTTTGCTTTCTGCACCGGAACCAGGCCTTTTTGAGTCAGCACATCGGTTCGCTGCATGAGGAGGAGATCGTGCAATCCTGGTGGGACTCAGTTGGTGACATGGCGGAGATACTGGAGGCCTACCCCTCAGTGGTGGCGCGCGACCTGCATCCCGGGTATCGCAGTACCGGGCTCGCCGCAGAGTATGCCGGGGACCGCGAGATTCCCGTCGTGCCCGTGCAGCATCATCACGCTCACCTGGCTGCCTGTCTGGCGGAAAACGGACGAAGCGGTCCAGCTCTGGGAATAATCGCCGACGGCAGCGGATACGGCGATGATGGTACCATATGGGGGATGGAGATCCTGTACGCTGATCTCGTGAGTTACCGACGTCTGGTCTCACTGCGCAGAGTGCCGATGCCCGGGGGAGAGCGGGCAGTCCGGCGGCCGCTGCGCATGGCCCTGGCCCATTTGCACGATGCTTTTGGGCGACCAGCACTAAACCGGCTCCTGCAGCTGTTCCCCGGGGAGGAAGCCGAGCTTCGCGTCGCATTGCGGCAGCTGGAGCGGGGAGTGAACACGCCTCTCACCTCCAGCTGTGGAAGACTGTTCGATGCGGTGTCAGCACTGCTGGGGTTCTGTCTTCGGGCCCACTATTCCGGCCAGCCCGCAGTGCAGCTGAGCGAGACGGCAGGGTGGGCGGAGGAGAGTATGCCTTTCTCCCTCCGAAAAAAGGGAGATCTTTATCTGTGGGATGTGCGGGAGACCTGGAGCGAGCTCATGCGGCTTCTGTCTGCGGGGAAAGATCCTGTGGACATTGCAGCGTCCTTTCAGAGCACTGTGGGGGAGATGATGGTGCGGGGAGCTCTGTTGAGTCGTGAAATCGCCGAGTGCGATGTGTTAGCATTGAGTGGAGGAGTCTTTCAGAATCCGGACCTGCTCTCACACGTCAGGGCGAACCTCCGCGAAGAGGGTTTCACCGTGCTGGTACCCGACGAGGTGCCGCCCAACGATGGGGGTATCAGTCTCGGGCAGGCGGTCATCGCTGCGTACCGTGCGGGACGGGAGGACAGTCTGCATGTGCCTGGCCGTTCCTGTTGAAGTAGTCGCTGTTGCGGATGGGGTGGCCCGGGTCAACGTGGGCTGCAGCGAGACTTTCTGCGCGGTGGATGCTGTGCCCGGGGTGCGGACGGGAGACTACATTCTCATGCATGCGGGTCATGCCATCGCGGTGGTGGATGTGCGGGAGGCTGAAGAGACTCTGCGCCTACTGAAGGAGGCCTACTGTGCAGAGGGTTCTCAGGAGGTTCTCAGATCCGGACCTGAGTCGGACGGTTCTGGCTGAGGTGAGAAGAAAGGCCGGCTGTATCGGCCGGACTCTCACCTTCATGGAGGTGTGCGGAACGCACACAGCGGCTTTCAGTGCTTCCGGGCTGCGCGACGCTCTTGAGGGTCAAATTCGGCTGCGCAGCGGTCCCGGATGTCCGGTCTGCGTGACTCCGCAGGCTGAGGTGGATCGCATGGTTGCCCTGGCCCGGCAGAATGATCATATAATATGTACTTTTGGCGACATGATGGAGGTACCTGGCTCTCAGTCCTGTCTGCGCAGCGAAAGAGCCCGCGGTGCAGAGGTGCGGGTGATATATTCTCCATGGGAGGCGCTGGAGCTGGCCAGGGATAATCGAAAGCGGACGGTAATCCTGCTGGCAGTGGGATTTGAAACCACTGCCCCGGCGGTTTCGGCGGTTCTCCGCCGGGCGGCGGAGGAGGGTCAGGCGAATCTCCGGATCCTGTCTATCCAGCGGATGCTCCTGCCGGCCCTCCGGTGTCTTCTCTACGACAGCGAGGTCAAGCTGGACGGCATTATTCTCCCCGGACATGTAGCTGCAGTGGTTGGAAAGAAATCCTTTGATTTTGTGGCATCGGGCGCAGGTCTCCCGGCGGTCATTGCCGGCTTTGAGGTGTTGGATATGTTACGGGCATTGAATGCACTGTTGAGTATGCTCTGCCGGGATGAGGTGGCGCTTTCCAACCAGTATCGACGTGCAGTAAGTGATAATGGCAACCGGGCTGCCCGGGCCGACACAGAGCGCATATTTTCGCGGTGTGACGCCGAGTGGCGCGGACTCGGCAATGTGCCGAACAGCGGTCTGCAGCTGCGGGATGAGTTTGCTGTGCACGATGCCGCCCCACTGGCATCGCCCGGCACTGCAGCGGACGGCGGGGATGATGGGTGTCGGTGCGGCGATATTTTGCGGGCGGCAGCCGAACCGGAGGATTGTCCCCTCGTCGGGGTGGCCTGCGACCCAGTGCATCCGCTGGGACCCTGCATGGTGTCACGTGAGGGCTCATGTTTCAATTACTACCATTACAGTCGGGAGGAATCCACGGGTGACTGATGAAGCAAAGCTGGTGGAAATGGTGCACGGTGACGGCGGGCGGGCAACCAGGGATCTCATTGATTCTGTGTTCATCCCGGCTCTGGCTGGGAACTCGCTCTCTGCTGCTGATGATGCTGCCGCCCTGCCCCAGGTTCCCGGTTCGTGGATGATCACCACTGATGCCTTTGTGGTTTCTCCGGCAGAATTTCCGGGCGGCGATGTCGGGGAGCTGGCCGTTTACGGTACCATAAATGATCTGGCGGCTTGCGGTGCGCGCCCGGTGTATATGACCGCCAGCTTCATTCTGCAAGAAGGACTCGACCTGGATGCCCTCCGTCGCGTCGTTACTTCCATGGGGCATGCCGCAGCAACGGAGGGAGTGGAGTTGGTCGCCGCCGACACCAAAGTGGTAGAGCGTGGAAGCGCAGACGGGGTCTTTATCAGTGCAACCGGTCTGGGCTGCAGAACACATAATGTCAGACTGGCTCCCGATCGCATATCTGCCGGTGACAGGGTGATAGTCACCGGATACGTGGGTGACCACGGACTGGCGGTGCTGGCCAACCGGGAAGGATTCCCTTTCTCGCCGCCCGCCCAGAGCGATTGTGCGCCGCTCTGGGGTGTCGTGCGGGATGTACTGCAGCAGGTGGGCGATGCAGTGAAATTCCTGCGCGATCCAACGCGCGGTGGGCTGGCCACAGCATTGAAGGAGATGATCACTTCGCTGCCCGTCGATGTGATGCTGCGCGAGGGGGATATTCCGGTGCGGAGGACCGTCCGGGAGGCCGCGGATATGCTGGGTCTGGATCCACTGTATCTGGCGAATGAGGGCAATATGCTCATGGTGGTGAGTGAGGATGCTGCGGGGGAGGTGCTGAAGGTACTCAGATGTCATGATACTGCTGCGGCCCCCAGCATTGTCGGAGAGGTGACGCCGGGAACTGCCGCTGTGCGGGTGCGGACGGCCCTGGGAGGAACCAGGAACGTCGGGTTCTTTGCCGGCGACCCGCTGCCGCGCATCTGTTGAGAGGATGGGTTCAGCCTTGCGAATAGCTGCGGTGCAGATGGATGTTCGTACTGGGGAAGTGCGAGAGAACCTGGATGCGGCTGTGGCCGGGATAGAGAGAGCGGCATCGGATGGTGCGCGCCTGGTCGCCCTTCC
>PUMM01000153.1 GCA_003551365.1 Clostridia bacterium
GCCGCGCGCCCTGGCTTCAGGTGTATTGGCAAATACCTCACGTATGTGATCGAAGGCTCCCGTATAGGTGGCCGGGTTGGAACGCGGAGTTCTGCCGATCGGCGACTGGTCGATCTCGACCACCTTATTGAGATGTTCCTTGCCCAGAATCTCGTCGTGCTGCCCGGAAGGCTGATGTGCCCGATTGAGATCATGCGCCAGCTGTCGGTATATGATGTCGTGGATCAGCGTGCTCTTGCCCGACCCAGACACCCCAGTGACTCCGACAAAAAGACCGAGAGGAATGTGAACATCCATACCTTTCAGGTTATGCTCGCGTGGCCCGCGCACCGTCATCCATCTATTCTCTGGCTGTCTGCGCCTATCGGGTACGGGAATGTTCTTCACCCCGCTGAGATACTGCCCGGTTACCGACTCAGAACACTGCATTATGTGCTCCGGCGGCCCGTCGACCACCACCTCTCCGCCTGCATCCCCAGCACCAGGACCAATATCCACAACGTGATCGGCGCGCCGGATAGTTTCCTCGTCGTGCTCCACAACCAGGAGAGTATTGCCCAGATCTCGTAGATCCTGCAGGGTATCCAGCAATCTGCGGTTGTCCCGCTGATGCAGTCCTATGCTCGGTTCATCCAGGATGTACAGGACGCCGACCAGGCCCGAGCCGATCTGCGTGGCGAGCCGGATCCGCTGTGATTCCCCGCCGGCGAGTGTCGCTGCCCCCCGACTGAGTGTCAAATACCCCAGGCCCACATCCACCAGAAAGCCGAGTCTCTTCCGAAGTTCCCGCAGTACCTGCCGGGCCACTATCGCATCCGAGCCCTGCAGTTCCAGCCCACAGAAAAACGCATGAGCGTCCTCAACTGGCATCCATGATATTTCCGATATGTTCTTTTTACCCACCGTCACAGCCAGACTGGCCGGGCGGAGGCGTGCACCACCGCAATCGGGACAGGCCTGCGGCACCATATATTCACGGGCAAAAGCACGCATGCTCTCCGAGGCGGATTCGCGGTGCCGCCTCTGCAGGTTGGACGCTACCCCCGGAAACCGCCTTCGCCGGGTGCGACGACGACCGTACCGGCTCTCATACGTGAACTCAAATCGCTCACTACCGGCCCCGTACATTAGGAAATTGATCTGATCCCGATCCAGCTCGCTAACCGGAACATCCACCGGTACCTCCCAGTGCCGACATGCAGACATCAACAGCTGAGGATAGTATTCCCCGCGGCTCCACGGTGCCACTGCACCCTCGCGCAGGGTGAGCGACCTGTCGGGAATCACCAGATCCGGATCCACCACCAGGTTCTCGCCCAGGCCATCACAGGCGGGGCAGGCACCGTGCGGGCTGTTGAAGGAAAAGCTGCGCGGGGACAGCTCTTCCATACTGTAGTCACATTCGGGACAGGCCATGTCCTCACTCAACACCACATCCTCGCCAGAAATCACATCGACGATGGCCAACCCCTCGCCCCACGCCAGGGCGGTCGCCAGAGAATCCGCCAGACGGTTCTGTAAGCCGTCGCGAATGATCAGGCGGTCAACAACTATTTCGAGGCTGTGCCGGCGGTTGCCATCCAGGTCGGGAACCTCATCGAGAAGGTAAACCTCACCGTCCACGCGCACACGAACAAAGCCGCCGCGCCGCGCTTCCTCAATCACTCTCTCATGTTCACCCTTCCGATCCCGCACCACCGGGGCGAGCACCTGAAACCGGGTGCCCTCGGGGAGGCGGAGCACCTGATCTACCATCTGGTCAACGGTCTGTCCCTGAATCGTCTGCCCGCAGTGCGGGCAGTGGGCCTCTCCCACCCGCGCAAACAGAAGCCGCAGATAATCATGTATTTCCGTTACCGTGCCCACGGTAGAACGCGGGTTGTGGCTGGTGGCATTCTGATCAATCGATATCGCGGGGGATAATCCCTCTATCTGCTCCACGTCGGGCTTATCCATCTGCCCCAGAAACTGCCGCGCATAGGCGGACAGAGACTCGACATAGCGACGCTGCCCCTCAGCGTAGATGGTATCGAAGGCCAGCGAGCTCTTGCCGCTGCCGGATATGCCGGTGATCACCACCAGGCTGTCCCGGGGAATATCTATGTCAATATTCTGCAGGTTATGCTGCCGTGCTCCCCGCACGGCAATGACGTCTTTGGCCACTCCCGGCACCTCCACCTGCTACATCATTCAGCCCGACTTCTGCCGCGGCTTGCGATCTTCCAGCTCGATGATCATATCACGAAGCACGGCGGCGCGCTCAAATTCCAGGTTATCCGAGGCTTCCTGCATCTCACTCCGCAGTTTTTCAACCAGCTCGGGAACCTCGCGCGGACGAATGTCCTCGACGCGCCGATCCTTCAGGGCTTCTGGCTGATCCACCACACGACTGGCCTCTATGACCCCGTGCACAGCCTTTCTCACCGTCTCCGGCGTTATTCCGTGCATGCGATTGAACTCCTCCTGGATGGCCCGCCGGCGGTACGTTTCCTCGATGGCACGTCGCATCGAACCGGTAATATGATCTGCATACATTATCACTTTTCCATTTACGTTCCGCGCTGCGCGACCCACCGTCTGAATGAGTGAGGGCTCAGAACGCAGAAACCCTTCCTTATCCGCATCCAGTATCAGCACCATGGAAACCTCGGGCAGGTCGAGGCCTTCCCGCAGCAGGTTAATTCCCACGAGGACATCGAACACACCCAGGCGCAGATCGCGGATGATCTCCATCCGCTCCAGAGTATCAATCTCTGAATGCAGATAGCGAACGGAGAAATCCAGGTCATTCATATAATCGGTCAACTCTTCTGCCATGCGTTTGGTCAGGGTGGTGATCAGCACCCGTTCATTGCGGCTCACCCGCTCCCGCACCTCATCCACCAGGTCATCCACCTGGCCCTGTGCGGGCCGGACCTCAACCTCCGGATCCAGCAAACCGGTGGGGCGCACGATCTGCTCCACCACCGAGGCACTGTCGCGCGTCTCATACTCCCCCGGAGTCGCCGACACATATATTCTCTGCCCCACCACCTCCTCAAACTCATCGAAGGTCAGGGGGCGGTTGTCGAAGGCCGATGGCAGGCGAAACCCGTGCCGTACAAGGTTTTCCTTGCGCGACCGATCTCCCGCATACATGCCGCCAATTTGGGGAATTGTTCGGTGCGATTCATCCACAACAGTCACGAAATCTTCGGGGAAATAATCCAGCAACGTGTACGGCGGATCACCGGGAGCTCGCCCCGTAAGATGGCGGGAATAGTTCTCGATTCCGGTACAATAACCCACCTCGCGCAGCATTTCCAGATCGTAACGAGTGCGCTGTTCCAGTCGCTGCGCCTCCAGGAGTCTATCCTGAGATCGCAGTTCCTGCAGCCGCTCTTCCAGCTCATGCTCTATTGATCTGACAGCGCGACGCCTCTTTTCCGCCTCCGTAATGTAGTGGGTTGCCGGGTAGATGGCCGCATGGTCCCGTTCACTCACAACTTCCCCGGTCAGTGTATCTATATCGGTTATGCGATCAATTTCGTCCCCGAACATCTCCACGCGGACAGCATTCTCAGCTGAGGAGGCGGGGAAGATCTCCAGCACATCCCCGCGCACGCGGAAGGTACCGCGGCGGAAATCGACATCATTGCGTTCATATTGTATCTCCACCAGATCACGCACGATCTCATCCCGATCGCGTCTGCCGCCCCGGCGTAGCGATACCACCAGGTTCTCGTAATCGACGGGTGAGCCGAGACCGTATATGCACGATACTGATGCCACAATGATGACGTCCCTGCGCTCGAACAACGCGCTCGTGGCTGAATGGCGCAGTTTGTCGATCTCATCATTGATCAGTACATCCTTCTCAATGTACGTATCGGTCTGCGGAATGTAAGCCTCGGGTTGATAGTAGTCGTAGTAGCTCACGAAGTACTCCACCGCATTGTTCGGGAAGAACTCGCGAAACTCACTGCACAGCTGTGCGGCCAGCGTCTTATTATGTGCAATTACCAGCGTGGGGCGCTGCAGCTTCTCTATGACACAGGCCACAGTATAGGTCTTCCCCGAACCGGTTACACCTAACAGAGTCGCGGCCGGGTGACCCTGCTCGAGTAGCCCACTGAGTTTATCTATTGCCTCAGGCTGATCGCCCTTCGGCGCAAATTCGGATATGAGCTCAAACCGGGACATCAAATCCTCCTCATACCAATGTGCAAAACAAGGCTATCACCGAACGCCCGTTCGGTCAAGAGCGGAACATCCGTGCGACGCGCCTTCTGAGCGCCCTCCACCAGCGAACCAGCAGGCCGGAGCGCGCCAGGTCTACCTGCTCCCGATCACCGGGCTCCGGAACCGTAACTACCTCAAGGTCCTGAGCCGGGGTCCGCCTGCCCCGCAGGAAGCGAACTCGTTCGCCCCGAATTACGGTGAATCTGAGACTTCCCGGGCTCTCCCGAAACTGCTGCAAGAGATCGTCGCGACACTCCACCCGTTCTCCGTTGACGGAGACAATGATGTCTTCCGATTGCAATCCCAGTGCCGCGCCGGCGCCGCGCGGACTCACATCCATAACTGCTACCCCGTAGTCAGCCGGACCGTAGCGGGGAGAATCATTCATCTGTTTTCTGCTCCCATACATGATCATCGCCTCGTGTCCCAGAGGGCTGAACAATGCTGCCACCCACACCAACGGTCGCCAGTAGGCAATGCCCAGGCTCAGAAAAAGCAGCACCAAACTGAACACCCACAGTTGGTGTGCGCTCCTACGGGCTCGCCGGCGGGGCGCCTCGCTCACAGCAATATCGGAGTAACCGAGGGCGGCAACCACCGGAGTCAGCACTCTGGCCCATGCCTCGCCGGAAGGGGGAGCGACCCGAACTAACGGCCACCATTCCGGCATCTGCACCGGATTTGCCGCCATCTCCGGGGACACCTGCAGGAAGAATATTATCATAATCGGGATCGGCCAGAAGCGCTGGATCAGGTGTCCTCCGATCACCCGTCCCTGACGCCGGACATAGACGGCAGTAGAGACCCTGCCACCACTCAAGAGAACGAGTACACCCTCCATCAAATGGAGGATGGCCACCAGCGCCATGATGCCGGCCACATTCAAATCACTCGGAAAACCCAGAACCAGATGACTCACTGACAGAACACCCGCCGCGTAGGAAAAGCACAGGAACCTGGGATTGACAAACATCAACAATAGTGCAGCCGGCCATAAGTAGATGATGTCCTGCTGCAGCAGAACGACTCCCATGAACACCAGCAGCAGACTCCCAATGATTCCGGCGGCAATGCCGTACACGGCCGACGAAGCTGTGCTGCGAATGGGATCATTCAGGACAAACCCATGTATCTGCTTCTCGAGCGAGGCCAATCGGCGATACTGCATCCACACCAGCGCCATGACGACCCAGAACAGGATACCGCTCACGCTGAATGGCAGTATCCCCATCGGCACCCGCAGCACGATATCGCGCGCAAGTTCCAGCAGGGGATTTATGTCCAATCCACGCCCTCCCGCTCACAGTTCCGGGGGCGCCGCTCGGAGAGGCACCCCTATCGAACTATCGATTCAGACGCTCCCGCATTAGTTCGAGCGCCTTCTGCAGCTGCGGGTCAGCGTCCAGGTCACCGTACCTACCATCCTCTGGACCCGGCACCTCGTGGTCAACCTTGAGTCCGCCCTCTTCTTCTATACTGTACCCTGAAGGAGTCAGGAATCGCTCCGTCGTGAGTTTCATCCCCGTGGGACGATCCTCATCCAGATAGAAGAGGCGCTGCACCGATCCCTTGCCAAATGTAGTGGTGCCCACCAGCGGTACATCCATCTGCTCATTCAGGGCACCGGCCAGTATCTCGCCCCCGCTCGCAGTGAACTCATTGACCAGCACTACCAGCGGCTTGGGATAGGCATCGCCGCTGACCCGTATCTCTTCGGTCTCGCCGTCCCGACCGACTACCTGCAGGACAACCCCCTCGGGCAGAAACATATCGGCCACAGCCACACATTCCTCCAGCGTGCCGCCCGGGTTATTCCGCAGATCGATGATGACTCCCGATACATCCTGATCCTCAAGATAGGCGAGCTGCTCGCTGACCTGCTGCGGAGTCTGACCGGTGAATCGAGTGAGACTCAGAAGCCCCACATCACCGTCAATGACCTCCGACTCCACCGTGGGAATCTCCACCTCAGCGCGCTCGAAATTGAAGATCAACTCGGCTGCACCATTTTCATCCGGACGCTCAACTTTGACCTCCACTTTCTCGCCCACCGGTCCGCGGATCATCTCCGCCACATGATCCGCCGACATTCCAACTACATCGACGCCATCCACGGTGAGGATCCGATCACCCGGTCGCAGGCCGACAGGGTCGTCGTCTTCCGCCCCCTCAAAGGAAGTGGTGGCGGCGGGTGATTCCTCAAAAGGCACCATTATGGTCACATACCCATCAATATCCTGAATAGAGGCACCTATACCCGAGTATTCGCCCTCAACTGTCTCCTGCTGAAAATCTTCCAGCGCAGAGGCATCAAAATACGTGGAATAGCGATCTCCCGTGCTGCCGATGGCTCCCTCTATGGCTCCTTCTATCATCTTCTCCACATCCGCAGCATCCCGGTCGACGTAGTTATCTCTTATGAGTTGGATCGCCCGGACCAGCTCCGGATAGTTCTCTGCTTGTGTGATCAGGTCACCCTCTTCGGGTTCCTGTTCCTCTTCCGGGGCCAGGTAGGCATTGGCAAAACCGAACGTCAGCATCGCCGCGATAACTACCGTCACCACGACTATGCCAGCGAGTTGTCCGGTGGTCAATCGAATGTAAGATCTCTCATTCTCCTGCACCTGTGACACCCTCTCTCTGGGCAGGATTGCGCATCATTGCTGCATCCCGATCTACCAGTAAAGAAAGCGCGACGAAACCAGTGCCGCGCTACCCTTCAGGATATTGGAACTGCGAGCAAATTTCCATCCCAGCACTGAGGCGACAAGCATGGTATGCGGCGCTCATTCGCCCCGCTCACCCCTCGTCTCCCCCTGTCAGCCGGGCACACTCGCACACCTGCCTGCCCGGAAGAGCCCGGAACAGAAAAATCTCTCTCCCGTCGTCATCCCATCTCATCACTGCAGCAAACTGAGATATCGTTCGCCCGTATCGGGGAGCAGCGTCACCACCCGCACCGGGGACGCTACACCAGACAGTCGTTCGGTCAGCGCGTGAACAGCAGCCACCGCCGCTCCAGATGACACCCCCACCAGCAGGCCCTCCGTCTCAGCCAGACGATGTACATAATCCCAGGCCTGCGCTTCCGACACAGTGATCACCTCGTCGATGAGACTCTGATCCAGGATGGAGGGCACAAACCCCGCGCCAATTCCCTGGATACCGTGCGAACCGGATTCTCCCCCGGAAAGGACGGGCGACTCCTCCGGCTCGACCCCCACCACACATACGTCTTCCCAATGTTCCTTGAGAACCTCACCTACACCCGTTATGGTACCTCCAGTTCCAACTCCAAACAGGCAGTAATCCGCCGGGTCATCCATATCCCGCAGAATCTCCTGCGCAGTCGTCCTGCGATGGATGGCCGGGTTTGCCGGATTCGCAAACTGGTCCGGCATGAAGTAACCGTGACGGGCAACCATTTGCTCTGCCGCACGAACGGCACCAGTCATTCCGTCCTCAGCAGAAGTGAGATGTACTTCCGCCCCCAGAATGCGCAGCAGCCGCGTCCTCTCTTCTGACATACTCTCCGGCATGGTGAGCACCAATCGGTACCCCCTGACGGCAGCCACAATGGCCAACCCTATGCCCATATTCCCGCTAGTGGGCTCGACTATCGTATCTCCACCGTTCAACTCTCCCCTACGTTCGGCCCTAAGAATCATACCGAGGGCCGGTCTATCCTTCACACTTCCGCCCGGGTTGGCCGATTCCAGCTTGGCCCACACTTCTATCCCCTCAGCGGGAAAGAGCCTATCGAGCCTCACCATCGGGGTGTCTCCTATGGCTGTGAGCACTCCAACTTCAGTATTCAACGGCCATTCCCCCCACCTGCGAGTTGTGCAGACAGCGCATCACGTCCTTCGCATTCGCCTCCTCGCACCACCTGGGCCGGAACTCCAACCGCAGTGCATCCCCGGGGTATAGATTCTAGCACCACTGCTCCCGCCCCGACTCGGCTGTGAGCTCCCACCTCCACTGGACCAAGAACTTTGGCTCCCGCACCAATGAGTGCCCCCTCGCCTACATCAGGATGGCGTTTGCCGCGCTGTCGACCGACCCCGCCTAGGACCACACCCGGATACAGTGTGACGCCCCTTTCGATGCGGGTAGTCTCACCGATAACCACTCCCATGCCGTGATCTATGAACACTCCCGGAGCAATCTCGGCCCCGGGATGGATTTCCACCCCGGTAATCAGACGACTGAACCAGCTGAAAAACTGGGATGGTAGAAACAGACCCCACCCGTGCAATCGATTGGCGATACGATGCAGGATCATGGCATGAAAGCCTGGATAGAATAGGATTACCTGTAGAGCCGAGCGGGCCGCCGGATCATTGCGCAATGCCGCCCGCAGATCCTCTGTGACTGCAGCTAGCAATTATGATTCCCCATTTCTTTATCCCGATTAAGTTTATCAGGATAATATTATATAGACAGCTATTCGGATCGTCAAATGTGGCACACGGCGATGGTCAATGGATTATCGTCGCACGAGGGTTCTCCAGAGAGGATGTGAATGCGGAGCAGACTCTCGACAGGCGGACAGCATTCGCACCCGATGCATCAGGCTGCCGTCTACTATCCGACAAAAATGGGGGATGAGTCTCTGAGAAGAGATCAGGGCTGGAAGTATCGGCACTGCTCAAACAAAGAGGGATGGCCTCCCGTGTGGAAGAAGCACACGCCTTCCTTCTGAGAAATGCGTCCTGAGGTAACCAGACCGATCAGACCGGCCAGAGTCTTGGCCACATATACCGTCTCGCAGTACACGCCCTCGCGGGATGCAGCCGTATGGGTTGCCCGGATAGTGGCCTCATCGGGCATGGCGTAGCCCGGACCGAGGA
>PUMM01000053.1 GCA_003551365.1 Clostridia bacterium
CGGGTCCAACTCCCCGCCGCGGTTTGTTGATCACCCGGCGCAGGCTCACCCAATCGTCCGGGTTGACCAGCAGGCGCAGCAGCGCCACAGCATCGCGTATCTCCTCTCGCTCGTAAAATCTCGTAGCTCCGAGCACGTGATGCGGTACCCGCCTCCGCATGCAGGTCTCCTCGAGAAGCCGCGACTGGGCGTTGGTACGATACAACACCGCAAAATCCGACCAGCGTTTGCCATGACGATGCACCAGCTGTTCTATGTAGGAGACGACAAAATGCGCCTCCTCCCCCCCGGTAGCAGCCCGATAGAAGCATACGGGTTCGCCGTCCGACCGGTCCGTCCACAGCTCCTTCTCCTGCCTCTTCCGGTTTCTGCTGATCACCCGACCGGCCGCCCGCAGAATGGGGCTGGTGGACCGGTAGTTGCGTTCCAGCTTGTAAATCGGGGCCTCCGGATAGTCGGCCTGAAAGTTGAGGATGTTGCCGATGTCCGCCCCGCGCCAGCCATAGATGGACTGATCGGAATCACCCACGGCAAAGACGTTATGATGTTCACGGGCAAGAAGGTGTATCAACCGATACTGCACGCGGTTGGTGTCCTGGTATTCATCCACCAGAATGTGCGAGAAGCGCCTCCGGTATTCTGCAGCCACATCGGGATGACCCTGCAGCAGCCGCACCGTCGCCAGCAGTAGGTCGTCGAAATCCATGGCATTGCATCCAACCAGCTGCCTCTGGTATTCCCGGTATGCGCGGGCAATCTCGCGCTGGTAGGGATCGAGCTCCTCCCTTTCCATGTCCTCCGGCGAGTGAAAGGCATTCTTTTTCTGGCCTATGGTGTGCAGTACTGAAGTGGGCTTGAACTGCTTACTGTCGAGATTCATCTCCTTCATTATGCCGCGCAGCAGGCTGAGCTGGTCGCTGCGGTCGTAAATCACAAAATCCCGCGAGTACCCGATGCGCTCAGCCCAGCGGCGCAGGATCCGCACGCAGATCGAGTGGAAAGTGCCCACCCACATCTGGCGTACCACGTCGCCGATGAGGTCGCCACACCTGTCTTTCATCTCCCGGGCGGCCTTATTGGTAAAGGTTATGGCCAAAATGGCAAAAGGGCTGACATCGCGCGCCTCTATTAGGTAGGCGAGGCGCCTGGTCAGGACCCTGGTCTTTCCACTGCCTGCGCCGGCCACCACCAGCGCAGGACCTTCCTCGTGCATCACTGCCTCCCGCTGTGCCGGGTTCAAATCCTCCAGTGAGCGCACCCGTGATCAGCTCCTCTCATGCCGACCCATTGTACCACAGCACAACGTACATCCGGAGACAGCTCTCATCCGGTGAGTTCGCATCACCGGCCGATATCTGTCCTGTAGTGCATGCCAGAGAATCTGATGGACTCTATCTGTCGGTAGGCCCGTCGTCTGGCCTGCTCCAGATCACGACCCAGCCCGGTCACGCCGAGAACGCGTCCTCCGACCGTGCGCCAGCCAGCATCGGTACGCACCGTGCCGGCATGATAGAGCCGCACATTCTCCGCGACCTCATCCAGCCCCTCGATCGAATACCCCTTCTCATAGTCCAGGGGATACCCCTCAGAAGCCAGAACGACACAGACTGCGCTCTGCTCCCTCCAGTGAACGAGTTCGGCCTCCGATGCCAGACTACCGTCCGCCGCCGCGGCAGCGGCCAGGACCGGGGCGAGGTCACTGTCCAGACGGGGCAGGACCACCTGTGCCTCCGGATCACCGAACCGGCAGTTGAACTCCAGCACCTCAGGTCCGTCCTCCGTCACCATCAACCCGGCGTACAGAACACCCTGGAAGGGAACACCCTCCTCCGCCATGGCCCTGACGGTGGGTCGCAGGATATCCCGGCATACTGTCTCCGCCAATTCCTCGTCGTAAAACTGCACGGGACAAAACGCACCCATTCCACCCGTATTGGGTCCGCGATCGCCATCGTAAATGGCCTTGTGATCCTGGGCCGCATCCAGCGGCACCACCGTCTCCCCGTCCGTGATGGCCATGACGCTGAGTTCTTCTCCGACCAGGCAGTCCTCAATAATGACGCGTTCACCGGCATCTCCGAACCGGCGGTCCACCATTATCTGCGTCAGGGCCCGCAGCCCCTCAGCCCGATCGCGGGCGACCACTACGCCCTTGCCGGCGGCCAGTCCATCCGCCTTGATGACGGCGGGAAATGAACGGTCATTCAGGTGAGCCACTGCTTCAGAATGAGAGGAAAAGACCCGGAAATCGGCAGTTGGAATGTCGTATTTCTCCATGAGCTGCTTGGCGAACACCTTGCTGCTTTCGATGCGCGCAGCTTCCCTGCTGGGACCAAACGCGGCGACCCCCACCTCCTGCAGCGCATCGACAACCCCCAGAGCCAGGGGCTTTTCCGGTCCAATTACAGCCAGGTCGATGTCGGCCTCCCGTGCGGCTCTGGCCACTGCCTCTACATCCTCAGCATTGCCCTCGATGAGATGTGCCTGTCCGGCCATGCCGTCATTGCCAGGTAACGCGTGAATCGTCTCTACCTTGTCACTTTCAGCCAGCTTCTGCACCAGAGCATCTTCCCGCCCGCCGCTGCCGACGACCAGTACGTCCATAAATGGATCCTCCTCCTAGTGGTCTCGCATTTTTAGTGTCTGAAATGACGCCGTCCGGTAAAGATCATCGCCATACCAGAGCGGTCCGCCACCTCGATGCTCTCCTCGTCCCGGATGGAACCCCCCGGCTGCACCAGGGCGGCGATGCCCCGTTCAGCAGCCAGTTCCGCCACATCAGGAAACGGCAGCATACCGTCCGAGGCCACCACGGCTCCTGGGCAACGATCGCCGGCCGCCTCCAGGGCAATGCGGGCCGAGCCAACTCGATTGACCTGCCCCGCACCTATGCCCCAGCTCACCCGATCCCGGGCAACCACAATGGCATTCGATTTGACGTACTTACAGACCTTCCAGGCGAACTCCAGATCCGGCCACACATCCTCATCCGGCTGGTGTCGCCCGGCTACTTCCCAGCACTTGTGCAGTCTGAACCCTTCATCCCGGCTGTTTATCAGCATGCCGCCCCGAACAGAGCGCGCCTCCATTTTATCTAACTCCAGCTCCTCTGCCCTGGATCGAGGGGCATTCAGGCCATCCAGCCGCAGCACGCGCAGCTTTTTTCGCTTCTGCAGCCGCTGCAGTGCCTCACTCGTGTACGCAGGAGCAACCAGTGCTTCCAGGAAGAGCTCCCGGTCCACAATGCACTGCACCAGATCCATGTCCACCGGGCGGTTCACTGCCACCACCCCACCAAAGATGGATACGGGATCGGCCTCGTAGGCCCGGGCAAAGGCCGCAGTAATCGAATCTGCGCTCGCCACCCCGCAGGGGATGCTGTGCTTGATGGCACAGGCAGCTGGATCGGAGAAATCGGCCGCAGCTGACACGGCCACATCGATGTCGCAGTAGTTGTTGTATGACAGAGCGGGACCCGAGTACCGTTTAAGGCGCGCCAGAGACAGGCTGGAACTGCCCGGTACTTCATAGAAGGCTGCACTCTGATGCGGGTTCTCACCGTAACGCAGCGTGTGTCCGCGGCGCAGAGGTACAGTCATCTCCTCGGGATAGCTCAGCATCGCATCGCTTCCACCGGCGAGATACACAGAGATCAGTGAATCATAACGCGAAATGTGGCGGAACACCTCCGCCGCCAGCCCGCGCCGGGTATCCAGGTCGACCTCACCCCTTTCCCGCAGGCACTGTAGCACGCGCTCGTAATCGTCCGGGCGCACCACGCCTATGACGGAGGGGAAGTTCTTGGCTGCCGCCCGCAGCAGCGTCGGTCCACCTATATCTATGTTCTCCAGCACCTCATTCTCTGCCGCACCACCTGCAGCAGCCTCCTCCAGGGGATAGAGGTTTACTACCACCATGTCGATCGGCTCGTAACGCATATCGCGCAACTGCTCCATATCCTCCCGACGATCACGCCTGGCCAGGATTCCGCTGTGAATCGCTGGATGCAGCGTCTTCACCCGTCCGCCGAGCAGAGAGGGATGTCCGGTGATCTCGGAAATGTTGATCACCTCAACACCCGCTCCGGCCAGATGCTCTGCCGTTCCCCCGGTGGACACGATGCGCCACCCCATCTCCTGCAGCTGGCGGGCGAGCGGTCCCAGCCCGCGCTTGTCCGAGCAGCTTATCAGGGCAGTTCTGGTATCACTCATCGACAATCGTCACCTTCCTCCCACAAATCTGCAATCTGTCCTGCACATACAGCCGCAGGGCACGCGGATACAGGCGGTGCTCCCACTGCAAGGTCCGTGCGGAAAGGGTTCCCTCATCATCTCCCGGATAGATGGCAACGGCAGCCTGCAGGATCACCGGCCCGCTGTCCAGCCCCCCATCAACGAAGTGAACGGTACAACCGGAGACCCGCACCCCACAGTCCAGAGCCTGCTGCTGTGCATGCAGCCCCCAGGAGGCGGGGAGCAGCGAGGAATGAATGTTGATCACATCCCCCGGGAAGTCGCGCACAAAATCGGGCGGTACGAAGGGCATAAACCCGGCGAGCGCAATTATGTCTGGGGAGTAGGACTGCACACACTGCAGCAGCTTCCTGCCGCAATCCTGCCCCTCCCCGGCGGGCGGTGCCACCTCGGTCGCAACCCCGGCGCGTCGGGCCCGATCTAGGGCGGCTGCATCTGGCCGATCACTGAGCACCAGGGTCGGTTCCATGTCCAGCACCCCGTGCGAAATGACCCGCACTGATGGCCGCGAGATTGCGGTCCTGGCCGGAGGCAAAAACCGCCAGGGATCTCCTGCTCCCGCCCATGTCACTCACCGTGCTTGTCCACCACCCGTCCAACTATCCAGCTGCACAGTCCGTGCGCCCCGGCAGTGGCCAGGGCGTCCTCCCGGCATTCCTCCGGCACTACCGCCACCATCCCCACTCCCATGTTAAAGGTGCGGCGCATTTCTTCTTCTGCAATACTTCCCGCCTCGCGCAGGAGGGAAAAAATGGGGGGAACCTCCCAGCTGTCCCAGTCCAGTTCAGCAGTGAGGTGATCCGGCAGAACACGCTCCACATTGGCGCAAACTCCTCCGCCGGTTATGTGGGCGGCGGCCACCGCAGACTCCTCCTCGAAGAGGTCGATTATCGGGGCGGCATAGATCCTGGTGGGACGGAGCAGAGCCTCACCCAGGGGACGGCCTATGGAACCAACGGTATCCTCGAGATCCCAGTTCTGCCGCTGCACCAGCCTACGCACCAGCGAGAAACCGTTGCTGTGCAGTCCCGACGACGGCAGGGCCAGAAGCAGATCGCCACTGCGCGGGCCGCGGGGCTGCAGGGCGGGGTCACCCTCGGCGATGCCCACGGCAAAGCCCACCAGCTCATATCCTTCATCCGCATAGGTCCCGGGCATCTCCGCCGTCTCGCCACCGATCAGGGCACAGCGCGAACGTCGACAACCATCGGCCAGTCCGCGCATGATCTCCAGAACCTCTTCCGGATCGAGAGCATTTGCCGCCAGGTAGTCCAGGAAGAACAAGGGGCGGGCTCCGCCGGTGACCAGATCGTTGATCACCATGGCGACGCAATCAACCCCGGTACCGCGCAGGCGGCGGGCCCGGGCCGCCATTTTGAGTTTCGTTCCCACCCCGTCCGTGCATGACACCAATCTGGGGCGCCGGTAGGTACGCCATTCCGGCACAAAGGAAGCGGCAAAACCCCCGAAGTCTTCCTCCACGCCATCTGTCCAGGTCTCAGCAATTATGTCCCGCATCTGCGCGACGATCCGGTCGGCCTTGTCTATGTCCACCCCGGCGTCGCGATAGCTCATTCCCTCACTCACACTCATCCCTCCCCCTGTGCGGATCAGCATCGTCCCCAGCGACCGAAACGGGGTAGCATCCGGAAAAACAGGCTGTGCAGAAGTCATCGCGGCTGCCGCCAGCCGCCTCCGCAATGCGGTCTTCCGAAAGATATCGCAGGGAATCCGCGCCGACCAGCTGCTCAATCTCGTCCACCGTGCGACCGGCGGCAATCAGGTCGCCGCGCGAACTGGTATCTATTCCGTAGCGACACGGATAACGATACGGGGGCGAGCTTATCCGCAGGTGGATCTCCCTGGCTCCCGCCTCTCTCAACAGCTGCACCAGAATACGAGAGGTCGTGCCCCGCACTATGGAATCATCCACCAGCACCACCCGGGCATCGCGAATCACCATATCCAGGGGGTTGAGCTTCAGGTTGACTCCCAACTGCCTCAACCTGTCCTCGGGCTGTATGAAGGTCCGGCCTATGTACCGGTTGCGAACCAGGCCCATCTCATACGGGATGTCGGCCGCCTCCGCGTACCCGGTCGCGGCGGATATACTGGAGTCGGGAACCCCGGAAGCTACGTCGGCAACCACGGGATGATCCTGCGCCAGATACTCACCAAGGCGCTTGCGCACCTGATGCACATTGCGTCCGGCCAGGTTGCTGTCGGGACGTGCGAAATAGATGTATTCAAATACACAGGGTGCGGGCCGCACGTCGGAGTTAGAAATGCGAGAGCTGTGTACGTCCTCACCATCTATGCGCACAAACTCCCCGGGCTCGACGTCCCGGACGAACTCGGCCCCCGCCGTGTCCAGCGCACAGGTCTCCGATGCCACCATCCAGCCATCCCCCACGCGACCCAGAGACAGCGGGCGCAGCCCGTGCGGATCACGGGCAGCAAACATGGCCTCGGGGGTCAAAATGGCCAGAGCATAGGCACCGCGCACCTGCCGCAGGGCGGCCAGCAAGTTCGTCTCAATGTCCTCCCGCCCGGCCCTGGCGGTCAGGTGAGCCAGCACCTCTGCATCCGAGGTGGTTTGAAAGATGCTCCCACTCTGCTCCAGCTGGCGCCGCAGTTCTGTGCCATTGATCAGATTCCCGTTGTGCGATATCCCCAGGGAACCGGACCTCAGCCGCACCACCAGCGGCTGCGCATTCAACATGGAACTGTCGCCAGATCGGCCGTAATGCACGTGGCCAATCGCCGACTCGCCCTGCAGGCGATCCAGATCCGCCCCGTCGAACACCTCCGCCACCAGTCCCACGCCGCGATGCAGGGCGAGAGGGCGATTCTGCCCCCGCGAGACGGCAATGCCCGCAGATTCCTGCCCCCGGTGCTGCAGGGCATACAGGGCGTAGTAGGTGAGAACACTGGCGTGGGTATGATTCCACACCCCGCATACACCGCAGGCCTCCCGCAGACTATCATTCATACTATAACTCCTCCTCTCGCACCCGAAGCGCGAACGGTCGCTGCTGTCATGAAGCAGCGCAAGAAACATCAGCAATACCCCCGAGCCCCGATGACAGATCGGGCGGGGCGCGGATTGAGAGGCGCCTATCCCGGCTCCGGCCGGGATGCCAGATGACCTCAGTCCTTCATCTCCATTCACCAGCTAGCCTTGCACGCCGTCACTGATCCATGATGGCCTCACTCTCCGCCAACGGAGAGGTCAGTCCTCCCACACCACGCGGCGATAAACCTCCTGGTAGGCTTCCTCCACGTCGCCCATGTCATCGCGAAAACGATCCTTGTCCAGCTTGTCCCCACTGGCAATATCCCACAGACGGCAGGTATCCGGAGTGATTTCATCGCCGAGGACCAGCTCCTGCTCCGGCCCCCGCCCGTACTCCAGCTTGAAGTCGATCAACTCCAGCTGGCGCTCGCGGAAGAAGTCCCGCAGCATGGCATTTATGCGCCATGAGTCTTCCTCCAGCCGCACGATTTCGGCGTCTGAGCAAAGATCCAGTGTCCGGATATGATAGCGATTGAGCCAGGGATCACCCAGCTCGTCCGACTTGAAGTAGTACTCGAGTATGGGCCGCTCCAGCTCGCCCCCCTCACTGAAACCCAGTCGGCGGGCCAGGCTGCCCGCCGCCTGGTTGCGGATAACCACCTCTATGGGCAGCATATCCAGTGGGCGAACCAGCTGAAAGCGATCTTCCAGCTGCTCCAAAAAATGCGTGCGAACGCCGCACTGGTTCAGGTGCCGCATGATCGCCGCGGAGATATGCGAGTTATACATTCCCTTGCTGGAAATACTGCCCTGCTTTTCGCCATCAAATGCGGTGGCATCATCCATGAACTCCATCAGCAATACGCCGTCCTCAATGGTTTTGTAAACTATTTTGGCTTTTCCCCTGTGGATGACTTCACCCTTGATCTCATCCATGGGTTTTCCAACCAGTTCGATTATTTCCGGGGTGCCCTCGGGAGATCCCATTCCTCCGCCAGTCATCACTCAATCAACCCCAATCGTGCAAATACTTTGTCAACATGGCGCAGATGACTGTCCAGTGAAAAGCATTCCTCCAGCTTTTCGGGGGACAGATGCCCGGTAGCCCGGCTATCGTCCTTTATGAGCCGAGCAAACGACTCACCTCTCTCCCAGGAATGCATTGCACAGTCCTGCACCACATCATAGGCATCCTCCCGGCTCATACCCGCAGCCACCAGGGCAAGAAGAACTTTCTGGGAGAAGATCAGGCCGCCAGTCAGATGCAGATTTTCCAACATTCTTTCCGGATAGACCTCCAGATCCTCCATTACCGCAATGAATTTTCCCAGCATGTAATGCAGGATGATGGTGGAATCGGGCAGAATTACCCGCTCCACCGATGAATGCGAGATATCGCGCTCGTGCCAGAGAGCCACATTTTCGACTGCCACCTGGGCGTTGCTGCGCAGGAGGCGGGCCAGGCCGGTGATCCTTTCGGTCACTATGGGATTTCGCTTGTGCGGCATGGCCGAGGATCCCTTCTGCCCGGCGCGAAAAGGCTCCTCCAGTTCGCGGACCTCGGTTCGCTGCAGGTGTCGGATCTCCGTCGCGTACTTCTCCAGCAGGGCACCGACGAGACTGATCTGGGTGAGAAAAGCCGCGTGTCGATCCCGCCCCAGTATCTGCGAGCTGATCGGTGCACGGCTGAGACCCAGCTCCGCACACACCTCATCCTCAACCCCGGGGGGAACCTGCGCATAGGTTCCGGTGGCACCGGATATCTTGCCGAAGGAGACCTCTCGCACC
>PUMM01000083.1 GCA_003551365.1 Clostridia bacterium
CGGGAACACACTCTGGCCTCCGCCCTCTTCGACCTGATTTCCCGCCGCTGGGATGAGCTGAACATCGAATCCCCCACATCCATAATGCTGGCAGAGGGCATAGTCACCATGAGCCGCGGGGAGATGGAACGAGCGGAATCGATCTTCTCCCACATCGTGCGGCAGACGGAAAATGCGGATAATCTGGTGTGTGCCCACATGAATCTGGGGCTGATCAACCGCCTGCAGGACCGACTGGAAGACGCCCTCGCGCACCTCCGGATGGCCTGGAAACTGCACGAAAAACACCAGACCTACTACTCCCGCCGCAGAATAGCCAACCAGATATGCCGCTGCCACATAATCGACGGCGATCTGGAAGCAGCACAGCAGTGGGCAGAAGTGGGGCTGGACGAGGGCGGAGACGACGCCGCCATTCTGGTGCGGGAGGAGCAGATCCTGCTGACGGCAGACATTGCCTCGCACGCACAGCCGGAGCGTACACTGGACCGCCTGCAGGATCTCAGCTGGACGAAACTCCGGCCCGATATGGAGATTGTGGCCGGCATAATTGAGGCCAAGGCACTCCTGCAGGACCACAGGGTGGACGATACTCTGAAGCTGCTCGAGTGCCTGAAAGAAAAGGCCTGGAGCATATCAGAGACCAGATAGGAGGAAATGAAGATGCGAGCACACAGGTTGCTGATCGCTCTGATGCTCATGATTCTAGTGCTGGGCATGCTGGGGTCGGCGGTAGTATGTGCGGCAGATGCGGAAACGGTGCCGGATGACGGGGATGACGATTGCGACGAAGAGGACGAGAAGATGGAACCGAATTCATGTCCCCCGCCCCCGGGCGGCGCGGGCGGTGGCGACCACGACTGAAACCCGACCGGGGAGAAGACGTCAATGAGATTTGCTGGCTGGAGGCGGGTGCCCGCCAGCGGGCGCCCGCTGCATGCAGCAGTACTCTGCATCAGCGCCATGCAGGCCCTCCCCATCCCCCCGAAAGGCCGGCACCCGAAGTCGATCTGCGTCCGATGGGAACGCGCACAGGTAGTAGAAGGCGAGCTCGTGCAGGGTGGCCCCGCTGTAAGCAGTCCCGGCAACCCACAGGAGCGAGCCGCTTCACCTCCACCTCCTCCCCCATCTCCTCCACCGTCTCGCGCCTGACGGCGGCAGCCGTGCCCTCCATGTACCTTGCGCAGCCTCCGGGCATGGACCAGAACGAGTCATTTTCCCAACGATGGAACAGTACCCGATCACCGTTGAGAATGATCCCAACTGCTCGAACCCGCAAATCGTCTGAATGTGGCCCCATTTTGCCCCCTCGAACACCTGCGCAAGGCCATACGATGGTTCGCCATTTGCCGCACTTCTTCCTGATTTGCACCACGCCCTCCGCGCTGCCGCGGGATGTTGCCGTCCTGGACCCCGAGATACACCTCATGTTCGTTGGCGTGATACCGGAACACCGTTTGCTGCTGTGGTTGCTGTGGCTACGTCTTCCTGTCGTTCGCGCATCGTCCCGGGGAGAGAACCCCGGAGGACCACAATAATCGCAGGGATGATGTGTATCGAAACGACCGCTAACAACTGTACGCGAGTGAACCCGGAACGTCTACGGACAATGCCCGTAACCTCGCACCACGACCCCGATACGCATGGTTTCAGACGCGCAGGACCGAGACCACCTTCCCTGCATTCTCCCTGTTGAGTACCGAACGAGTGTAGATCTGCACACCCACCCGGCACCAGACTCTCTTCGCCCGGGCAAACGGATGCGCCAACCCGCCATTTGCTGCAGAACTGCCCGGCCTCCTGTCAGCCGCCGCCTAATCGCCACAACCGGAGCAGCTGCATATGGGAATCCGCCGCATCGCCCGTTGACCGCACAGGGCAGCAGGAAGGGAGTACCCGCCGGAACGGCGAAACTATGTGGGCGGGGATGGGAAGTATGGTTGGACAGGATGTCGTGCAACAGGGTACTAGGTGGGACAGCATATGATGCAAGGGTTCGCTGCAGGCCAGAAGCAGCATTCTCTGTCGAAAAATCACGTCATCGACATGAAATGGGAGGTCGCGAGAACCACTCTGAAACCGTTGCTGGAGATCCACTGTCTGCAGATACCCGGGCAGCTGCAGACAACGAAGCATTGCCCGATAGATCGGTGAACAACTATGCATATGATACGAGGAGGTGAACACGTTGCGACTGGGTTTTCTGGCCTCACACAACGGCAGCAACGTTCAGGCCATCGTTGATGCCTGTAGATCCGGGGTCCTCGATGCGGATCCAGTGGTCGTGATCAGCAACAACCCCGGGGCCGGCGTCCTGGAAAGGGCCCGCAGAGCTGAGATCCGATCCTGTATTCTCAATGGCAAAACCCACCCCGATCCCGATGATCTTGACCGCGCGATCCTCGAGGTGCTGGTAGAGGCAGGGGTTGACCTGGTGGTCCTCGGCGGATACATGAAAAAACTGGGGCCAAGGGTTCTCGAGAAATATCGGGGGAGAATTCTCAATACCCACCCGGCTCTCCTCCCCAGGTTCGGGGGAAAGGGGATGTATGGAGACCGGGTACATGCCGCCGTACTCGCCTCCGATGACACCAAAACCGGTGCTACAGTTCATCTGGTCACCGAAAGGTACGATGAGGGCCCAATTTTGGCCCAGACCGAAGTGCCCGTCTGCCCCGATGACACCATTGATACGCTCAGGGACCGGGTACTGGCCGCCGAACATCAGCTGTACGTGCAAACCCTGAAGCGGATCATAGATGCCGATATCTCGGGACCGATCCGCCCCGAGAAGCTGCAGAGCCGGGAGACAGACGGCACCGAGCAATAGGGCTTCCAGCCTCGCACTGCACAGAGAACGATCCCCCTGAGGTTATCCGGGGTACCCTGCTGAAGCCGGGCTGCCCGCAGGGCATTCGCACCGGATCAGAATGCCCCCGGGTCGCCATGGGTCGCAATGCGGCCCGTGGCGGGCCTCGACGACCCCACAATACTCGCAGGGTTCGGCAACCTACCTTCGTTGCTCGTTGACGATAGATGACGGAAATGCAGCCCCTGTCTGCACCGACATTCGGGACCTGGGGGCCTTCGGGGGCATGTGCGCCTCGAGCTGTCGGTAGTCAGATGAATCTGATCTGGGTATCTACCCCGCATACTTCATCTCTTCCAGGATGCCGCATATCCGCCCCGGTCTAGTCCACGGGTTTCGACCCCCCATGCGCTTCAGCGTTGGCGGCGATGATGGCCTCGGGGGCAAACTTCACATAGGGATCGTAGCGGCAATGCTCGCCGTCGAAGACGATGTATTCGCAGTGAAAATCTGCTCCCGCTATCCGCCTGGGAACAAACTTGCTCCAGTAGTGCTGAGCCCACTGCAGTACATCGCCGGACCCGGGACGCAGTACCTCGCCTGCCAGGTACCGCTGTACCGCAGACAATAGACCCAGTGACATCAACTGCTTGCCGTAAAACACCGACGGACGCCGCAGATGACAGTAGTGGGGAAGGTAGCTGTGACGTGCTATTGCCCGGAGAAACTGGTCCCGATCCGGAAGCAGATTACCGCCTATTCCCAGGTCCTGCAGCTCGCAACCCAGGGCGGCCGCCACGTACTCCTCCCCAGGGGAATCCTCCAGGAGTATATCGTGGATCTGCCAGGCCTCATCCCGGAAGGGACGGGGGTCCTTGTCTGCTGCGACCGTGAAATGATCAGCCAGCCGGGACCAGCACAGCTCGTCCTCGTCAATCAGTAACACCGGCGGGCGGCCCCCAGCGTAAGTAATTTCGCCGGCGACGGCAGTCAGCCAGCCCGTAGCGGCCTGTGGGTCTTTCGGCGGTCCGTCCAGAACACCGTACAGTGACCGCCGGGGATGGCGGGGCTGCACCCCGGCGGTGTACTGCGAGTAGTGGAAGTGAAACGGTTCTTTGTATATGAAGGGATATCCCAACCGGTGCAGGTAACCCATGAGGTGATACAGGTACTGACTCTTGCCGCTGCCGTTGAGCCTGCCGTAAAGCAGATGTTTGTGAGGCCGCCCTCCCGACACGTATTCTGCCATGGTGTCCCGCAGACGCTGCAGTACGGGGGTGGTCTGCGTAGCACTCCGTCCTCTCATCCGGGGAAACTCATCGGTGATGGCCACTGCCACCCCCGGATGCCGGCAGCCGGCGGACAGAGAGCGGTATGCATCGACGGATTCTGACAGCGAGCTCACCCGGAGCGCATCCTCGAGCGAGATGATCTCTCCGCGCAGACGGCGCAAAGACGCCTCGGGCCACACTTCGTCCGGATAGCCGCGGCCGAGGAGCGGCAGGTACTGCCCCGAGAGAATCCTGTCAATATCAGCTGCATCCAGGAACACATCCCGGGGACCAACGCCCGACCTCACCTCATTACAGGTGAGGATATTCTTCCTCGCCAGGCTGTTGGCAAAATAATGACCGTGTGGCCAGCCGTATTCATCCTGCAGCTGCAAAAACAGTGAATCAAGTGCGGCCGGATCCAGCTCACCGTCCAGCACCATGATGTACTGGGGGTACAATGCCGCATCCCGCACGTATCTGCCATCCAGAAGCCAAAATGCAACGATCGACCCCCCGGGGCCCAGCAGGGTGTCCACCCTGTGACAAAAGGCGGCGAGCATTCGCCTCAAAGCCGCATCTTCAACTCCATCGAGCACCAACATCATCTCCTGGCTGCCACCGGAAGGACGGATCTCCTTCAGGAGAAAACTCTGTCACAGGGCGCGGTGGTTGATGCGTTGAGCCCAGCACAACGGCCGGAATCTGGGCACCGGACACTTCCACTCAAAGGTTGCGATCCGCCACCAACTCCCGGAGAGCTGCCTTCGGCTGGTGCTCCTACGCAGCTTCCGGTCCACAGGGGACCTGCACGTCCAGGAATTTGACCATACCGGGCACACCCAAACAGTGGGGCGGAACCATTCCGCCCCACCCCCCGTACTCCGCCCCCGCAACGGGGAACGCGAAGCCGGACCGTATCCTCCGGAGATACACTCACTCCCTTACCATTGCGCGCAAACTCTCCAGCAGATGCTCTACACCGGCAATCTCTCTCTCCACGTCGTAACACCTGCGCCCCAGTTCACCCGGATCTGCGGCCTCCCCCGCTCCCGCCTGAACCAGCCGGTTCAACCTGTGTTCCACCGTCTGCAGGGCGGCCTCCAGCTGCTCCACGAGATCGGTCCGGGAAATCACCCCAGTGGATAGGACGGGGTCACCGTCGTCTCCCGTCAGCAGCCTGAGTCTCTCCAACTCGCCCCGCAGCTCGTCCAGCTGCACCTCGATCCTCGCACGGTACCTCGCGGTGCCCACAGCTACTCACCCCGTCGCGCCGCCGCGCGACTCCGCGGCCACCGGCGCGTC
Source organism: Clostridia bacterium (assembly GCA_003551365.1). GTDB lineage: Bacteria > Bacillota > Sulfobacillia > SLMV01 > SLMV01 > PWGR01. The sequence continues at coordinate 5,386 of PUMM01000083.1, forward strand.
CCCACATCCGCCGGCGGCAGACGGTCGGGTTCGGCCGGAGACCCCCACCTGCACCGCAGATGGGGACGGGGACCACCCGCCGATCCGGGGCGGTCCCACACAGAACAGTCAGTTGTGGTGACAGTAGACTTCGGCATCTATCCATCAATTCCTGTCCTGCCATCACCTGATTTCAGCACTGATTTATCTTCTATAGCTGCATTTCGATACCTCACCCTGCGGGCTGATCACGGAATATCCTCTCCCAGTCGGCGGAGAATATCCTCATACTCCCGGCGCGCCGCCTCATCGTCCCCCGCCGTCAGCCTATCGGCCAGCACTGCAGCGCGCGTCTGCAGCAGGAGGCGCTGATCCTGCCTTGCCTTCCTCCCGCGCGGTGATGCCCTCTCCTCATATTCCCGCAGCCCTCCGCGGAAGAACTCCGGCGGCCGCACATCCAGATCGAGGATCCGGTCGGCCAGGCGCCGCACGAAGAAGCGGTCATGCGAGGCAAAAATCAGGGTTCCCGGATAGGCGTGGAGGGCGTCCTCCACGGTCTCGCGCGAGTCGAGATCCAGGTGGTTGGTGGGCTCATCCAGTATGATCAGATCTGCGCCGACAATGACCAGCTGCGCCAGCGCGGCCCGCACTCTCTGCCCCCGCGATAGCTGACCGAAGGGCTTCTCCCCCAGCTCCCGGCGCAGCTCCAGACAGCCCAGGGCCGTGCGCACCTCGGTGCGGTCCGCCCCGGTCCTCTGCACCAGCCACTCTTCGGGGGTGGCTTCCGGGGGAAGCGAATCCATCTCCTGCTCCAGTACGAAGACTTCCAGCCCCCCCGCCACCCGAAGCTCGCCCCCCAGTTCCGGCAGTGCGCCGCGCAGGGTGGCCAGGAGAGTGCTCTTGCCGGTCCCGTTGGCTCCCAGCACTGCCAGGCGCTCGCCGCGGTGCAGAGCGAAGCAGATGTCACGCGCCACTGCCTCCCGCCCATAGCCTATGACCAGATCCGACGCTGCGGCCACCGCGCGCGCACTCCGGCCAGCGGCACTGACCCGAAGATTGACACCGTCCTTCTCCCACGGCTTCTCCACTTCCACCGCCATGTCGCGCTGCAGTCGACGCTCGACGGCTTTGGCCTTCCGGGCGGCAATCCTGGCGTGCCGGCGCAGAGTATCACTGGTGCCGGCATCGCGGTGCGCCCTCTCCGCCCACTGCTTCTGCCGCTGCATGGTCTGCTGCAGGCGGCGCCTCTCGCGGGTGTGCTTCTCGTACTGCTCGCGGGCCAGCTCCCGCCTGCGCCTCCTCTCCGCCCGGAAGGTGGGGTAATCTGTATCGTACACCGTGAGATCTCCCCGGCTGAGTTCGGCCACCCGGGCGGCAGTGCGGGTGAGAAACTCTCGATCGTGACTAACATATAAAATGGTGCCGGAGTAGCGGGAGAAGAATTCCTCCATCCAGTGCAGTGCCGGCCAGTCCAAATTGTTGGTCGGCTCATCCAGAAGAAGCAGATCTGGCCGGAGAAGCTGCAGACGGGCAAGGAACAGTCGAGTCCGCTCTCCCCCGCTGAGGGACGTGACCGGCCGATCCCAGTGCGACTCTGGCAGCTGCACCTGGCCCAAAACCCGCTCCACCCGACTCTCCAGAGTGTAACCGTCAGCGGCGTCAAACCTCTGCCGGACCGCCGAGTACCGGGCGAGGACATCATCGGACGGATTCTCCGCCAGCTCCCGCTCCAGGCGGGTCAGTTCCCCCTGCATCTGCACCAGCTCTCCCGCGCCCGCCCGCACGAACTGACGAACCGTCGTCTCCGGTGAGATGCGGGGTAGCTCCTGGGGCAGATGAGCTACCACCGGACGGCGGGGAGAAAAGGTGATTTCACCTCCATCCGGAGGCAGATCCCCGAGTATCATCCGGAGCAAAGTGGACTTGCCCGAACCGTTATCCCCCACCAGCGCCATCCGATCATTGGCAAACAGCGTAAACTCCAGTCCGGAAAACAGCGTCTCTCCGGCAAATCGCTTGCTGAGATCCCGCACCTGCATACGCCACATGAAAAGCCCTCCTCACTGCGCCCCCAGAAGCAAAAACAGCCCGCCCAATCGGACCGGCTGAAAAATGTGCATGCAGCTGACTTGTGGTGGGGCGCAGGGTACCAGCATCGGCTGGTCCGGATCACCGGACCGGGGCACAACCGGCAAATTGAGCGGTATTATCCCTCATGTTGAGATGCTCAATGCCAGCTCCATCGTCCGGTGTTCCTCCCTCCCCCGGTGCGGCTCTGTGTGCCGATAACATACCACAACCACGTACGGGTAACAACTCTGCTCTTCCGGCCAGAGACGGCCGGGCAGATCAGTCTGCGGGTCAGAAGCCGCACAGATGAGGAATTTACCGGGGCAAAGTGAATTGCCGCCCGCAGCCATCCATATCCATGTCGCCCAGCAATCGCGCCACCCTCCGCGATATTACGCCGTACTCGCCGGTGAGGGTGTCGAGCACCAGGGTACGCTGCACGTCGGCGGGAAAGTGCACCCGGTACACGCGCATCTCCTTGAAAAGCACCGAATAGCGCACAACATCGACCGATATATTGGTCCAGTTGCGCAGCGACCGGGACGTGTAGGCCAGAACCGCGCGCCGGAGTCGACTCTCGTCAATGGACCGGCGGTTTACCACAAACGGCACGCAGCGCGATGAGTGCTCCCGCATGGACGGGTGTTTCTCGAGAGAGACGTTGTCTCCCATAACCTGCACCATCCCATTCACGCCGTCCACCACGGCGAAACCGGTTCTCGTCCGCTCGCCGATGAGCGGAAAACGGAAGGAGATCCGCATCTCCGCCAGCCAGTGCGGGTAATAGATCCGCCCCAGGGGGCAGATCTCGCTGGCCTGATCACTCAGCTTATCCTCCAGGCTCTTCACCCGCACTGCAAAAACGAGAACACTCATCGCTTCAACTCCCAACTGTCAGCGCCTCAGTCGTCTGTCGGCATCGGGGCCGGGTCTGCGGGCGGAATCTCCCCGCCTTCATCTTCCCCTCCGCCGGGGCTGCGTCGCGAACCCACCAGCAGGGCCAGCGCACTCTCCGCCTGAAACTGCGTCTGCGGAGATGCTTCCTGCGCCACTTCCTCGGGCAGATCCACATAATCGGCAGCCTCTTCAAACTCCTCTGCCTCCGGCGGCTCTGTGAACAGCGATCCCAGCACAATGGCCAGCACACCGACTATCAGCGCGGCCACGAAGGGATGCAGGCCGAGGGGCTGCACACCCATAACGGTGCCGCCGACGTAGATGAGCATGGTCAGCACCATGCTGAGGAGAACGCCAAAGGCGCTGGTCCGCTTCCAGTATACCGAGAAGAGGTTGGGAATGCCGAAGGCCAGGCCCATGCCCCCCATGGCAAAGATGACGATCTCGAACACCAGCGCCGGCGGATCAATGGCTATCACGAAGGTGATAACGCCCAGGACGGCGGCGAGGATTCTCGCCCACTTGGTCCGCTGTTCCTCCAGGGCATCGGGCGATATGAACTTGTACAGGAGGTCGTGCGCTACAGTTGTGGTCAAAAGGATCAAGAACGAATCGGCAGTGGACATGATGGAGGCAATCGCCGCGGAGCTCAGTATCCCGGCGAGCACCGGTGGCAGCAGGTAGAACCACAGGCGCACCGCGGCCTGCTCCACGTCCTCCAGGCCCTCACCCAGGATGGTCAGCGCAAGGCCACCGGTGAGATAGTAAGCGAAGCTGAACAGCACCACCAGTATGCAGGTGATCAACATGGCCTTGCGGGCCGTACTGGGCCGGCGGAGTGACAGATGACGTACGGTGATGTGCGGGTACCCCAGTGACCCCATGAGGATGAGGAGCACCGGGTAGGCCACCGCCCATATGCCGAAGTACTCACCACCGGGACCCCAGGGAGTGACCAGCTCAGTATCCAGGGCGGCGAGATTGTCGACGAACGAACCGAAGCCGCCCAGATAGAACAGGGCCAGCCAGAACAGTATCTGCGATCCGATGAACATCACCACTCCCTGCAGGGCATCAGTGTACATCACGGCTATGTAGCCGCCCAACAGTGTATACAGGAGGACGACGACTCCGCCTATGAGCAGACCGGTAAAGTACTCCGTACCGAAGGTCACCTGCAGGAGTATGCCGGAGGCCTGCCACTGCCCCACCAGGTGGGTACCCACAAAGACCAGTACGATCAACGATGCGATCAGCCGCAGCACCGGGCTCTTGAACCGCTTCTCATAAAACTCGGGAACGGTTATGGCATCCAGCATCTGCGTATACTTGCGCAACCTGCGCCCCAGCAGTCCGAAGCTGAGGGAGTTACCGGGGGCATCACCGCTCGCCCACCAGAGAGATGAGAACCCCTGCGTATATCCCATGCCGGGCGCGGCAGTGTAGGTGTAGCCGCTCATGTATGAGCTGATGAGCGAAAATGACGAAACCCAGGGGCCGAAGCGGCGCCCGCCGATGATGAAGTCCTTGTAGGATTGCACGCGCCGCGTGAAGTAAACTCCCATACCCAGGATCAACAACATATATAAGATGAAAGTAATGACTCCCGCATCCACAGCTGTCTTCACCCTCTCCTTTCGCCCCTCGCTTACGTGCTCCGCCCAACGTCATGGCCATCCTGCAGCTTCTTTTTGGCTTTCTCTTCTTCCCGGCCCTGGGTGACGTACAGATATACCACCAGGGCCACAACTGCGAGCTGCCCCACAAAGAACCACCAGGTTCCCGATTGCCAGAACAACTCCATGCCGCTCATGCCCTACCTCCTCTCGCAATCCTGCATTGTGAAGCGGTCGCCCACCAGATCATCCCGCGCATCGTCATCCGGCTCCGTCGCGGGCATCGCCTAGCCCTCCCCGACAAAATCGCGGAGCGCTCCCCCCATCTGCTGCATGATTTCCTCCAGGATCAGCTCCCCGGTGTCAGCATCGGCACCGGTGCAGTCGGCAAACACACCGGATGGAGGCAGGGAGCCGGTCGGCTCGGGCAGAACGGTGTAGGGCACATCCCGCACTGCATCCTCATCCGGCAGGGCATCCGTCTGCACCTCATCGGGGCACAGCGCCAACATGAGGGAAGTCTCGGTCAGAGCGGCGTGCTCTCGCTCCCAGCCGGGCCACGCATCGCCGAAGACCCGTTCAATGATCTCTGTCGGAACCAGATCCCACCAGTTGACCAACATGGCAGAACGACCCGGGTAGTCGTCCAGAGCCTCCCGCAGGCCCTCCTCCATGAACTGCACGCTCTCCATGTGCCCGTTGATCAGAACCAGACGGGAGATGCCGTTGCGAAAGGTCTCGCAGCTGACATCCCGCACCAATCTGATCAGGGTATCACCGGTCAGATTGAGGGTACCGGGCCACCAGTTACTGTGCCTAGCGTAGGTATAGTACAGGGGCGGCAGCATGATCAACCTCTCGCCCAGCGGGGCGGAGACGCACGCGGCCAGACGGTCGGTGAGCCCGACCGGGATCCGGACATCCGTCGCCAGGGGCAGGTGCGGGCCGTGCTGCTCGACGGAACCGGCCGGAAGCACCGCCACCAGGTCGTCGCACCTCTCCCTCACAAATGGCCATGCCACCTCGCTCCACCGGCGCATCCTATCGCGGCTCATTTATGTCACCTCCCTCCAGAACATCAGCGGGCGGGGCGGTATGGGATGCATCTTCCACCGAACCCGCCAGCTACACTCCAGATCCGCGCGTAATCCCTTCTCCCACAAAAAATGATATTCCTTCTGCACAAAACAAATTGGACAGGACGGCCGGACATCTGCAGATACGCGCGGGTGCGGGGTGGCCGGACGACAATGCAGAATATATCATGGACTGTGTAGCAGCTGACTGCAGCCTGCGCCCATCAGCAGACTGGCAGCACGGAATGAGGGATCGACGGGTGGACGACAAACAGCGCCGCGACCTGATGACGGGCGTCCGCGACATCGCACCGATACTGCTGGGAGTAATCCCGTTCGCCATGGTGAGTGGAATCACCGCAGTGGGGGCGGGAATACCCAAACACATAGCCATGTTGATGTCTCTGAGCATGTTCGCCGGGGCATCCCAGCTGGCGGCCAATCAGCTCATAGGAGCGGGTGCCGCCTGGTTCGTGATCATATACACCGCTCTGGTCATCAACGCACGCTTTGTGGTTTACAGCGCGTCGGTCGCCCCGTATCTGCAGTCCCTCAGCTCGCCCGCCAAGTGGCTGTATGCCTACCTGCTCACCGACCAGGGATACGCGCTGTCCGTGCTGCGGTTCAGGCGGGGCGACAATTTGGACCCGCACCTGTACTATCTCGGAATCTCGGTCACCATATGGCTCACGTGGCAGGTCTTCAGCGCCGCGGGCATATACCTGGGTTCGAACATTCCGGAACACTGGGGACTGGATTTTGCGGTTCCCCTCTGCTTTCTGGCCGTTCTGGTGCAGGCTCTCGAGGATCGTGAATCCATTGTGGCCGGGGCGACGGCCGGATGCATCGCCGTGTTCGCTCTCCCCCTACCCCTCAATACCAATCTGATACTCGGGGTGATGACGGGCATAGGCGCCGGTCTGCTCTCGGAACACCTGCGCCACCGACGAGAGGGGCGGTTCTGATGGAAACACCCCATCTCATCGCAGCAATCCTGGCCATGGCCGCCGGCACGCTTGTGCTCCGTCTGTCTTTTATCTATCTGTTCTCTGAGGAGATGCCGGAGATCCTCGACCGGGCACTACGCTTCGTCCCGGCAGCTGCGCTGGCCGCACTGGTGGCTCCAGCCGTACTACGACCGGACGACGGCCCCATCGATGTATCATTGGGGAACGAGCGGCTGCTGGCCGCAGTTTTCGCGGGACTGGTGGCCCACTACACCAAAAGCTTTCTGTTCACTGTACTTAGCGGGATGACTGCATTCTGGCTGCTCCGACTGGTGTTTTGAGCACGGTTCTCGGGGGACTGCCGCACCTTACGGCCCGCATCTCACTCAGCATCTCGCCCGCACCACCGATCGAGCAACCACAGTGCTAGCGTCACCGCTGCCCATATGAGGTAACCCACGGTCATTCCTGAGGGTCCCACCCCCACCCCCAACCGGGCCGAATGCATGAAGCCAAAGAAGGACAGCGCTGCTCCCCCCACACCCCAGGCTGCCGCGCGCAACGCCTGACCATCCAGTAGATGAACAGCGACGGATGACCAGACGATGGCGGTGAAGGGAAATCCACGTGCCAAGATGGAGACATGGCTTTGAGCGGCATTCGCTCCCACCAGCCCTTCCACCTGGGTCAGAACCAGATGTGCCCCGATGGGGATGAAGGCCAGAAGCAGGGCCGGCAGATGGCGGCGGGGAGTCTCCCGCACCGATGCATCGCCCACCGCAAGGGCGAGCCAGATAAAGATGCCCGCTACTGCTCCGTCCGGTATTATCCCGCGGGCCAGCCACAACAGCCCACTGAATCCGGTCAGCAGGAATCCCGCGGCAGCCAATGCGGGATAGGCGACACCGGCTCCCGATTGTTTCCAGCCGGGATGGCCGGCGAGCAGGAAGGTGGGCATCCAGCTGCCGAGAAATGCCCCGCCCACCGTGGTCACAGCTGCATCAAACAGGAGCAGCTCGCGGGCGGGATATCTATCTCCCATCGCTTCTGCAGCCTCCAGGTTGCTCAGGTTGCGCAGCAGCTGGTTCCCCAGAGCCAGGGGCACCAGCAGCGAGGTGTGCTGCACGAACGCTTCGGGCAGATGTCGGAAACCCAAGGTGGTGACGGTACCAAAATTGAGGGACATTCCCCCGACTGTGGCAGGAACCCCGGAGTAACCTGCCATGTACCCGATGACTGATCCCACGGCGAAGATCACCGGTATAACCGGAATGCGTTCCAGCCACCCGCCCAGCCTGGTGGCCAACACCACGGCGAGAGCGAAGAAGGCCACGTACGGCTCCTGCACCAGGCTGATACCGTAGGTTGTCCCCACGTAGATCAGCAGCAGACCGCCCAGCAGACCCAGCAATGCCGCGCGAGGCACGACCCTCTGCAGCGCACCGGCGAACGGAACGCACAGCAGCTTGGCCGCACCAAACAGTAAGTTAACCGCCAGCCCCACGCCCCAGGTACGGTAGGGATCGCCGGTGGCCGTCCACAGCGGCAGCATCACTCCCAGGGTAATGGTAAGACTGCTCACCAGGTCTGCCCCCAACCCGGGCAGAGCAGTGACATCAGTTCTTTCCTCCTGCACGGTCAGTCGCACTCCGCATACCGCACCGTACAGGAGCCCGACGATGTGCTGCCAGACGAAGGCGGGAAGAAAGCTTACCATTATTATGTGCGGCGGGAATCCCGCCGCCAGAAGCGGAGACACGCACACTACGGGCACCGCAAACTGGGAGAAAAAGAGGTAAGTGCCCGCCTCCCAGTCGCCGGAAGTCACCCGCGCCTTGCGGAAGATCTCCTTCAGGTAGCAGCCAGTCGTAGTCCGCATCGCCTCAACTCACCGCATTGTCCCGAGGAGTCCCGCTGCGCGTGTATCTTCACCCGGCCACACCTCAACAACCATCCTGGCGCAGGAATTCGCGGATGAAGTCAAGGCACACCCCGGCCGTGTACTGCATCTTCTCCTCGTCCAGCAGTCCATACGTGTCCCCCGGCAGGTGGTAGTTTTCGTCCAGCCACCATATGAGACAGGTGGATGGTATGCCCTCCTCGTAAAACGGATAGTGATCGCCCGTCAACGGGGGGTTGCGCACTTCAACCGGATGGGGGCAGGGATTGTTCTCCAACACCTGTCTAAGGGCGGGTTCCGTCGCATCATCCACCCACGGCCAGAAGTCGTCACCGACTCCCACCATATCCAGGTTCACTACCAGATCGATGCTGTGCGCGCTGCCACGGTCCAGACGCTCGCGCAGATAGGCGCGCGAGCCCAACTGCAGCAGCTCCTCCCCACCGAAAAAGGCAACTGTCACGGTCACATCATCCGGCGGCGACTTAGCCAGCTGCTCCGCCACCATTTCCGCGCAGAGCAGGCCAGAACCATTGTCATTCGCACCCGGTGACTCGTATATCGTGTCGTAGTGAGCGCACAACAGAACCTCTCTTCCGGCCTCTTCCCCTCCTCCGGCGCACAGGGTTCCGATTATGTTGGCAAATTCGCGCTCCGGCAGCAGCTGCGAGTCCGAGCTAATGCGGGCGGCAACCTGCTCCCCGCCTGACGCGACCAGTTCTTTCAGATGATCTCCGTCCTTTCGACCGATGATGAAGCTGGGAACATCCGCTTCCGGTCCCTCCAGTGACAGCGGTATCGCCGGGCCCTCATCAGTGGCGATCAGCCGGGCCGCCACCTCTCCATTTTGCACCAGGTCGAAATGGCACCAGTCGAAAACCCCTATCAGCATGCGGCGGCCGGCGTACTCCAAGTGCCCCTCTGCCTGCACCGGGGGACTGTAGATCATGGTCTTTGCCTCTATCTCCATCTCGGTATTGGCCGAAACGATCTGCAGTCGAGGGGCATCGAGGGGATGCCATCCCGCATAAGGTACGGAGTCGCGCCGTACGTGGAATCCCAACTCGGAGAGGCGCGCTTCCAGCACCCCAGCCATCCTCTCCATACCCGGCGTACCCATATATCGAACCGGATCTTCACGCAGCAATCCTCGTATCGAACTCTCTGCCATATCTGCATTCATCCCTCCGTCCAACTGATATCACTCACATTCGCGGATCCCACAAATCCCGCAGGCCGTCGCCCAACAAGTTCAAACCGATTATCACTGCCACGATGGCCACACCCGGGAAGACCACCACGTGCGGAGCCACGCGCATATAGTCGCGCGCCTCGCTCAGCATCACTCCCCATTCCGGCAGAGGCGGCTGCGCGCCCAGCCCCAAAAAGCTGAGACCGGACGCCGCCAGTATGGCCTCGGCAACACTGAAGCTCATCTGCACCATCAACGGGGCAGCTATATTGGGCAGTACGTGCCGACGGATGATACGCAGCGTGCCGGCTCCCTGCGCCCGGATGGCCTCCAGGTACTCCTCATTCTTCACCGACAGCACTGAACCCCGCACCAGGCGGGCAAAACGCGGCACATTGGCAATTCCTATGGCGATGGTCAGGTTGGTGAGGTTGCTGCCCAGAGCGGACACCACTGCCAGGGCCAGAAGCAGACCGGGAAATGCCAGCATAACATCTATCAACCGGCCAACCACCACATCATAAATTCCGCCGAAGTATCCGGCGACGATTCCCAGATAGCTGCCCACCAGGACTCCCCCCAGTACAGCAAAGAGACCGATGGCCACACTGTATCGACTGCCGTGAATAATGCGGGCCACAAGATCTCGCCCCAGCGAATCGGTGCCGAATGGAAACTCCCGGCTGGGGTTCTCCAGCGCCCGGGGCAGGTCGTGGTCGTAGGCGCTGCGGGTCGTCAGCACCGGACCCAGGAGCGCCATGAGCAGGACAAAGCCGACTATCAGGACTCCCACCAGCAACCCTCTGTGTCTCATCAGCCATCCCATTGCACTTTTCATTGATATCTGATCCTCGGATCCAAAACTGCATACAGCATGTCCACGGTAATATTGACCAGAATGAAGGAAATGCTACTCAACAGGAGAGCCCCCTGTACCACCGGGAAGTCGCGGTCGTGAATGCTACGGACCAGAAGCCACCCCATCCCCGGCCAGGAAAACACCCGCTCGGTCACCACTGCCCCCGCCATGAGTATGCCGAACTGCAGACCAATTACCGTTACGGTGGGAATCATGGCGTTTTTCAGCGCATGCCTGTATATTATGGTCCGCTCAGACAGGCCCTTGGAGCGCGCCGTGCGCACGTAGTCCTCGCGCAGCACCTCCAACATGGTGGAGCGGGTCATGCGGGCCACCAGTCCCATACCGGCCAACCCCAAGGAGAGGGCCGGCAGAACCAGATGGCGCCAGGTGCCGCTGCCTCCGGAGGGGAACCAGTTCAACGTCACACTGAACAGCAAAATGAACATGAGCCCCAACCAGAAGGGGGGCACCGACATACCCAGCACCGCCTTGATCATGACCGTAACATCCACAACCGAACCGGAACGCAGACTGGCCAGAATCCCGGCCAGTATACCTACCAAAACGGAAAACAGGAGGCTGGCGCAGGTCAGAAGCAGGGTGCGGGGCAGCCGATAAAGCAGTTCCTCTGTGACCTGATGCCCGGTCCGGATGGAGCGTCCCAGGTCCCCCTGCGCCGCCCGGCTGATCCACATTCCGAACTGCACATGCAGGGGCTGATCCAGTCCCAGGGATCGGCGCAGTATCTCAATGTCCTCGGGTGTCGCACTCCGGTCAGACATTATGCGGACCGGATCCCCGGGCACCATATGCATGAGCAGAAATACCAGCACGCACACCAGAAGAACCGTAGGTATTCCCTGCAGCAGTCGTTTAACGGCATATCGCAGCATGAATCTCCAGCCCCCTGTCGGGAGCGGGCCCCGTCCTACACCAGGGCCCTTCCCCTTTCCTTGACCACGGTGCCGTCCTGCAGCACGGTGGCTGCATCCACTACGTCAGCGACATTTTCCGCCGGATTACCGCGCACCGCGATCAGGTCGGCGCGCTTGCCCACCGCAACCGAGCCCACCTCGTCAGCTATTCCCAGGAGAGCGGCACCGCCGGTCGTCGCAGCCGATATGGCTGCCATGGGAGTCATTCCACAGTCGACCATGTAGACCAGTTCGCGGCCACTCATGCCGTGATAGTTGAAGGCGGTCCCGGCATCCGACCCCATGGCTATGGGGACTCCGGCCTCGACGGCCATACGGAAACTCTCCCGATTGGTGTCCACTGCCATCTGGGAGTTCTCCACTGCCTCGGCCGGAACTCCCCGATCTCCGCCCTCGGCGATCAGGTCGTAGGCGATAATGGTGGGTACCAGATATATCGCACGATCCTTCATGATCTGCAGAGACTCCTCGTCATCTATGAAATACCCGTGCTCGATAGAATCGATGCCGCAGGAAACCGCATCCTTGATACCCTGGCGCCCCTCGGTGTGTCCGCCGACTGGGATTCCCCGCTTGCCCGCCTCGTGCAGAACTGCGGCGATCTCCTCCCGGTCCATTTGCGGGACTCCCGGACGGATACCGGGAGTCATCACCCCACCGGTGACCTTGATCTTGATGGCATTCACACCGCGCTTTATGAGGTCACGAGCAGCGGATTTGAACTCTCCGGGCCCATCACACTCGATGGAGTGGTACCAGCCGTGTCCGCCAGTTATGCACAAGCCCCGACCGGCCGCGTGTATCCGCGGGCCGGGAGCAACGCCGGCATTTACCAGGTCGCGGATGTCCAGGTCGATATGTTCGGGCGTGCCCATGACCCGGATGGTGGTCACTCCCCCAAGGAGAGTGGCGCGGGCGTTCACCGTCCCACGTACGGCAGTCTGGTGCGCCCCCTCGCTCCTACTCCTGGTAGTGGGATCTGGCTCGGCGCTGGAGCACAGGTGAACGTGGGCGTCAATCAACCCGGGCAGGATCGTCATGTCCTCTGCCTCCACTTTGCGCGTCTCCCCCGGCAGGTCACGATCCGGGGTGAATTCCTGCCGCATATCCCGTATCACTCCGCCGCTGATCCACAGCTCGGTTCTGCCCCGCGGTTCGCGGCTCACCCCGTCGATAATTGCACCGCATCGTAGTACTACAGTCTCGCCGTTGTGCAAAGGTCAATCCCCTTTCTCTCAGACAACCGGGTCGCACTCAGCTCCGATAGGCATTACTCGCGCAACCTGGCCTGATCCCACCGCACCAGCTCGGTCCAGATGCGGACATCTTCCAGCCGGTCCGTCTTGGCAAACACCTGCGTCTCGGCGTATACCGGAATCCACGGAGCCTCTTCCATGATGAGCTCCTGTACCTCAGCCAAGTACTCCAGGCGCTGATCATCATCGATTTCGGTCTCTACGGCATCGATCAGCTCGTCTGCGCGATCGTGCGCAAAAAAGGCCTCATTGTAGACATTTGGCGGCCAGGCATCGCCGTGCAGCACTGCCTGCAGGGTCCACGCCACATCCTCGCTCCCCCAGGTGGTCTGCATAAAATCACGGGCCTGCGCTTCGGGATCATCGTGGGGAGTGAACCAGACGGCATCGACAAAGGCGCCCCACTCCAGCACCTCGGTGTTCACCTGCACACCGATCTCATCCAGCATGCCCGCCAGGGCTTCACCAGTCTCCCGATCCTGATAATAGCGACCAGAGGTGATGTAGGAGGTCAGTTCACGGTCAAAATCCCACCCGGCTTCCTCTAGCATGTCGCGCGCCAAATCTGGATCGTGTTCGTACATATCCGTCTCCACATAGCCCTCGGAGATGGGCGACAGAGGTGAGTGCGTTACAACGCCCACTCCCTGCAGTACATGCTCCACAATGCTTTCTTTGTCGATGGCGTGATTGAACGCCTGCCTCACCCGTACATCCTCGAAGTAAGGCTGGGTGCAGTTGAAGGCCCAATAGAACACGCGATACAGTGGCGACTCCACCACCTCTATGCCTTCCTCGGCTTCCAGTCCGGGAATAGAGCGGGGTGGGATGTTGGGTGCCATGTGAATGTCGCCCGCCTCGAGGGCCATCTCCCGGGCAGAATCCTCGGTGATAATTCTCATCCGCAGTGTATCTATGTACGGGCCTTCATCATAGTAGTTCTCATTAGCCCGCAGGACAACTTCCTCACCGCTGGCCCAGCGCTCGAAGACGAACGGACCAGTTCCCACCGGATTAGTACCCAGATCCTCGCCGTGCTCCTCAATCGCCGCGGGACTGGGAATATACCCCGGCGCTCCAGTGGCCACCAGATAGCCGAAATACGGTGATGGGGATATGGTCTCGATCTCCAGTGTGTACTCGTCGACGACGCGGATGCTGTCCGGTCCCTCAACGTGCCGCCCCCAGCGTCCGCCGAAGGCCAGTCCGAGTTCCTCAGCAAACTGCCGCTCGTATACTTCCTTCACCGCCTGGGCATTGAAGTCCGTTCCGTCGTGAAACTGCACATCATCCCGCAGGTAGAATGTCCAGGTCAGACCATCGTCGGTAATCTCGTAGTCCTCCGCCAGGTCGGGCTCCAGCTGGCCATCATCACCCAGCTGCAGCAAGGCGTTGTAGATATTGACGAGCACCTGCGCAGAGGGTTGATCTATGGCGCGCTGCGGGTCCAGGGTTTCGGGATCAGCCCGCAGGCCGTAGACGATCTCCGAAGCGTACTCCACATCGCTATCGACAGATCCTGCGTCCTCATCAACTGCACCACAGCCTGCGGTAATCATCAGGAGAACTCCAAGCATCAGTAGGGGACAAATCATTCTTCTGGCCGGCATGTTCATGAATTCTGTACTCCCTTCGTTTCAGTGGGGCCGGGAATGTATTGCGGCATCATTACTCCCTCATTTGCCAAATGGCGTCGGTCCGGTCGAGTCGCCGGGGCTGCCCTCCGCGTGCCGCCGGTGCCCACATCATTATCTCTGTGACACTCGCATCTCACTCTCATTCCACACGCAGACTCGGTCATACGGATGCCGCCTCAGAGGCGGGAGATGGCACCCCGGGACTGCGCACCCAGTCCATAACGGACCCTGGCCGCACATCCCCGATTAAGACCGAGAGGAGCCGGGTAGAATCTACGCCCTGCTGCTGGAATAGGGGTGATTTTGCGCATATCGGGTTTCCCCAGCCCAGATTTCAATAGTATTAGTTTACCATTATACAGCCAAAAATCCTTTCGTGAAAGACAACCTGGCTCTCACGTTGTCGGATGTCTGGTGAGAAAAACAGATGGGGCAGATCCGCTCCGCAACGCAAGCGCAGGGAAATGGTCCCGATGCGAACCGGAGTCAACCTTCCCGTGTTTTCCCATACGGGAACATATCACTCCAGCGACAATATGTGAAGTCCTTCCGTTGAGAGCAAAACGAAATGATGCGGAAACTATCGCCGATTCGTCGGTCAAATGGGGAATCCGTCACCGCCGGACACCTCATCCAGCGCGGGGCATTCCTTCCCGGCGGTGACGGAACGCAGTCGGTGCGCAGCAGAGACAGCGCGTCAATCCTTCTCCGCTCTGATCTTACTCAAATAGCCGTAGACCGTATTGTTCGAGATATCCAACAGCTCGGCAGCAGTGTCGACAGACCCCTTGATGAGAAAGACCCCGCGCTTCCACATGGTCTCTACCAGCTGCATGCGGTCAGCTTTGTCCATGAGGTAGACCGGCTTGTCATCTTCCTCGACGACCTCCTTGATGGTTCGTCTCGCAACCTCCTGGGGATTGTCCATGTGCACCGAGGCAGCCATCTCATCGTTCGGCAGGTCATCATTGACCAGATCCACAAACGCCGAGATGCTCTTCATCAACGTCAGATCCCAGTTCACGCAGAAGGCGGCAAGCGGCTCGTCCTCATCATCGTAGAAAATGGCTGTGCTCGATTTTAGTTCCCTGCCCTCTTTGGTCCTGGTGCGGTAAATCCCCGTACAGCTGTCGGGGGGTTCACCGGCCACAATCTCCTCCATGCCTATGTCGTCTATCGGCCCTTTCAGCAGTGGACTGCCGATCGTGCGCCCGGTAATGTGGCCGTTGACTATATCCACGACCGACTTCTCCGGACAGCGCAGATCGTGTACCACCACCTCACAGGTCTTGCCGAGCACACCCGCCACACAGCGGGCTATCACGCTCAGACGCTCAAAAAGCTGCTGTTCAGAACTGATCTGTACGCGGTCCAAGTGGTAGCACCCCTATACATTGAGGAATTAGGCCATAACTCTTCGCCCGGCATCTCAGCACAAAATGCTTCCGCCCAGGGATAAGTTCAGGGGGTTACTGCATTACACGGGGGGTTGATCGTGAGCCAGCAGCGTCGGAACGAGCGCTGTGCGTAGAGCGGAAAAATCCTCGCTACCGACACTGAGCCGGTTGGATGCGGCGGCGCAGGCGTCACACCGTAGCCGGCAATATCCCAGACAATGAATGTCGTCGGGAACACCCTGCTCCAACCGGGTATTTCGCGCACGACAGTCTGCCCGCACGCCAGCTGCGCCGCGGCGGCACGCCTGGAAGCTCACCCCCCTCCGGGCCTCCAGACGCGCGCCGGGCATGATCCCCCGGCATCGATGCAGCAGCTATGTATTGAGGGATTCGCTGAGTGCAAGCTTATTCCTCCCCTGCATATTCGTTTTGCCCGGGCAGAGAGAGGCTTTGCTCAGCTGAGCTACAGAATCCTTTCAATTGCTGTGCGGGCATTCCACCGTCTGAAAGCAATCAGCTATAATGGGAACAATTAGCCAAATTTGGGGGTGTCGTCGCAATGGAGGAGAGGGATTTGATCCTCAAGGGGCAGTTGGTCTGCCTGGGGCCGAGACGCAGGGATCTGCTGGAGACCTACCTGCGGTGGATAAATAACCCAGAAGTGAACTGCTATCTGACCATGTGGGGAGCGGCCATGAGCATGGAGGACGAGGAGAACTGGTACGAAAGTCTCACCTCCTCCTCCACCGAGCGGCTCCTCACCATATATGATCGCGAGACTCTGGGGCCCATCGGCAACACCGGACTGCACGGCATTGATTTTCGCCACGGCACCGCCGAGCTGGGCATCGTGATCGGAGAGCCCGACTACTGGAACTGCGGCTACGGCACGGAGGCGACCCGCCTCATGCTGGACTACGGCTTCACCGGCCTGGGACTGCACTGCATCAAACTGCGGGTGTTCGCTCCGAACCAGCGGGCACTCCGCTGCTACGAGAAGGCCGGATTCCGCTATGCGGGTCGGCTGCGGGATGCGGAACGTCGCGGTAGCCGCCGATTTGATCACATCCTCATGGATATACTGCACAGCGAGTTCGACAGTCCGATTCTGGATGATCTGCTGGCCGACAGGGGCATAAGGGGAGTCTGAAGAATGGGGGCGACGGCTCCACATCGCCTGCCGGGCGCAGCGCCGCACATCCGTTGACGCAATCGTACAGGTACTGGTACGTTGCACAGTACAGTCTGGGCTCTGCAGCACATTCTGCGATGTGAGGTGAGGCGGTTGTCCGAAGATGCTGGCACTAAGGGGAATGGAAAACAGCGGGCTATCTGGTCCTCGCAGCGGGCTTTCATTCTGTCCGCCGCCGCGGCAGCGGTGGGGCTGGGCAACCTGTGGCGCTTCCCGTACATGGCGGGAGAGCACGGCGGTGCCGCCTTCGTCCTCGCCTACCTGATCAGCGTGATATTTATCGGTCTCCCCATCATGATCCTGGAGTTCGCCCTGGGCCGGCGCACCAGAGGCAATACCGTGGCCATGTTCAGCTACCTGAGCCGCAGGGTGCGAGGAGTGGGCTGGCTGGTGGTGGGGCTCACCACCATCATAATCAGTTATTACCTGGTCATAACAGGATGGACCATGGGGTATGCCGTGTCCAGCATCACCGGAAGCCTGCAGACTTTCTCCGAGTTCACGGACGGCTACAGCTCGCTATGGTATTTTCTGCTCACCTGCCTGGCCACCGCCGGGATAGTCGCAGCGGGAGTGGCGGGAATCGAAAGATTCGCGCAGATTATGATGCCGGCCCTGGCTGCAGTGGTCGTCGGACTGGCCATCTACGGATTCACCATGCCCGGGCGGGACGAGGCCATCCGCTTCATGTTTAGCCCGGATTTCGCCATGCTGCGCGATCCGGGTCTGTGGCTCTTTGCGATTGGACAGGCCTTTTATTCTCTGGCGGTGGGATCGGGATACCTCATCACCTACGGCAGCTTTATGGATGATGAAATGTGCACCACGCGGGCGTCCTCCAAGATAGCGGGCATCGAAATGGGCGTGGCGCTGCTCTCCGGTTTTCTGGTCTTTCCCGCCGTTTTTACCTTCGGATTCGCCCCCGACGCCGGCAGCGAACTGGCATTTGACACCCTGCCGCGCGTATTTCAGGTTATGGGCGGGGGTGCCCTGCTGGCCCCCATCTTCTTTCTGCTGTTCTTCAACGCAGCCCTCAGCTCGTGTGTGGGGGGCATGAAAGTGATTGCCCGGGCGGTGCACGAACAGCTATCGCTTCCCTATCGACACGCCGTCCTGGTCACAACGGCCGTACTGGTGATTCTGGGAGTGCCGTCCGCGTTGAGCTTCACCCCGATGAACCTGTCGCTGGCCGGACGCCCATTTCTGGAAGTGATGGACATGTTCGCCGGCACGCAGGTAGTGGTGGCCTCCGGCCTGGTGACCGGAGCCCTGATCGCCTGGCTGATACCCCGCGAGAGGCTCACGCGCAAGCTGTGTGCCGGACACGGTACGGCAGCGAACTTCATCGTATCGGTGGGACGATACCTGCCGGTGATCGTGCTGGCCGGCCTGCTGTACAGCTGGATCATCTGAGGGATCTGATACCACACTGATCGCGCCGGAGGATTCTCTCCGCCATATCTCCCTGAACGACGCGGGGAACGGCGTCGCAACCGAGGGCCCCATTTATAGACCCCCACCTCCTGCACAACATATATCTGCACAGCACCGCCCGCGAGGGAAGGAAGGCTGCATCCCTTTCGGGAATGATGAACAGGGTCCGGATGATGACGATGGCTCATGAATCCGGATCGGCGAAAGCACAACGTACTGCGGGGCTGCGCGATTCCCGGCGGACCGACGCTTTGGGGCCCGCCGGCTGAAGAAACCGGCGGCAGAATAATCGGGTCCCGTGTATTCCCGAACACCGGCAGGGCAGCTTCTGTTCCCTGGCCCCGCTGCAAGAACCGTGGGAGGTGTGAGGATGTCGAATCAATCGCTGCGAGAGACACTGAAACCGCTCGACGCACCCGAGCGCACCTGGTCCACCGGATCATTCATTGTGCGGGACGGAAACTATCTGTTTGCCGCCGTGCAGGATCCGGAGGCCGTCCGGATATTTGCCGTAGGGGGGCGCCCCGAACCACAGGAAACGCTGCTGGAAGCCCTGCGGCGTGAGGGACAAGAGGAGGCAGATATCGAGCTGGATCCCATCGATGCGCCGGAGACCTTCTTCCTGCTGGACAATGGGGTTTCCCAGCGCGTGGTGCTGCCGGAGGCACTCACTCCCCGCCCGGCCCTGGTTTGGAAGAACACGTTCACCATACGGGAGCACTTCTTTGACTACGTATGCTGCGTCTGGAGAGCAGATTTCTCCGGCCATCCAAAACCCCGGGCGGAAATCGATTATCTCCTCTGGATATCCGGGCAGGATGCGGCGGAGGACCGTTGGGAACGGGCCCGGTCAATTGGATCCTCCCGACCGGATGGGCTGCCGCTTCTGCCCACGGGGTCGGCCGGACACCTCATCACCTGGGAACGGGCGCGGCGGGAAGCACCGGACACTTCCGTGCAGCGCACCATCGCAGCAGCCCGCCAGCTGCTGGATGAATACGGGGCCGCGGGAAATCTGCGCCGGCACTCGGAAGCAGTCATGCGCGGTGCCATTGCCGCAGGACGGCGGCTGCGTGCGGAGGGCGTACAGCTGGACCTCTCATCTGTGGCTGCGGCGGCTCTGCTGCACGATGTGGGGCGGACGGCCCGGGCCGAATCGGAAACCGGGCCGGGCGAACACGCAGAGATCTCTGCCCGGGTGCTGCGCCGGCACGGCTGGGACGGAATAATCCCGGCAGTGCAGCACCACATGCTCCCGGCCATCACGGATGGACCCCTGGGGGACGAGCCGCTGGAGAGGCTGCTGTTCTACGTGGATAAGGTCATCCGGGAGGAATATCTCGGACCGGAAAGTAGATTTGCAGGCTTCACAGAGAGAAATCCAGATAGGGCAGATGAGATCCTCGCGGTGCGGCAGCGGCTTCTGGCGCTGGAGGAAGAGCTGGCGGAGCAAGCCGGTCTCCGGGTCGCCGATCTGCGCAGAATATGCTTCCTGGGCGCCCTGTCGCGCGAACCGGATATCCGGCGGGATGACACGGCAACTGCGGCTCACCGGGACACACCGGCATCACGGGGAGAATAGGTCCTGCAGCACCCGGAGATTCAGGGCATCATCCAGGTCGTAGTACTCACCGGTCAGGGCAGCCCTGCGCTCCCACAGGGTCAGGCGGGCGATGTGTCGTCCGGCCCGGTAGAAGTCGGTGTACAGGGCAAAGCCCGTTCTGAGCCGCTGATCTGCCGAACTCTCCCATCGGACATCCCGCAGCACCCCGACGATTTCCCGGATGCCCTCCGGGTCAACCTGCTCCCGACTCTCACCGGTCGCACCGTCCAGGATCACGATGCGGTCCACCTCATCCAGATCCCCCGGGAATATGTCATCCACCCCAATGAGAGGGGTCATCTGACAGCCGGATAGCAGTATGACTGACACTACGGCGCAAACTGCCACAGTGAGCTGCCGCACTACCGCACCCCCTTCAGCACTCCCCCACGACTGATGATCATAACTGGTCAGACGTGCGGCCGGGTCGTTTGTTCCCGTCTTCCTGTGGTCAGAAACGGGAGTGCGCCGACTGGTGATCGGGGCGGAGAGTGCCACCTCAGCCGCCGCCCTCTTCCAGATGGGGACCATATTCCACCAACAACGACCACAGATCGTCCTCTTCCAGTGCCTCGCGCAGTCGTGCCGTCAGCTCGCTGTACTGTTGGCGGGGATTGTCGGCCACTGCCAGCTCGCGGCTGGCATCGAGGAGTACGGAAGCAGAGGAACGGGTGATGGATTCCAGATCACCGGCAAGATGCATCTCTCCCTCCTCCTCTATGTCGTAAAAGATGCGGAATATGGCCTCATACAGCCCGGAGAGAAACCGGAAGTCCTCCTGCTCCATGTCCCCACCCATGACGTGCAGGAACTGATAGGAAGCGAAAATGTCCTTGTCGGCGTAGCTCAAACCGACATCCGGGTCCTCCTCATCATCCATCGCAGCCACTTCGCCGAGATGATCTGCGGCCGAACGGAGATTTCCGCCGGCAAAATAGAAGCTCATCTCCCGCACTGCAGCCTGCTTCTCCGCCTCTTCCTGCAGGGTGCCGTACATGTAGATATTGCCGATTATGCTGAGCAGCAGCACAACTGCCAGGATCACAGCAGGCACTACTGCCAGCCTTATTCCACCGACAGGTGCCTTTTTCTTCTTGCGTGCGATGAACATCCACCCCTCTCTTGCCACCGGACGGAAGATAGATATGACTGCGGCATGAGGTCCACCCACCTCGGTTAAGGAAAACGCGATCCGTAACGGTGGCGCTGGATCACTGCCCAATATCATCATATCACTGGCCAGCTCCGTCGACCATCGATGAGACCCTCCGGGACAGGCCGTCTGATGATACGGGTGTCACAACAGACCAGTGCTTTAATGATTTATATTAATTGCCGTATAGTGGCATTCTGAGTATAATGTGATCAGTAAAGCTGCGGGGATGGGAAGCGGGGAACAGAACGGGAGATATGTGTATAGGTGGCTGTCCGGCAGAAACAGACTGCCGACCGCTGGAGATCGCACCTCAAATATGGAACCTGCACCCGCAGTGTACAGGGACGCTATCTGCGGCGATCTCTGCACCCGGGGCTGGGGAGCGCAACCAGATTACGACAAAAGATCACCCCGTGGGGTGATGGCAGCTCACCCCCAGTCGCATAACATAGAGACAGGATTTAAACTCCTGCCAGCTGCGCCGGTTCTCCGGCGCGAGAAGTCGACGGACTGAGAGGCAGAGTTCCCACAAAGCCGAGGCCGGGGAGTCCAGATGCAGGTGCTGCGGTCCGTCCGGGGCAGAACACCGGGAGGGCAGCTGGAGTAGCATCGTTACACTTCCGGTAGTACGGGGGTGACCCGCCCCTCCCAGGTGGCGGTAACGTCCGGCATTCGTCAGCGTTGATCAGAGTTTCACAGTCGGGCGATCGTAACGGAAGGAGTGCGGATCATGCAGGGCAAGAGCAGATTGCCCAACATAATCGGCTTCGCCCTCATGATCATCGGGGCGGCGCTGCTCCTCTGGCCGGCCTGGCAGTATATCTACGCGCACTACCACCAGACACAGCTGCTGGCGGACTTCCGGGAGTCCTCATCTTCAGCACAGGAGCCAGAGTCTTTACCTGGCGAGGATGTGTCGGACGGAGGAACCTTCGCCATCGACGCTGATGACCGTCCCGCAGTCAAAGCAACTCCGGTGGATAGTGCTGCATATGACCTGGAGAACGACGGCCCCTTCCTGATCAGAATCGACGCCCTGGGCATTGAACTGCCCGTGGTGTATGGGGTTGAACCGGAGAATCTGTCCGTGGCACCGGGATTTTATCCGCAGGGGGTGGGACCCGGGGAAGTGGGCAACATGGCCATCGCGGGGCACCGCACCACTTACGGAGCTCCCTTCCGCCATCTGGACAGTCTGGAGGAGGGCGATCATATAGTGATCGCCTCGCCAAAAGCAGAGTATGTGTATGTGGTTGAGGAGATTTTCGTGGTGGGGAAGTACGCGTGGGAGGTAATTGATCCCACACCCGAGCCGAAGCTGACGTTGACCACTTGCCACCCGGTGGGGAGTGCGGCCGAGAGATTGGTAGTGCGGGCAGGGTACGTTGAGAGCGGCTCCGCCGCGGACGACGACGGATTATCGGATAGGTGAAGGAAGCTGGAAAGAAGGAATGCTATGTCGCTTGAGAAACCGGTTCCAATCGCTCGGCGCAAGTAAACTGATGGTATCAGGTGCTCAAGTTGATTGCCGTCGCTGATGTGGGGGGTATGATCACCTTTGGCAAAAATCCTATCACGGATCAGCAGTGGGAAGCGGCGCAGTCCATAATAGCCGATGGTGTGCTCCTTGCGCGGTATGTATAGGTTGTCGGAGTGCGAGGAGTAGCGTAGGGACAGGACAAAAACCTAAATAGCAACATTACTTGGAAGCGATGAGTGCTCAATCATACGTGGACGCTTTGTATTGAGCGGGAGCTAGTAGCGTAACCGGCCAAAGATTCTGGCCGGTTATTTTTGTTGAGGGAAAGGGTTGTTCGCACTGAATTATGTGGGGGAAGAGGTTTTTGAAAGTCTAGATGAGAGGAGTGATGTGCTCATCATATTAGCGTTTTATGATTTCGCACGTAACTTGAAACATGAAAAAGGGGTGAGAACGTAATGAGTTATAAGGAATATGAGCGTATCGGTCTGTTAGTATTGCTTGTGGGGTTGTTAGCGTTTGGGACAGCGACGGTGTTTGCTCACGATTCTCCAGAGCCAACTACTACTGAAGGAGTAGTGCCGGAATACTTGGACGACTTTGACGGGTATCAAGGTGGAACAGGCGCTGCTGACCCTTCGCCTACTTGGTTGGCGGAAGAGTATGGTCTTCCGGATGATTGTGTATTGAAGGCAGTAAAAATCGACAATCCTGTGACTGGAGATTTAAAGGACCAGGATAATGGCAAGGTAGAATGGGGTACCGCGGGCGAAACAGATTTCAACGTAGATCTCACTATCCCATCTGGAGTACCACCTCACGAAATATACGCGGATGATAATAGTCTAGACTTCGATGCTAACATGGCAGTCTACTTTGTGTGGATGAAAGCTGGATCTCATGGGAACCTATACAGATATGAAGACAGTACCATGTTAGATACGTTTCTATATACACCACAGCCTGACTCTATCAGCCATGTCACCTTCTACTATTGTCTGCCTGAGGACGAAGAGCATCTCACGGTGAGCAAGACCGTTAACACCTCCTACACCCGCACCCACAACTGGGACATTGATAAGTCCGTTGGAACCGAGAAGATGTTGCTCGTGCCCGACGGAAGCGGCGATGAAGCCGCCACATGGAATGTGGACGTGACTTACGAGGGCTACGAGGATAGTAACCTCCGTGTCTTCGGTGAGATCACCATCACGAATACCGGCCAAACTGATGCTGTCATCAAAAGTGTCGTGGATGAGCTCTGCGATAATTTAGTCGCCGACGTACAATGGCCTGACGGGTTTGAATCTGGCGATACTCTGGAAGTTGACCAAAGCGTTACCCTCACCTACAACGCAGACGCTAATAGCATGTTAGACTGCAACAACTTGGCAACGGTTACGACTGCTATTCGCAAATATACTGTGGAAGCTGCCATTCCCGATTGGGGGGATCCTGACGAGGAGAGCAACAAGACCGTCAACATCCAGGACATTAGCGACCACCCTGAGCTTGGCACGCAGGACTTTGGTCCGCTTACTGCTGAGGATAGAACGTTTACCTACAGTCAATCTTTCGCGTGGGAAGACTACGGCGAAGCCGGTTCTCACACCTATGAGAACACCGCCACCATCGTAGAAACCGAACAGTCTGCCACGGCTACTCTCAAGGTCAATGCCGAAGATGACGACCCCGACCCGACGGGGTCGATCACCGTAACCAAAACAATTGATACCGAAGAAGGGGACCCACACGAGGAGGTCGAGTTCACCCTCACCGGCGAAGATCTCTCCCGAACCGCAACCACCGACTCAAAGGGCATCGCATTATTCGAAGATCTGCCACTCGATGTGGAATTGATCCTCTCTGAAGACCTCGACGGGTGGACGGCCGAGTTCGTCGACGGTAACACCTTCACGCTGCAAAACGAAAGCGAACTGCTCCACAAAGACGTCCGGGTCATCAACAGCGAACTCATTGAGTTCACCGGCACCATCACAGTCATCAAGACGAAAAACGGTGAGAACAATGAGATAATAGCTATGCGAGAGGGCGACACTGCCTACCACGCAGGAGTCACTTTCACCCTAACTAATGGAACAGACGAGTGGAGCGAAACCACCGACTCAGAGGGCATCGCATTATTCGAAGATCTGCCACTTCTCGAAAACGGCAAGACCTACACCCTCACCGAAGAACTCGATGAAGGGTGGACCACAGATCTCTACGACGGAAAAGACAGCAACAAAGTAACTCTGTACCCCGAAAATTCTGAGCACAGTTTTCGGGTACACAACACCTGGGACCCCGACCCGACGGGGTCGATCACCGTAACCAAAACAATTGATACCGAAGAAGGGGAC
Organism: Clostridia bacterium; assembly: GCA_003551365.1. GTDB lineage: Bacteria > Bacillota > Sulfobacillia > SLMV01 > SLMV01 > PWGR01. The sequence continues at coordinate 30,378 of PUMM01000083.1, forward strand.
CCGCACGAGGAGGTCGAGTTCACCCTCACCGGCGAAGATCTCTCCCGAACCGCAACCACCGACTCAAAGGGCATCGCATTATTCGAAGATC
>PUMM01000165.1 GCA_003551365.1 Clostridia bacterium
AGTTCCGAATTTACCCGTGAAAATCCAACCAAGAGCGAAAATCGTTGCGAAAATCAGCGCGACCCACCCGCACGCGCGCTACTTGCCGGATGCATGTTCAACCGCCACGGAAACAACACAGAGGAGATTGTGCGGATGGTTCGGGCGGGCATGGAGCCGCTGGATGCTATAGGTGCGGCAACGGGAGGAGCGGCGCAGCTTCTCGGCGTTGATGCCGATGTCGGCACGCTCGAGGTCGGAAAGCTGGCTGACATGACCGTATTTTTGGCTGATCCAGTGTCCAACATAGAAAACATCCGTAGTCCGCATAGCATCTACCTGCGCGGGCGCTCCCTGTAGGCCCGCATGCCGCCCGCTGTGCCGGAGAGCGTCCTGAGATTGGAAATGTACAGCTGTGGCAGTGCAGGGGTGGATGGGTGGGTCGGCGAAGAGTTTCTGGAGATACTGCCAGTTGTGTACAGTGGAGAGGGGTGAAGGCATGAACGAGCGGCTGTCAGCGGTTCTTGCTGCCCTGAGAGAAAAGAGGGGCGTGGAGTACGCTGACATCAGGGTGCACGACATAACGGAAGAGTCGATATCGACCGAGAATCAGAAGGTCCAGGATCTGTCCACCTCCCGCAGCCATGGATACGGAATCCGGGTATTTTCGGATGGAGCCCTGGGATTTGCTGCGTCGCAGGATTTTGCTCGAATGCAGGATACCGCCGAACACGCCCTGGAGATAGCCAGGGCCAGCCGACCGGTGCGGAAGAGTCCCGTGCGGTTGGCGGACAAGGAGACCGTAGTTGATCACTACAGCACTCCTATAGAAGTCGACCCCTTTACCGTCTCGCGTGGTGAGAAGCTGGACCTCCTGTTTTCCGCCGAGGAGCAGATGCGGGAGCACGCCGCGCTGTTTCGCACGGAGGGGAGCATGAATTTCCGGCGGGAGGACAAGACATTTGCCGATACTGAGGGTTCGCACATCACCCAGAGACTGTATGAGTCGGGAGGCGGAATCAGTGCTTATGCTGTCGGGGAGGGCGACATGCAGCAGCGCAGCTACCCCAGCTCATTTCGCGGAAATCATGCCACCGCGGGATATGAGTTCGTTCGTGATCTGCAGCTGGTAGAAAACGCTGCGCGCACTGCGGAGGAGGCTGCGGCATTGATTGCGGCTACGGAGTGTCCCTCCGGTCACTTTGATATCGTCATTGACAGCTCCCAGCTTACGCTGCAGATTCACGAGAGTGTGGGACATCCGGTAGAGCTGGATCGCGTTCTGGGTTACGAGGCGGGAATGGCCGGGGAAAGCTTTCTGCGTCCGGATATGATTGACTTCCACTATGGTTCAGAGCACGTCAACATTGTGGCTGACGCCACGGTGCCGGGTGGGCTGGGAACGTTTGGTTACGATGATGAGGGAGTTGAGGCGCAGAAGGTAGATATAGTGCGCGAAGGGCGATTCAAGGGCTTTCTGACCTCGCGCGATACCGCCGCCGAGCTGCATCAGCTGTCCAATGGAACCGCTCGGGCGGATGGCTGGGGTAGGATTCCGATCGTCAGGATGACCAACATAAACCTGCTTCCCGGTAACTCATCCTTTTCTGAGCTCATCGGTGGCATCGAGTATGGTCTGTATCTGCACAGCAACAAGAGCTGGAGCATAGATGACCGTCGTCTGAATTTCCAGTTTGCCTGCGAAATAGCCTACGAGATCAGTGATGGGCGTCTCACGGGTAGGATTTTCAAAAACCCCATATACACTGGAATCACTCCGGAGTTCTGGCGTTCCTGCGATGCAGTGGGGGACGAGAACCAGTGGCAGATGTTCGGTACGCCCAACTGCGGCAAGGGTGAGCCCATGCAGGTTGCCCATGTCGGGCACGGTTCGGCTCCATCCCGATTCCGCAATGTGAAGGTGGGTGTGAGCGATGTTGAGTAGGAAAGAGGCCTTCGATCTCATTGATTTCGTGCTCGCAGAAGCCAGCGGGCATGAGGCGCGGGTGTTGATTATGTGTGGCGCCGAGGGACTGACTCGCTACGCCAACTCTGAGATCCATCAGAATGTGTTTGAAGATTCCACCCGCATAACCATAACCATTACCGGTGATGATTGCCGGAGTCGAATCAGCACTACCACCCTCGATCGGGAGAGCCTGCGAGCGGCTGTGTCTGACGCCATTGAGAATCTCGAGTATCTGCCGGCTGGTGATACTCAACCGCCGTCGGTCAGCAGTGTCGACCCCATTTCTCTGGACCTCTACAGTGAGGATTTGGAAAATGCATTTGATGTGCACCGTCGCTCCGAGCACCTGCAGAAGGCTTTCTCTACTCTCGAGGATGACCTGACGGCCTTTGGTCGTCTGGCCCACGCCGAGACGGGTATGTTTTTCGGCAACTCGCATGGGGTCAGGCACAGTGTGCGCAGCAACGGAGTTGACTTCTCTGCTCTCGTCTCGTCTGCAGATGGGGGATCGGGATATGCTGCCGAGACTACTGAGAGGCCCGGAGAGGCAGACATACCGGGTGCTTTTTCGCGGGCGCATGAAAAGGCCCGGTTAAACCGAAACCGCGAGGACCTGGATCCGGGCAGGTACACGGTGATACTGGAACCACTTGCTGTGGGCAATATACTGGCATTCATGTCCTTCATCGGCTTCAGTGCAAGAAGTGTTCAGAATCAGATCAGTTTCCTGACCGGCAGAGAGGGCCAACAGGCGTTTGATGAAAGAATAAGCATCGTGGATGATCACACCGATGAGAACACTGCATCGCTGCCCTTTGATTTCGAGGGTTACCCCCGGCAGCGATTGACTCTGGTGCAGGATGGAGTGGTTCGGGACTTTGCCTATGATGCAGCTAGTGCGCAAATTGACGGGGTGAGTAGTACAGGGCATTCTGTGGATATGCCGCAGCGAGGTGGCATTCCCCTGCATCTCGTGATGGCTCCGGGCGACGTCAGTACAGACGAAATGGTCACCGAAACCCGAAACGCGCTTCTCGTCACCCGTTTCCACTACATGAATGTGGTGAATCCGCGCGAGGGCCAGCTGACGGGTCTGACCCGCGACGGGGTATTCAGGATAGAAGATGGCGAGGTCGTGGGAGCTGTCAGGAATATGCGTTTCACCGACAGTATCCCTCGCATCCTGAACAATGTTGTGACCATTTCCAGTGACCGGCAGCGCACGCCGGGTTTCTACGGCAATTTCTACGTTCCCTCCATTAAGATAGATAACTTCCATTTCACGGGCGGGACTGAGGCGACGAAATAGTGAGCGGGTGTGGGGAGATGTCAGGCTGCACTGATGTCTCCCCGTTCTCTGTGATACAGTGGGCATATCGACGCCTGAGGAGGTGGCAGTGTGTCGCTGCACGGAAACTGCCTCAGCACGGCAATGGGTATACTTCCCCACACCAGTGTATATGATGCCCTACAGCTGGCTCTGTCGCTGGATGTGCCGTTCTGGCCGCAGCTGCCCAATATCAGCTACTACGAGGACATGTATGTGCAGGCCTCGGAAGGATTTCCCGGAATAGAAGTCGACGAAAACGAAAAGGAGATCGGCTTCTCACAGGAGAGATTCTTTGCGGAACTGACGGAGTTGGCCGAACACTGGGAGGATCCTGCGTATTTCCGTCTGAGTGAGCAGTACAGCCAAACATTCCACGCCTTTATGCAGCGAGACCTCAGGCGGTACCGACACGTGCGGGGGCAGATTATCGGTCCAATCAGCTTCGGGCTCAGCATAGTGGATAACGATGGTCGGCCGATAATCTATGATCGCCAGGTCAGAGAGATTCTCTTTCCCTTCATGCAGAAGAAGCTGCGGGCCCAGCGCGCTGAACTGGATCAGGTGCATCCAGCTGCTCTGGTCTGGATAGATGAACCGGGGCTGGAGATGCTTTTTACCGCCTTTACCGGCTATACCGGTACGGCGGCGCTTTCGGACTATGGAGTCTTCCTCGCAGATCTTCCCCGGCCGAGGGGCGTGCACTTGTGCGGGAATCCAGACTGGTCTTTCCTTCTGCAGCTGGACATCGAGGTTCTTTCCTTCGATGCTCTGGCCAATGGACACATAATGGTGCGCTATTTTGACGCGGTGAGGGAGTTTCTCGATGGGGGCGGTGTTCTCAGCTGGGGAATAACGCCGACGCTGACGGAGGAACTGGGTGATGTGCAGGTCGAGGATGCCGTGCGCTGGCTGGAGGAACTGTGGGGCTATCTCGATGAGCGCGGTTTGCCGAAGGAGCAGGTTTTCCAGCAGAGCTGGATTGCTCCCGCCCGCTGCTGTCTCATCAACGATGATGGTGATCGTTCAGTCGAGGAGTCGGCTGCGCGCGTACGTGCGATCTCCCGGAATATACGTCAGAGATATGGGCTGTCGTGATGGGCACTGCCACCGCAGCTGATCAATCCTTTCGAAAGGTCGCGGAGGTGACGCGGTACAGGGGTGCGGGGGTGTCTCACACCTGGCTCATTGACACCAAGTTTTTGCGGTTCTATTATAGCTTAAAGCGGCCGGACGATAGCAGCGATGGCCGAGCAACTCAGCGGCGAGGGTGGCGGAATTGGCAGACGCGCGGGATTTAGGATCCCGTGCCCGCAGGGCGTAAGGGTTCGAGTCCCTTCCCTCGCACACGGCGGGCAGTGGCTTTGACCGCTGCCCTTAATGTTTTTGCTATGGGTTTGTAATATTGGACATGCTCGTATTTGATTGGTTATCATAGGGGCAGTCACTCAGGGGAGTAGTAGGTGGATCAGTTATGCCTGAGGTTGGGAAAGGGGACCATCAGTGGTTAAGGCAAGAGTTGAGAAAAGCGAAGAAAAAGAGAACGTGCGAATAATGCACGTACACATTGAGCCCGATACGGTCAATGAGCATCTTGAGGCGGCTTTCCGCAACCTGCGTCGGGATGTGGAAATCCCCGGATTCCGCAAGGGTAGGGTTCCGCGGCCTCTCTTTGAAAGACACTTCGGCACGGAGGTGTTATGGGAAGAAGCTCTCGAGGACATGGTGTCCCAGGCCTACAATGAGGCCATTGAGCAGACCGAACTGGAACCCATAGGAACGGGAGAACTGGATCTCACGGACCGCGATGCCGAAGAAGGTGTCAGCTTTACCGTGGAAGTCGAGGTCATGCCGAAGGTGCAGCTTGGCCAGTATACGGGATTTGATCTCGAGCTCGAGCTGGAAGAGGTTACCGAGGAGGATGTGGAGGAGAACCTGCATCGTTACATGGATTCTCTGGCTTCCATGGTTACAGTCGAAGATGCGGACGCCGAGCTCACTCCCGGGCGGGTCGCCGTGTGTGATTTCCAGGCCTACGATGGGGATGAACCTATCGAGCAGCTGCAGGGCGAAGAGGCCATGATTGAGGTGGGCGACGCGGATAACCTGCCAGGATTCAATGATGCTCTTTCCGGTGCCAGAGCGGGAGATACCAGAGAATTTGCCTCTGAGTTGCCCGGTGAGTTCCCGATCGATGATCTGGCGGGAGAGGAAGTCACCTTCCGGCTGGAGATCAAGGAAATAAAGGAGAAGGAGCTTCCCGAGTTGGACGATGAACTGGTGCAGGAGGAGTTCGGAGAGGATAGCGAGGAGTCGCTGCGAGAGACACTGCAGGAACAGCTGACTCACCGGCGTGAGGAAGAGGCGCTGCACGAGCTGGAACAGGCTGCCGTGGACAGGGCTGTGGAGAATGCCGAGCTGGTGACTCCCGACGCCATGGTTTCCAATGCTATAGATGAGATGTTATCGAACACGGAGCAGCGACTGGCCGCTCAGGACGTAACCATGGAAGAGTTTCTCGATTCCCGCGGAATGAGTTCTCAGGATGAACTTCGGGAAGAATTTCGACCGCGGGCGGAGGAACAGGTGAGAGAAATGATCGTTCTCGAGGCCATCGCCGACGAAGAGGGTATCGAGGTGTCAGACGATGAATTGGATGCAGAAATGGAGGAGCAGGCTCTCTCCATGGGCGTCGATGCCTCTATGCTTCGGCAGATGACCATGCAGAACGATGAATACAGGGATCGTATAGGACAGCAGCTCAGGATTCGAAAGGTGCGGCAGTTTTTGGCCGCAGATGCAGATCCGGAATATGATGAGGTTAAGAAGCGGGTGGAGGAACGACGGGAGAAATGGCAGGAAGAGTACATGCAGCGCCAGCAGGAGATGATGGAAGCAGAAGTCGATGAGGCAGAGGACACCGCAGATGAGTCCTCTGACGACGAGGAGTCGGGTGTTGATGAGGAGACATCCGGGGAAGTCTAGAGGGTGACGTCTGGTGTACTCAGGGCAGTGACGGCGGTACGCCGGAAGCTGTATACTACATTTCGGCTGTGCAATGCAGAGCGGTGAAGGAAGGAGCATCAGCGATGAATCTTGTACCCATGGTGGTGGAGCAGACTGCGCGGGGCGAGCGCGCATACGATATTTATTCGCGCCTATTGAAGGATCGGATCATTTTCATCGGAACTGCCATAGATGATACCGTAGCCAACCTGGTCATCGCCCAGCTGCTGTTTCTGGAAGCAGATGACCCGGATCGCGATATATCGATATATATAAACTCCCCGGGTGGAAGTGTTGACTCGGGATTGGGTGTATACGATACCATGCAGCATGTCAAACCGGATGTGGTTACTTACTGCGTGGGTTTGGCTGCAAGTATGGGAGCGCTGCTGCTGACGGGCGGTACTCATGGCAAGAGATTTGCTCTGCCAAACGCCCGCATAATGATTCATCAGCCGCAGGGGCAGGCAGGTGGAAGCGCAGAAGATGTGCGCATCTACGCCAACGAGATTCTGAAGATGCGGAAACGCTACAACGAGCTGATGGCCCACCATACGGGTAAGAGCGTGGAAGTCATCGAGCGCGATTCCGATCGGGATTTCTTCATGTCTGCCGAGGAGGCCAAGGAGTACGGAGTCGTGGACAGCGTCATTGAACGCCGCACCGATAAGAAATAACGCTCTCTATTCCGATATGCACCGGAATAGAAAGGAGAGGGAGGATGTTCAAATTTAGCGACGAAAAGGGACAGCTGAAATGCTCATTTTGCGGAAAATACCAGGATCAGGTGAGAAGACTGGTTGCGGGCCCTGGAGTTTACATCTGTGATGAATGCATTGCCCTCTGCAATGATATCATTGAGGAGGAACTCCGGGATGACGTCGATCTGGAAATCGGTGAGATCCCACCTCCACAGGAGATCCGGGAATTCCTGGATGAGTATGTGATTGGACAGGAACGGGCAAAGAAGGTGCTGTCCGTGGCCGTTTACAATCACTACAAGCGTGTGGGCATGGGAGGGCGAGCTGATGACGTCGAACTCGAGAAGAGCAACATCCTTCTCTTGGGCCCGACGGGCTGCGGCAAGACCCTGCTGGCGCAGACGCTGGCACGGATGCTTAATGTCCCCTTCGCCATCACCGATGCCACGTCTCTCACTGAGGCGGGTTACGTGGGCGAAGATGTGGAGAATATCCTCCTCAAGCTCATTCAAGCCGCCGACTATGACATCGAGCGCGCTGAAAAGGGTATCGTGTACATCGACGAGATCGACAAAGTAGCTCGCAAGTCCGATAATCCTTCCATTACCCGGGATGTGTCGGGCGAGGGTGTGCAGCAGGCGCTGCTGAAAATACTGGAGGGAACAGTGGCAAGTGTTCCGCCGCAGGGCGGACGCAAGCACCCACATCAGGAATTTCTCCAGATCAACACCAAGGACATTCTGTTCATATGTGGTGGCGCATTTGGCGGACTGGACAAGGTTATCCAGCAACGGGTGGGCGAGAACCTCATGGGATTTGGTGCAGACATCAAATCCAGTGAAGACGTCGGTATAGGTGATGTGCTCGCCCAGACTCTACCGGATGACCTGATGAAGTACGGGCTCATCCCGGAGTTTGTCGGGCGCATGCCCGTGGTGGCCGCCGTTGATCAGCTGCGCGAGGAAGAGCTGGTGGAGATCCTGGTGAAACCGAGAAATGCACTCGTGCGCCAGTACCGGAAGTTCTTCGACATGGACAATATCGAGCTGGAGTTTCACGACGATGCTTTGATGGCCATGTCTGCTCAGGCAATGAAGCGACACACCGGAGCTCGCGGCCTGCGTTCCATTATCGAGGACATGATGCTGGACATAATGTACGAAATACCTTCCCGGGATGATGTGGAGAAGATCATCATCACTGCCGAAACCGTGACCCGGGCGGAAGAGCCGCTCATTATCACGGTAGGGGAAGATCGGGACGAGGACGAGGAAGTCACGGCGTAGACCGCCGGACAGCAAAGCTGAGGTGTTCTGGAGCCCACGGTTGTCTCGCGACAGGCGTGGGCTCTTCTTCTGCATCGGGGGCCGCTGCCCGTCGCGGGTTGCGTGTCTCCCATTCCACTGTCACACAAAGCAACTGCCGGACTGTGGTTTTCGCACGGAATGATGAGAGGCAGATTCCTTTTCGTGCGAGTGATCTTCTCTGATCTGTGCCAAATGCCCCGTGTCAGCCACTTCATGTCACCGTATCTGTCAGTTAGTTTTCGCATGCAATGGTGCGACGGCAGTCGCGGCTGTGCTGTGTCCTACCTCTTTGCACTACCCCCGGCGGGCTCAAATGCAGCCACAAACTTACCGATAAATAGTATGGGAGCACATTTCACGGGGGGAGAGGTGAAGGACCATTCCATCTACCCATCTGGACGATGCAAACGATGCACACGTAATTCTGGTCATAGATGAACAGAAGTACGCCATATCGGCTGCCAGTGTTCGCAGCATCATTGAGCTGGAGTCGCTGACTTACGTCCCAGGAGCCCCCGAGGGCGTACTCGGGGTACTCAACCTGCGAGGAGATGTGATTCCCGTCATCGAGTTCCAAAATGAACAGGAATCGAATGGTGAATGGGAATTAGCTCTCGTATTGGAAGTAGAGGACGATGAGGAGCAGGTTGTGGTGGCCCTGTCCATCGACGAGGTGCTCACCGTGACGCGTGTGGAGCTGGAAACTGAAGACGTGGAGGACGTTATACGCGATGATGCACGGGTTGCGGATGTGGCTTCTCTCGATGATCAGCCGGTCCTCATTCTCGACGTGGCGCGGTTGATGAGCGAGGAGCAAGAGGTGATGACATGACGAGTGACGTTGATCTGACCCAGGAAGAGAGAAAGGCATTTGTCGGTGAGGCTCGCGATCAGATCGATGAATCTGAGCAGATCCTGTTGGAGATGGAAGCAGCTGGTGACAAGTTTGGGCGTCGCGCCGACGACGGGGAGAAACTGGCGATGCTCTTTCGGGCCATGCACACCATAAAGGGCAACGCAGCCACTGTTGGACTCAGCAATATAGAGAAACTGGCACATGTCGCAGAGGATATGATGGAAAAGGTTCGGGCCGGCCAACTTGGGGTCGATGAGGAGATGGCTGACCTCATGCTCGGGGCCGTGGATCAGCTGCGGGTAATGCTGGAGGAATTTGCCGAGGAACGGCCCATGAGCGATCCCTCGCAGGATCTGTTGAAGCGCATGCGCGCCAAAGTGGAAGGCGTGGGAGGTGGGGACGACAGCCCGGGCAACGGGGCGAGCTCAGTGGCTGTTGAACAGCTCCTGGCAGAGCTGTCGTCGCGCGATTTGGCGGAACACGAGCAGTTGATCGCAGTAGCTGCGAGATTGTCCGGAGATGCTGATCTGCCGGCCGTTCGGGCCCTGCAGTGCATAATGGCCTGCGAAGAACAGGCCCGCGATGCGGCGTCGCATCCTCGCAAAGAGGATATCGAGTCTGGGCAGGTAGATGATGTAAAGCAGGTGCAGTGTCTCGTTGTCAGTGATTCTGATCCCGAGAACTTGCGCGAAGCCATCCGACAGATCACGGGTATCTCTGACGTTGACGTTGCGGTGCAGAATGAGGATGTAACCACACAGGAAGATGATGAGGAGCCGAGCGACGCGGGTGTCCAGGGGAACGGATCACCTCAGCAGATACGCGTTGATGTGTCGGTCCTGGACCGCCTGATGAACCTGAGTGGTGAGATGGTGATCAACCGCAACCGCCTCAGCAGCCTGGTGCGCGAAGCCCAGAATGGAGATTCCGGAAACCGACTGGAGGAAATGCAGGAGACGGTGGAGGAGATGGGGAGAGCCACGATGGACCTGCAGGAGGACATTATGGAGATGCGCCTCCTTCCTCTGGACGAACTCTTCCGAAGGTTCCCCCGTATGATGCGCAACCTGCACAAGTCGTCTGCCAAGCGCTTTCATTTCGCGATGGACGGGGGAGAGACGGAGATTGACCGCAGCCTGATGGAGATCATCAGTGATCCGCTGACTCACATGCTGCGGAATGCTGTGGATCACGGAATCGAACCACCTGAGGTACGTGCAGCTGCCGGGAAGGATCCAGAGGGCGAGGTTCGCCTGACTGCCCACCGCAACGAAAGCAACATAGTGGTACAAGTGTCTGATGATGGTGCTGGAATAGATGTTGATGCCCTGCGCGACAAGGCGCAGGAGAGGGGACTTCTCTCGCAGGTTGATGAGACGATATCGGATGACGAACTGCTGGACGTCATATTCTCTCCGGGATTCTCCACTTCGGACCAGATAACCGAGATATCTGGTCGCGGCGTGGGCCTCGATGTGGCGAAGCGGAACATTGAGTCGGTCAATGGGAACATATCACTCGAGAATGAGCCCGGTAAGGGTACGTCATTCCGCATCTCTCTCCCGCTGACGGTAACCACGGTTAAATCACTGCTGGTACGGATCGCCGGTCAGGTCTACGTGGTTCCCCTGTCCTCGGTGCGTGAAACCCTGGATATAAATGCTGCGGATGTGCAGGACGCGGCGGGCAAACCGGTGCTGCATTATCAGCACAACTTCATCCCCATATTTGGGTTGCATGATTTCTTTCCTGACGTGAGCAATTTGCGCTGCGATGAGGAAGAGTACCTCGTCGTTTTACAGGCAGACCGCGGTTCGCTCGGCCTACAGGTGGATGACCTCCTGGGTGAGGAGGACTGCGTGATCAAGCCCTTGAGCCGGCCGGTGGATGACATACCCGGCATCTCGGCCGCCACAATTCTGCCGGACGGCAACGTTGCCCTCATTTTGGACGCAGGAGGTCTATTCAGTGAGATGCGTTCCGTTGAGAGGAGTGCTAAGTGATGGCAAAGATACTGGTTGTGGATGATGCGCAGTTTGTCCGGGTGCGCTACCGTAAGCTGCTCGGGGAAGAAGGTCATGAGGTAGTAGAGGCAAATGATGGGCAGCAGGCACTGGAGCTGTACGAAAAAGAAGGTCCAGATCTCGTGTTGATGGATATAACCATGCCCGTCATGGACGGGCTCGAAGCCCTGGAAAAGATTCGCGAACAGGACTCCGATGCGCGCATAGTGATGAGTAGTGCCATGGGGCAGGAACGGATGGTCATAAAGGCGATTCAATCCGGCGCTCGGGATTTCATAGTGAAACCATTTGAGCCTGAGACCATCCTGGAGGCGGTGGAGAAGCATTCCGGTTGAGGGTGCTGGAACGGGAGAAGACCATGATCAAAGAACGCGATATGTGCAGTGAGCAGAGGGGAATCGTCCTGCTGGGGGCTTCGACTGGGGGGCCGGCGGCTCTTGCTGCTGTGCTCGGTAATCTGGGTGCGAGATTTCCTCTTCCCATAGCCGTGGTGCAGCACATGATGCCCGAGTTCACGCATTACCTGGCCCGTCGCCTGAATGAGGCGGTGCCGATGCCGGTGCGCGAGGCCCGGGCCGGACAGCTTCCCCAACCGGGGACAGTGCTCATGGCACCGGGGGGACAGCATCTGTACTTTGACCACGCCGGCCGCATCCGACTCGGTTACCAACCCCCACGCAACGGTGTGCGACCCTCAGTAGATGTTGCCCTGGAGTCTGCGGCAGAGCAGTATGGTTCACAAGTACTTGCTGTGATCCTGACGGGCATGGGAAGGGATGGCATGGAAGGTGCGCTGGAGGTTAAGCGGAGCGGTGGGGTGGTCCTGGTGCAGGACGAAGCCAGCTCCGTTATCTTTGGCATGCCCAAGGCGACCATTGAGGCGGGAGCCTACGATAAGATCCTCTCACTCAGTGCGCTCCCGCTGTATCTTGAGGGAATTGCCCGGCGGCGGACACAGGGAGCCAAAGCACAATGGCGGGAGGGATCTTGATGGGCGATACAGGAAAGGGTCGTGCCCGCGTGGACGAGCCCACCAATGACCTTGAGGGAACTTCTTATCAGGTACTGCAGAAAGAGATTTACCGGCTCACGGGTATAGACTTGCGACTGTACAAAGAAAACCAGGTCAAGCGCCTGCTGGAGTCCGCCCGGCGCCGGTACAATGCGGCCAGCTTCGGACAGCTGCTGGAGCGCCTGGATGATGATCCCGGACTCCTGCACCGATTCAAGGGCAGGCTATCAATCAACGTTTCGGAGTTCTTTCGAGATGCACCTCGTTTTGATTACCTGGCCCGTCACGTCCTGCCGAACATACTGAGGGATAACCGGCGTCCGCGGGTCTGGAGCGCTGGGTGCTCGGTGGGTTGTGAACCGTACAGTCTCGCCATGCTGCTGGCTGAGGAGGGTGTCCTGAATCAATCCACCGTCATTGGGTCCGATATTGATGAAGAGGCGGTGGAGCGAGCACGCAAGGGCGTCTACTGGGAGAGTGAAGTGCGGTCAGTGGCTCCCGACCTGAGAGGCCAGTACTTGATAAGGGAAGGCGGCCTTTCCGAAAGCGAAATGCCGCAGCCCCTCCGCAGAAGGAGCGATGGCTCGCTGGAGAGCCTGTATCGGGTGCGGGATGACATAAAACGCGCAGTAACCTTTCGGGTGGAAGATCTGTTCAACTGTGATTATGAGCGCAACTTCGACCTAATCGTATGTCGCAACGTGACCATATACTTCACAGAAGACGCCAAACGGGAGCTGCACGGCGAATTGTGCGCCTCCCTGCGGCCGGGCGGTTACCTTTTTGTTGGCGGTACAGAGATCATCTTTCAGGCGGAAGAGATGGGGCTGGAGAATCCGGCTCCCTTCTTTTATCGACGCCACACTTGAACGGAGGGGGAAACCAGGTGTCTCTCAATGTTCAGTTCATCAATCCCTTTATATCGGCAGCGAGTCAGGTCATAGAATCGGAGACCGGCGGAGACGTGGAGCGTGGAGGTGTATCTTTACACAAGTCCGGCACTACCTCGAAGGAGGTTACAGTCGCCCTCGGAGTCACCGGTGATGTGAAGGGGGCAGTGTTCTACGGATTTTCCGAGGCCACTGCTCGCAGCATTGTGAGCGAGATGATGGGGGAGCCCGTACCCCTCTTTGACAGCCTGGCCGAAAGTGCAGTGGCCGAGCTGGGAAATGTCATCACCGGAATGGCCTCAGTCGAGCTGGAACAGAGTGGCTACAACTGCAATATCGCTCCGCCGACGGTGGTGCATGGGAGGGGAGTCTACATATCAACCCTCGACTTTCACCGACTCATTATGCCTCTCAAGACGCCGTTCGGAGACGTGGAGATAAATGTTGCTCTCAAGGCTGCCGGTGAGTGACGGAGAAGCCGCACCCACTACTGTAGTGCGGGTCATCTCTGTTTTGCGGTTCCTTGGCTTATGTGTGGAGGATTGCCGCGACTGCAAGTGCCCGGTCAGCTTCTGGCTCTTACCAGCTGAATGAGCATGCCGTGCCCGAGGAAGAATATGGCCATCAGGATGAATCCGAGCTCGAGTGTGAGATGGTCGGCTACATAGCCGACGACTGGAGTGGCCGCCGAGCCCCCCAGCGACATTAGCCCGAAGACGATGCCGAAGGCCGTTCCAGTTTTGGCGTCTGGGGATGCATCGGAGGTGAGAGCACTGAGGCACGGTCGGGCGACGGACAGCGAAAACCCGATGGCCACCAGGAGAATGATGAGGGGTATTCCGTGCAGCGGAAGCCGTACCAGCAACAGCACGAAGAGAGCCGTGGCCATTGTCGATGCCAGAATCACCCGTCTGCGATCCCATATGTCGCCGAGCTTTCCTCCCAGAAAGGACCCTCCCACGCCCGACAGCATCAGCACGGTGGAAAGCACCCCGGCCAGTGCTCCGGATGCTCCCCGGACCGTAGTGAGGAATGTGGGCAAGAATGTGTTCACTCCGCGGCTGAAGGCCCCGGAGAGCAGGGCGGCCATGGCCACGACTACCACAGGCATCCAGATCCGCAGTATTGGTGATTCATTGCAGCTTCCGGGATTGCTCTCGCGGGAGTTGTCGTCTCCGGAGCGGGGCTCATTTTTCAACGACGAGTGCCGTGACGGATCCGTCTCCGCCTCTTCAATCGCCATTTCTCGATAGGACAGAGCAAAATAGAATGTGAGCACGACCCCACCGCAGATCATGACGAACAGAGCCTCTCTCCAACCCAGCCATGCCGCCAGGAGTGCAGCTATCGAGTAGGCTGCTGCTCCTCCGACATTTCCCCCAATGTTATGCAGCGCCATCCCGATTCCCATTCCCCGGTACTTGGTCGCCTCGGATACCTCGGCGAAACTCGCCGGATGAAATGTAGAGTTGCCGAGACCGAAGAGGACCTGCGAGGCAATCATGGCCGGTAGGGTATGTGAGCGCGAGAGGAGAAACAGGCCCGTCAGCAGCAGCGAGAACCCGGTGACCAGTACTCGTTTGACGCCGAACCTGTCGACGAACATACCGGTGAACAACTGCATTAGACCGCCGGTTATGTGACCGACGGCAAGAACCACTCCGAGCTCAGTCCAGCCGAGAGGGAGGTCGGCGTGCATGAAGACCAGAAGCGGCGGAATGGACATGGCGAACACGTGCTGCACGGCGTGTGCGATGGCCATGGTGTTTCTTGCCCGGATGGCGCGCTTCTGGATTGCTGTCTGCCCTGCTTCAGAGGTCTGCAAGCCTTGGTCCTCCAGTGTCCGCGTTTGCGACGCAACCCACTTTCGACTCCGCTGCCCGGGATCGGTGGGCCAGTCTTCTACCTCCGTAGCACCACCCATCTCTCAAGACAAAAGGATAGCATGTCCGACCCTCTTCGACAATGTGTTCCAGCCGTTACGCGGAACAATATGCAACGCAGCCTGCAGTGAGGGACAGTTTCCAATTTTGCTGGGAGATATCACCCTCTCGCTCTCTCCCTACCCAGGCCAGCCTGGGATTGGGGTCTGGCATGGTATATTTGCCTGGACCAGGCCCACTAATCATGTCACTGCTGGTTGTGGAGGATATCCTGCATGTATTCAGGCCTCGCCGAGGTGTGAGCAAATTGATGTGGGTAGTTGGCGTAAAAGGAGAGGATGGGAGATCTCGACCCCTGAATGTTTAGATAGAGAAAAACAAACAGAAAGGGGGAGACCTCCCATCATGCTCACTATTCAACAGCAGAGACACGTTTCCTTCCGCGAGTTGGACAGAGCGGCATTCCGTGTGGCCCGCAGTTTGCCGGTGAGGTGCTGGCATCGGTGTTGCAGCAGCTGGGCGAGCAGCTGCTGCGTGAGCCGCGCAGGTTGACGGTGAGCCATCCTTGAATTACAATGAGGAGAACAAATCAGACGCAAGAAACGCTATGAAGGGAAAGAGTAGATGGGACAGCTGCCGCCAGAGACGGAGACTCATCGGCTGTGAGGTCTCCGGGTGAGGCGCCATTGAATGTCGTCCCGGAGCGGGTCGGCCGAAAGAAAGTAGGTCGATACGCGTGACCGCGTTCAGGGTCCATGAGTGCCTCGGCGCTGTGAGCTCCGGGGAACTAAGGTGGCACCGCGAACCCCTTCGCCCTTAGGCGAAGGGGTTTTTGATTGTGGCCCCAGTCTGTTCTGATAGGGAGTGATGCCGATGACGTCTACTTCAGGTGAAGGAAGTCTTCCGTCCCGCTATGACCCGGTGGAAGTAGAAGAGAGTATCTATAGGTTGTGGGAGGAAGGCGGTCATTTTCGTGCTCGCGTAAATCACAGCCGGACCCCATACACCATAATGATGCCGCCGCCGAATGTTACCTCAGATCTCCACGTGGGGCACGCGCTGAACAACACCCTGCAGGACGTGTTGATTCGTCGTGCCCGCATGCGGGGAAAGGAATCCCTCTGGCAGCCCGGGACGGATCATGCAGGCATAGCGACGCAGCGAGTTGTGGAGACGCATCTGCGGGAGGAACGAGGAGTGACCCGGTACGATCTGGGGCGCGATGAGTTCATCCGCGAGACGTGGCGGTGGAAAGATCGATACGAGAAGAATATCCTCCGCCAGCTTAAGCGTCTGGGGGCTTCGCCGGACTGGAAACGTACCAGGTTTACGATGGATGAGGGCTTATCACGGGCTGTGCAGGAAGTCTTCATACGCCTCTATGAGAAGGGCCTCATCTATCGGGGAGATTATCTGATCAACTGGTGCATAGACTGTGGTACGGCACTGAGTGACATCGAGGTGGAACATGAAGAGCGAACGGGGGGACTCCATTATGTGCACTATCCCCTGGCCGACTCGGATGATTATGTGCTGGTGGCCACAACGCGTCCGGAGACAATTCTGGGAGATACCGGCATGGCGGTTCATCCGGAGGATGAGCGCTACAGTGACCTGATAGGGCGAAGAGCTGTGGTTCCTCTGATGGAGAGAGAGATACCGATCATAGCTGATGAGTGGGTGGATCCAGAATTCGGCACCGGCATCGTCAAGGTTACGCCCGGACACGATCCCAATGACTTTGAAATCGGCCTGCGCGCTGAGCTGCCGACCGTGAAGGTTATCGGCGAGGAGGGGGCAATGACCGAGGAGGCCGGTGCATATGCCGGTATGGATCGGGACGCTGCCCGCGATGCCGTTGTGCAGGATTTGCGCTCTGCCGGTTTGCTGGAGAGAGTCGAAGAGCACGAACATGCCGTGGGTGTGTGCCATCGCTGTCACTCGGTTGTGGAACCGCTGGTGTCCAAGCAGTGGTTTGTGCGAATGAAGCCTCTGGCTGAGCCCGCCATGGAGGCGGTGCGAGACGGTAGGGTGAGGTTTGTTCCCGAGAGGTTTTCGCGCGTGTATCTGAACTGGATGGAGAACATTCGCGACTGGTGCATTTCCCGGCAGCTGTGGTGGGGACATCAGATCCCCGCCTGGTACTGCGATGACTGCGATGAGGTGGTGGTGGACAAGAATGAACCAACCCGGTGCCCTCACTGTGCTGCCGACAGTTTGAGGCGGGATACTGACGTTCTGGATACCTGGTTCAGTTCAGCTTTGTGGCCCTTCAGCACCCAGGGATGGCCGGAGGACAGCGAGGAAATGGAGTACTTCTTCCCCGGAGACGTGCTGGTGACCGCCTGGGATATCATCCCGTTCTGGGTGGCCCGCATGATATTCACCTCCCTGGAGTTCACCGGTGAAGTTCCCTTTAAGGATGTGCTCATTCATGGAGTGGTGCTGGATCCGCAGGGCAGGAAGATGAGTAAGTCACTCGGCAACGGTGTTGACCCACTAGAGGTCATTGAAGAGTACGGAGCGGATGCGCTGCGATTCTGTCTGCTGTTCGGCAATACTCCGGGCAACGATATGCGCTTTCACTGGGAGCGGACGGAAGCCGGTCGCAACTTCGCAAACAAGCTGTGGAACGCCTGTCGGTTTGTTCTCATGCACGTGGATGAGCAGCAGGACTTTGCTTCCGGACTCCCGGGGGATGAGGAGCTCGAGACCGAGGACCGGTGGCTGCTGACCAGGCTGCATGAGGTCATCGAGGCGGTGGATGGTTATTTCCAGCAATACCAGCTGGGAGAGGCCCTGCGCGAAATCTACGACTTCGCCTGGAGTGAATACTGTGACTGGTATATCGAAATGGTGAAATCCCGCCTCGCGGCCGATGACTCCAGATCACAGTATGTGGCTCTGCAGGTCCTGCAGTCGGGGTTGAGTGTCATATTGCGACTGCTGCATCCGTTCATGCCATTTGTGACTGAAGCAATGTGGCAGGCCGGTCCCGAAGGAGATGAGGAGCTCATTTCGGCGTCCTGGCCGCGCAGCGAGGCTTTTCCGGTGTCCTCCCGGGCGCGGTACGATATGCATTCGATCATGGAGATCATCCGCTGCATACGTAATCTCCGCTCCGAGGTCAATATACCGCCATCTCAGGAAGTGGCAGTGCAGATCATCGCTGGGGAGGAGCAGAGGAAACTGATCGAAGATCTGGAGCACCACGTGGGCAGTATGGCCCGGGTCAACGACATACAGTTTCTATGCGGCGGGAGTGACCGGCCGCATCAGGCTCTCGCTGGCGTTGCATCCGATGTGCAGGTATTTTTGCCGCTACGGGGCATCATTGATCTCGATAGAGAAATCGAGCGTCTCGACCGCAATCTCTCAGAGGCTCTAAACAGAATAGAGCGAAGCAGAGGCAAGCTTGCCAATTCTGATTTCGTACAGAAGGCTCCGCAAGAAGTGGTTGATGAAGAGCGGAGAAGGCTCACCGAGACGGAGAGCCAGGCGGAACACCTGAAGCGGCGGCTGGCCGAACTGCGGGATGAATGATGCGGCGACGGACGCAGGAGGCCCGGGGGGATTGGGCGAATTTGTAGAGAGGGGAATTGCATCGGGTGACATATTCTCCGGTGAGAGGCGGTTGCCATGAGCGAGGAAGTTCTCTATTCCGTTCTGACTCTCCAACGGGCGGGATACGGCGCTGAACAGGTAAACCTGAATCGGCCTGCGGATTATGATGAGCCGCACCGGGCCTTTCTCATAGTCCTTCCGGCCGATGATAACATCGATGTGCTGGTGTGTCGGGGAATGTGTCCCACCGGAGGACATGACATTGAAGTGTGTGAGGTGTCCGCCTGCGACGATCCATCTGAGGTCTGCATCACGGCCGCATTTGTTGATCCTGCCCCCGGGGACGTCGTGACCATGATGATGACGAGGCCGGTGAAAGTGGTCCGCTTTCCGCGCGATGCTTTCCTGGCCCGCCAGATATCAGTGAGAGATCCCGCGGGTTGTGTAATGGACAGGAAGGAAGTCGATTTTTAGACTCCAATGGGAGGGAGCGGGTCATGTCCCGGAACTATCCTCGCAGGGAGAAAACAGGTTCGGTATGGTCAGTGGTTGTGGTATTTATCGTCCTGGGGATTTTCTCGCTGGTTGCAGGATATCTCGGCGGACAGTATTTGCTTAGGGGAATAACTGGTCAACCAGATGACGCCCCCGAAGAGGAAGATGATCTCGCGGATGAGACGAATGAGACTGAGGAGGAGGCTCCCGCGCATGGAGAGGAGATGCTGGATTGGTCCGGTATCTCGCAGGAGGTCTTCCGCATTCAGGTTGGTGCGTTCAGTGAACTGGGGGCAGCGGAAACCAAGGCTGCCCGCATGCGAGATGAAGGGGAAACTGCGGCCGTGATCTCTGGCGATGGTGAGATGTTCCGCGTTCTGGTTGATGTGGTGGGTGCGCGCGAGTCTGCTGAACCCATTATTGACAGGGTGGAGACAGATGAAAGGGAAGCCGTGGCACTCGCCTGGTCTGCTGATCTCCCTCCCCGGGAGCTGGAAGTTCCGGCCGAATCAGCGGACGAGATAGGTGATCTGTTGCTCTGTCTGGAAGAACTCGTGCAGATGCAGGCTGATCGTGACTTTGCCGATGACCCGGCCGCAGTGAGAGATCTGGCCGACCGGTATATCGATTTATGGGAGAAGGTTGGAGCGCCGCTCGAGAGCGCGTGTCCCGACCTCCATGCGCTGCTTGAGGATTATGTCACGCCCAACGCACGAGAACTCAAGGAGGACCCGGGATCTTCGTATGCCCGCCAGACCTACATCGAGCTGTTGGGGGCTATCCGGGCCCTGGGTGCGGATAGAGCAGAAGGCGGATGATAGAATAATGAATGACATACGAGGTGAGGAGGCCTGAAGTGCGACGAGAAGGAAGGAGACAGAGCTATCTTGTGCTGCTACTATTGCTCATTGTGGGAGCATTCGTTGGCAACGTTATAGGTGAGCTGCTTGCGCCCCATGTGCCGGTTCTGGCGGAGAGCGCCGCGCTGGGTGCGTCCCCGGCGACTTTCCGGTTGCTGAATGTGGCCAGCCTGACTCTGGGTGCCACTCTGAATCTATCACTCATGGGTGCTCTCGGTGCTGTGCTCGGATTTCTGCTCTGGAGGAAGTGAAGGCTGTGTCAGAATGTGGACGAGACTCGATGCCCGACCTGGTACTGGCCTCAAGCTCGCCCCGGCGAAAAGCTCTGCTTCGCTCTTTGGGACTGGACTTTGCCGTAACTCCACCCACGGGTGTGGACGAGCAGACAGAAGGTGGCGATCCGACGGATGCCATAGTGTCAGTGGCCGTGCAGAAGAGTCGGGCGGTGGCCGGTGATCTGGATGAGGGGCTGGTCATCGGGGCAGACACGGCGGTGCTTCTGGATGGCAAGATCCTCGGGAAGCCGAAGGATGAAGCCGACGCGCGGGGGATGCTGGGCGCTCTTTGTGGGCGTGAGCACGTCGTCATAACCGGAGTTTGCGTGTTTGATGCCGCCCGGGAGTTGAAGGCGTACGGTGCCCGTGAGACTGAGGTGACGATGGCCTCCTATGAGGAATGGGCCATCGAAATGTATCTCGCCAGTGGCGAGTATCGAGGCAAGGCGGGTTCCTACGCCATACAGGGTATCGGTGCGCTTCTGACGCAGGGGATTGTCGGCAGCTACTCCAATGTGGTGGGGTTCCCGGTGGAGATCCTGGATGAGCTGTTCGGGCGTCTGGGTTATTCCATATGGAATTTCGTGTTATGATCGAAATGAGTCGACCCATGAAGAGTGGGAAAGGATGTGGATGACGACAGAAAGCTGACAATAAAGGAATTGCCGTCTCGGATGCGACCACGTGAGAAGCTGATGCAAGATGGTGCGGCGCGTCTTACGGATGCGGAGCTGGTAGCCCTGCTCCTTGGTACGGGACATGCGCAGAGCAATGACAGTGCACTGGATCTTTCTCATAGGATTCTGGCCACTTTATCGAGTGGTTGCAGGGATGCGCCGGTGCTGCGCCAGCTGCTCGACACTAGTGTGGAACAGCTGTGTGGGATAGCGGGAGTGGGAGTTGCCAAGGCCTCGTCTCTTCTGGCTGCTGCCGAGTTGGGACGACGAATAGCCGCAGAAGCCCCGCGTGGTGCTGAGATAACCGGCCCGGAGGATGCGGCACAAATGCTGATGGCAGACATGCGTTTCCTCGATCGCGAGCACTTTCGAGTGATTCTCCTCAACACGAAACACCAGGTGCTGGGGATTGAGCTGATCTCCATTGGGGGACTCGACTCCTCAGCTGCGCATCCCAGGGAGATATTCAAGGGTGGCGTCAAACGCAGCGCAGCGGCAGTGATTCTGGCGCACAATCATCCCAGCGGTGATCCTACCCCAAGCCCCGATGACGTGGAGATCACGCAACGTCTGGTGGGCGCCGGAGAGATGCTGGGCATGGACGTGCTGGATCACATCATCATAGGTGATGATTGTTATGTCAGTCTGAGGCGACAGGGAACGGCATGGCGGGATACCCCTAACGAGTGAAGTCGGTCGGAAGGAGAATAGTTGAGTGTTCAGCTTCATTTACAATCAATTTTCGCGCGATATGGGAATCGACCTTGGAACGGCAAATACACTGGTTTATGTGCGCGGGCGAGGCATAGTGTTACATGAGCCGTCAGTAGTTGCTATGCGGCGGGAGGAAGGCGAGGGCGAACCTCTGGCCGTAGGCGATGAGGCGAAAAACATGATTGGGCGCACGCCCGGCAACATTGTGGCCATGCGACCAATGAAAGATGGAGTGATTGCTGATTTCGACATCACGCAGACTATGCTCCGATACTTCATTGGGAAGGCCACCCGGCGCCGTCCGGTTATTCGCCCCCGCGTGGTGGTTGCAGTGCCCTCGGGGGTCACGGAGGTGGAGAAGCGAGCCGTCATCGATGCAACTCTGCAGGCTGGAGCCCGTGAGGCCTACCTCATAGAAGAGCCCATGGCGGCGGCCATTGGTGCCGGGCTTCCGGTGCATGAGCCCACGGGGAATATGGTTGTGGACATCGGCGGAGGAACCACGGAAGTGGCGATAATATCGCTGGGTGGCATAGTTACGCACAGGTCCATACGCATAGCTGGAGACGAGATGGATGAATCGATAGTCAGCTACGTCAAACGACATTACAATTTGCTTATCGGTGAAAGAACTGCTGAGCAGGTCAAGATGGAGATCGGCAGTGCTGTTCCGAGCGAGGGTGAGACGGGGGTCGATGTGCGAGGACGCGACCTGGTCAGTGGACTTCCGCAGACTGTGGATCTCACGGCCGAAGAGATACGCGAAGCCATGTCCGAACCGGTATCGAACATCCTCGACGCCATTCGGGTCAGCCTCGAACGAACCCCGCCAGAGCTCGCTTCTGACATTATGGATCGCGGCATCGTGCTGACCGGCGGGGGTGCGATGTTGACTGGTTTTGAGGACCTCGTGACTGAGGAGACCGGCATGCCGGTGTACCTTTCGGAAGAGCCGCTGCTCTGTGTAGTGCGCGGGACGGGCAAGGTTCTTGACGAACTGGATGTTCTCAAGCGTATTCTCATGGTACCGAAGCGGCTGGCCTGAGAGGAGCCCTAAACTGTTTGGGGGCGGACCGCATTGATGCAGCTGTGGCGAGACCGGCGCTTTGTCGGTAGTCTGCTGGTTGCCATATGCCTCATAGCCCTGATGATCGCCACTCAGGCGTCAGATCGACCTCCTGGAGTAGCGGAATGGATATGGTCAGAGGTACTCATTCCTGTCGAGGGTGTGGTCACCCAGGTATCTGAGGGGGCCGGAGGGTGGGTGGCATACGTACTGCAATTCCCGGAGATCGTGCGGGAGACCGTGCAGCTGCGGGATGAGGTGACGGATCTACGGGGTGCTGATATACGTGCCGAGATCCTGGAGAGAGAGAATCGACGCCTGCGAGAGCTACTCGATCTCCAACAGCAGAGTGATGCGGAAGTACATATGGGGCGGGTTTCGCGTCGTCTCCCGTCGAACTGGACTCGCCAGGTTACCATTGATCTGGGAGAGGGAGATGGCATCGGTCCTGGTGACATTGTGACGGTTCCAGCCGGCCTGGTCGGCAAGGTGATCCGGACAACCTCCAGCACAGCCCAGGTGATGCTGATATCCTCCCCGGAGAGCGGAGTCGGGGTGGAAGTGGCCAGAACGGGTGATGCCGGTGTGGCTGTGGGGTATATGGGGCACGAGGGTTTGCTCAAAATGACATTTTTTGATTCTTCGGCCGAGGTGTCCGTGGGTGATAAGATTGTGACATCCGGGCTGGGAGAAGTGTACCCACACGGAATCCCGGTTGCCGAGGTGGTTGAGGTGGAGGTTGATGACCTGGGGCTGCTCCGGGAAGTGCAGGCCAGCCCACTGGCGGACCTGAACCGGCTCCGGGAAGTCATGGTCATCGAAGCACCTGAACAGGATGTGATTGAGTGGTTTCTGGATCCGGACGATGATTCCTGAACCTGCTGCAGGGAGGACGGCCACTTGTCTCCTTGGATTCACCTGGCGACTTTTGCTGCAATGCTGCTTCTGCAGGTCAGCATCCTGCCGGGTATAGGACCTGCCGGGGTGTATCCCGACCTCGTTCTGGCCTGGGCAGTATCTGCAGCCATACTGGAGAACAACGAGAAGACTGCCCTGGGTGTTGCTGCCTGTGGGGGCGCAATTGTCGACATTACAGTCGGTCGTTTCATTGGGCTGAACATAGCGTTGTTTCTGACCGCTGCGGTGGTCGCGCGCCGGATGTTGCGGGCTTTCATGCGACCCAGTCTGCTCCTCACAGTCGGAGTCACGGGTGGGTTTACGATCGCTGTGGAGATGATAAGGGGTGTTCTGTGGCACT
This sequence comes from Clostridia bacterium, assembly GCA_003551365.1. Lineage (GTDB taxonomy): Bacteria > Bacillota > Sulfobacillia > SLMV01 > SLMV01 > PWGR01. The sequence continues at coordinate 23,864 of PUMM01000165.1, forward strand.
CCGGATTTGCTGCGCCGGGAGGACTGCAACAGATGTTGTCTGTGGCCCTGACTGCTGGCGTTCTGAACGCCCTGGCGGCAGTCCCGATTTATTTCATCATCCTGCGGACAGTTGGATTGTCATCCTGGGAGAAGCCCTGAAGGAACGGTAGAAGGGACGTGAAAGGTTCTTGCGCGGTCGAGTTCGCCTGCTGGGTATCCTGATACTTCTGATTCTCGGTCTGCTGTGGGTGCGGGCTGCCCAGCTGCAGCTGGTGCAGGGCGATGAGTTTCTGGCTGCGTCCGAGCAGCAGCGCCTTCGCATACTCAGTGTGGCTGCTCCACGGGGCCGCATTTACTCGGGAGACGGCGAAGTGCTTGCCACAAACCGTCCCGCATTTGTTGTTCAGTATCTTCCGTCCAGCGAGCCCCTGGGTGACGACCAGCTGCAGCTGCTCTCGGAGCTGGTCGATACGCCGAAGGAGACCATACTCGCGGCGATAGACAAACAAACCGCCGACCGGCCATATGCCCCGGTCGATCTGAAGATAGACCTCAGCGCCGAAGAGTATACGAGGGTAATGGAGAACCTCTATCAGCTGCCGGGAGTAAGGGTTGAGGCGCAGCCTGTCCGACACTATCCGCAGGGTGAACTGGCATCGCACGTTCTCGGGTATGTGTTGCAGATCGATGAACGGGAGCTGGAGACATTTGAGGAGATGTCGGATCGGCGATACGAGAACCGCGACCTGGTGGGCAAGGCGGGAATAGAGCGTACGACGGAATTCAACCTGCAGGGATGGGATGGGGAAGTGCGGGCCGAAGTGGATGCGCACATGCGTTTGATCGATAGTGTCACCGGACGTGAGCCGCGGGCGGGTGACAATGTCCACCTGACTCTGGATAGCGAACTACAGAGAACGGCAGAAGATGCTCTGAAGACCGTGACGGAAAGGCTGCAGGAGGGACATAACCCCCTACCCGTGGACTCGCAAACCGGAAGGTATCTGGGCCTGTGGGATGAGGGCGAGCTGCGTCCAGCTGACACCTCAGACCCCCGTCGGAAATATGAGGACGCAACTTCTGGTGCCGCAGTAGTTCTTGATGTCAACAGCGGCGCGGTGCTGGCCATGGCCTCGTTTCCCGACTACGATCCCAATGACTTTGCAGTGGCTCCCCTGCACCTTTCTGGAACTGAAGGGGCGAAGAAGTGGGAGGACACCTGGGGGGAGCTGACGGATCCGGTTGCGGGACAGCCATTGTTGAATCGCTGCGTGGCAGAAACCTCCCCTCCGGGCTCAACTTTCAAAATGGTTACAGCTCTGGCGGCTCTGGAACATGCAGGGATGGATCCGTCGGAGTCGGAGCGCTGCGCCGGAGGGTTGGATATTTTTGGTCAGGAGTATCGCTGCTGGACCAGCCATGGCTCCGTGGATTTGCGCCGCGCCATTGCTGAGAGCTGCAACACATTTTTCTATCGCGCGGCTCTCAGCTCCGGCATCGACGACCTGGCACAAACGGCGAGGGAGTTTGGGTTCGGTGAACCCACCGGAGTAGAGGGGCTACCGACGGAGAGCGAAAGTGCTGGTGTGCGACCCGACAGTGCCTGGAAGAGGGAGGCACTGGGAGAGAGCTGGTATCCGGGTGAAACGCTGATGGCAGGTATTGGTCAGGGATACCACGCATATACCCCTCTGCAGATGGCCATTTATGCTTCGACTCTCGCCAGTGGCGGGGAGAGGATGAGGCCTTTCCTCGTGGAGAGGGTTGTGGACTCTGAGGGTGATGTGGCGTGGGAGGCTGAGCCCGAGGTGGTGCACGAACTTTCCGCTTCTGCTGAGAATATCCGCCACGTACAGCAGGGTATGGAGGCTGCCATTGAGTCTGGGGGCACGGGCCATACGCGTTTTTGGGAGTATCCGCAGGTTTCACCCAAGACTGGTGAAGAGGTTTCCATCGCCGGCAAGACGGGCACGGCCGAAGTGGGAGGGGTGGGCTCGCAGCTGGATAATCATGGCTGGTTTGTGGCCTACGCGCCCGCTCATGATCCGGAGATTGCAGTTGCCTCCATCATATATCACGGGGGAGGAGGCTCCATGGCAGCGGCTCCAGTGGTCCGTGCCATAATGGATGGGTACTTTGAAATTGGACAACCTGCGGTTCCGTCGACAGGAGACGACATAATAGAAGGAGAATAGCGGCGTAATACAGAGTATATTGTCTTTGGGAGTGTATTATGTATCTTCTGGCTCTTTAATGATGTGTGAGCAGGTAATATCCACGTTCTGGCGAAGTAGTAGGGGATAATTGCGGAGGAGGGGTCGGGCGTGGATAGCGAGATGGTGACATTCAAGGGCAGTCGGACCGGGCTATACATCAACCTTTCAGAGGAGCCGTCATTCTCCGATCTGCTCGGTGAATTGGAGGGCAAACTCAACGACGCGCATGGGTTTTTCCGGGGTTCGGAGGCAGTGGTGGATGTCGGAGGAAGGGTGCTGACGACTGAGCAATTGGTCCTTCTGGAGCGGAGTCTGCGCAGCGCGGGCGGATTTACACTCACTCAGGTCGTTCATGAGCAGCAGAGAGAACGCCGGAGACCGGACAGGGCCCGATTGGTCCGCGGCACATTGCATTCTGGCCAGCATATCAGGCACGATGGAAATGTGGTGGTGTTGGGTGACATCAACCCGGGCTCGGAAGTCATTGCGACGAGAGATGTTATGATTCTGGGACGCGTGCGAGGTGTAGTGCACGCTGGGGCCGGCGGTGATGAAGAGGCAGTGGTGGCTGCATTTCGTCTGCAGCCCATTCAGCTGCGAATAGCTGATGTGGTCAGTCGTTCGCCCGCCTCCGTGGATGCGCCCCGACACGGCCCCCAGGTACCAGAGATTGCCCGCTTGCAGGATCGCATTGTGGTGGTGCAGGAGTATCATCCCGGTTCGCAGGATCTGCCGGAACGACTGGCGGGATGGTAGTTTGTTCGGCCCGTGAGGCTCGATGGCGCAAGCCAAATCTGAGGCTGGGGGAGAGTGATAAACCTGGTGACGGGCCGGCAGCGCTCAGGCGCTGTGTTGTTGAATGCGGACAGATGACGCATATTTCACACCAGGGAAAGCATTGGGAGAGACACTGGTCATAACATCAGGCAAGGGAGGGGTCGGCAAGACCACGGCCACGGCCAATATAGGGGCCGCCCTGGCACAGCTGGGGTATCGGGTGGCTCTGGTCGATGCCGACATAGGTCTGCGTAATCTGGATGTCGTGCTGGGTCTGGAAAACCGGATTGTCTATGATCTGGTCGACGTTGTGGAGGGCTTCTGCCGCCTCAAGCAGGCATTGATCAGGGATAAGCGTTATGATCGCCTTTACCTGCTTCCGGCGGCTCAGACCAAGGACAAGAGTGCGGTCAGCCCCGAACAGATGCGGAGCATAGGTGAGCAGCTGAAGGAGCTCAACCTGGCCACAGAGGCCGGGGGAGCTGAGTATCTGGATTACATAATTGTGGACTCCCCGGCGGGTATCGAGCAGGGGTTCAAGAATGCAGTAGCGGGTGTTGACCGGGCCTTCATTATTACCACTCCAGAGGTTTCTGCGGTGCGGGATGCCGATCGGATCATCGGCATGCTGGAGGCTGAGAGCCTGGCGCGACCGCAGCTTCTGATCAACCGTTTGCGTCCCAATATGGTCAGAACTGGAGACATGATGGACATCGATGACACTATAGACATACTCGCCGTCAGTCTGCTGGGTGTGATTCCGGAGGATGATCAGATAGTGGTGAGCACCAACCGGGGTGAGCCGATCGTGGGCAATTCCGGTTCACTGGCCGGACAGGCCTTCATGAATGCGGCCCGGCGAATTACGGGCGAGGAAGTACCCTTCCTGGAGATGGACGGAGACAGGTCATTCATCCGACGACTGGGACAGTTTCTCGGTCTTCGCGGGCGGTGAAGGAGGCTCCATTAATGGGTTTCTTGGATGCATTGTTCGGCAGAAAAAGATCCAGCAAGGAAGTTGCCAAGGAAAGATTGCAGCTGGTCCTCAGTCATGACAGGATGAAGATTCCACCCGGGATACTGGAACCTCTGAAGGATGATCTCATCGACGTAATCTCAAACTATATTGAGATCGAGGAATCGGGCATCACCGTCGAGTTTGACGACGATGACGGAGACACTCGCTCCCTGGTGGCCAGTATACCGGTGGTGGGCATGCGTAGAGACAGGCGCTGATGTCCTGGAAAGGAGAACCGTCCGGTGTGGAGACGTCTGCTGCGTCGCATTGATTGGGCGTTGATCATCGCGGTCATGGTGATCCTGGTGCTGGGTATGCTCATGATAGCCGGGTCGACGGCAGAGAGCTGGTCAACCATTCTGGATTCACCCTTCGTCAGGCGGCAGGGAGCCTACGTGCTTGCCGGGTTCGGACTCATGGTGGCGGCCATGCTGGTCGATTATCGCTACCTGCGCAGCATATCGCGCCTGCTGTACGCTGTTTCCCTGGGGGTTCTCGTGGCGGTGTTGATGGTCGGAGTGGAGGCCGGAGGAGCCACGCGCTGGTTGTCGGTGGGGCCGATGGGTTTCCAGCCAGCTGAAGTGGCGCGACTTCTGGTGGTGATCACTCTGGCGAATCAGATATCGGCAGAGGGATCAGAGAGGAAGACAGACTATTCCTGGTCGGACTTTCTCTGGTCCGCGGTCCACGTTATGGTGCCGGCTGCCCTGGTTGTGGTGCAGCCCGACCTCGGTACTGCCCTCGTGTTTGGTGCGGTGCTCATTGGTCAGCTGTACATAGCGGGGTTCAGCCCCCTCAGGTTACTGTTTGTGGCAGTCGCGGGGGTGGGAACTGTGGCCGCAGTTCTCGCTGCTCACGTTCGCTACGGGCTGGACATCCCGCTCCTGCAACCCTACATGGTTAATCGTCTGATCGCTTTCGTTGACCCGACGGCCGACCCGACGGGTGCCGGTTACCACCTACAGCAGTCGGTAATTGCCATAGGGTCGGGGCGTCTGACCGGAAATGGATTGTTCAGGGGAGCAGGGGCTCAGCTGCACTTTCTGCCCGAACAGCACACCGATTTCATATTCTCAGTTCTTGGGGAACAGCTGGGGATGGTTGGGGTCACCGTTTTGCTCCTGGCGTTTGTTCTGGCATTTCTTCGTATGCTCGCCATAGCTGCCGGCGCTTCCGATCAGTTTGGGGCGGTGTTGGTCGGCGGAGTGGTCGCAATCTTATTCTTTCGCGTCGTGGTCAATATCGGCATGACCATGGGGGTCATGCCCATCACCGGTCTCCCATTGCCCTTTGTCAGTTACGGAGGAACTGCAGTGGTGGCCGATCTGGTAAGTGTTGGCCTTGTTCTCAATGTGGGGATGCGCCGGAAGAAGATCGTCTTCTGATTGCTTGGTCGTGCGCACGTCGCTTTGGGCTGTCAGGCACTCACCCGCACATTTCCCCCGACATGTGCTCCTCTTATGTGTTGGTCTACGGCAGGGGTTTTCCCGCCGGACGGTTCATTTGAGAGGAACTCTACCAAATCCATATTTTGCTTTCCCGCCGGCCGGTCGGCGGGCATAGGTGGCCCGGTAGGGCAGTATATATTGGAGTGCAGGAGCCATCATGCACGAAGGGACTGCCGGCAGATCATGCGAGGGAATCCGGACAGGATGGATGCCCGGCGCCGCGGCGGCGCCATGGGACATTTGAGAGGCCTGGGCGAGTCACACCAGTGGAGACTTATGGGGCGCAGCCGCCTCCTGTATCAGGTGGCAGCTGCTCTGACCCTAGGGCTCATTCTGGCAACTGTGCACCTCATTCCCGGATCCGCTGGACAGGCGGTGGAGGGGGTGGTACTGCGCGCGCTTACCGAATGCACTGACTGGTCGTCGCTGTGGGGGCGGCTCAGCATGGCTGCCCACAGCATCCCCGCTCTGCAGGAGACATTGCCGGCCGACGGGACTCACGGCGGGGCAGACCATCCGGAGTTTTACACTCCCCTGCGGGGAGAGATCATGTCGCCATTTGGTTGGCGTGATGATCCTGATACCGGCGAATATCGCTTTCACTCCGGAGTGGATCTGGCGGCGGAAGTGGGTACGACAGTTCGGGCGGCTGCGGAGGGAACGGTGGATCGTGTCTGGGTGGATCAGGAGTACGGTCTCGCAGTGGAGATAGATCATCGGCAGGGTTTCTCGTCGCTGTACGCTCACCTGGCACAGGTTGTTGTCCGGAGTGATGACGAGGTGGCGTCAGGTGAGGCGATCGGAAAATCCGGGGATTCCGGCAGGGTCA
>PUMM01000183.1 GCA_003551365.1 Clostridia bacterium
GGTAGCCTGCCGACCGCGGGATTCCGGATGATCACTCCAGATTCATCTCCCCGTCATCTGCCTGCAGTTTCTCAGGATAGAGTGGGCAGACCAACTATATCCTCTCCCTGCAGTAGCGATTCGATTGAGATGACCCGTATTGATGCAGATGTGCAGCCGTCCAATACAGGCCGGTGTTCGGTGCCCTGTATGCCCATTTCATCAATCAGATCCTGAGAGGGCTGGTGCAGGGTAATTAGTATACCGATTGAGGCATCATTATCTGCCATAACTGCGCGAACACTTTCCATGTCGTGCGCATGTGCTTGCTCGTGGTTGATCATCACCACTACCTGCTCGCACACTCCATTTTCCTGCCGGGGAAGATTTAGCACACCGAAGAGATGGGAGTCTTCAGTTTCACCCTGCGGCCGGGCATTTACCAGCCCCATCGCCCATAATTGGAACTGGCGCGCATCTCGTTGCGCCAGTGCCCTGGCCTCACGCACGGTTTCGGGGTTGCCGGCGATGCGGTAAGGGGTGAGGGATCTCCCGAAATCTGCCGCCAGGCGATGCCGAGTCAGTGTCAGTGCCAGCTGCGAGCTATCAGTGCCGATCCAGCGGCGTCCGGTGGATTCGGCGGCGGCCAGAGTTGTTCCACTACCGCAGAATGGATCCATGACCAGTTGGCCTTCCCGACTGTCGGCGAGGATGATTCTCCTCAGCAGCTTCTCCGGTTTCTGTGTCGGATAGCCCAGGTTCTCCCGCGCAGATGCGGCGAGTCCGAGGGATGGAATGTCGTTCCAGACGTCGGCGAGCTTCTTCCGGCGTACGATCGAGCCCTCGCTATCTTGCTTCAGGTAGTACTTGACCCTGGGAGTACCGCTACTGGTACGCCGAATTCTTCCCTCCTTCTCCAGTCTGGCGATGCTCTGTTCCGTATAGTCGCCGGTGGGAGTGTCATAATACCATCTCCCCTCGTCATCCCGTTTGTAGCCCTCCCGTCTTGCCTCGTCCTCCGTTAGAGTGATCTCTCTGTACAGGCCGTCCCTGCACACATCCACTGATTCCCGGCGTCGCGCGTAACGCAATAAGATATCGTGTTTGGTGGCGAATCGCGTCCTGCTGGGAGACTGCGGTCCCTCGTAGTGCCAGATGATCTCGTTGAGGAAATTTTGCTGTCCGAACACGGCATCCATGATGAGCCGGAGATAATGTCCCGCTGTCGGGTCGCAGTGCAGGTAGATGGTCCCCGACTCCTTGAGAACCCGACGCATTTCCAGGAGTCGGATTGTCATCATCACCAGGTGAGCCATTGCCTGCCCGTCACCCAGAAAGTTTCGTAAAGTGCGGGTCAGATCGGCGATTTGTCTCTCTCCGCAGCCCACAATGTCCTCATAGGCAGACTCACTGTCCGCAGTCCATTGCCAGAGATCGTCAAATGCCGGTACAGAGGGCGAGGAGTTGTCTCCGCCCACCGTGGGAAACAACACATCGTAGGAAGCGTTGGAGTTGAAGGGGGGATCAAGGTATATAAGATCCACCGATCCACTGTCCAACTGCTCGCGCAGGATGCTGAGGTTATCGCCGTAGTACAGTGTGTTGGTCTGACCCGACATGTACAGCCACCCCTGTACCCATATTCATGCTCGCTCTTGGTCTGGTTGCTGCTCCCAGTGGTCGCCCCGGGCAGCCGTGCAGCTGTATCCAATCCCGTATGCTACGGCAGCTGCATGGAGGATTTCTTCACCTGTCCATCTCAGTCCTGCAAATGAGTGATGCCGTGAGTCCTGCAATTTCAGGCAGGATTGGTAGCGATGCAGAAGAAGTAAAGGGACAGCGAGAACACAGCCAAAGGAGGGCGATCATTTTGCTGAAGATTGTGGCAGGCCGCTTGATTGACGGTCTGGGTGAGAAGCACGAGAGTATGGAAATCCTCATTGAGGACGGGCGCATATCGGCAGTTGACGAGAAGGTGGATGTAGATCCGGATGTGCGGACCCTTGACTTTTCTTCCTGTACGGTTATGCCCGGTCTAGTGGATGCTCACTTACACATAACCTCTGACGGAGATCCCGACCTGCTCAAGAAGGTGAGGCGAGGCATTCCATATACGGCACTTCAGGGAGCGGCGCTGGCAAAGAAGACCCTGCACGCAGGAGTCACTGCCATAAGGGATGCCGGTGCCGGCTTTAACACTGCCCTGGATCTGAAGAGCGCCGTGCAGGAGGGGTTGGTGCCGGGGCCCCGCATGGTTGTCAGCGGTCAGGGACTGTCCATCAGCGGCGGACATGGCGATCCGGCCAACGGCTGGCCGCCCGAAGTGCAGTTTCAGGGGCGCCGACCCGTCGACAGTCCCGATGAAGCCAGAAGGGCAGCGAGGGAGGAGCTGGCATCTGGTGCCGATTGCATTAAGATGGCTGCCACCGGCGGTGTAATGTCCATGGGTACGGATCACACCACACGGGGGTTGACCGAAGAGGAGATGCGGGCCGCGGTGAGAGAGGCGCGGAATCGCAAGAAGAAGACCCTGGCGCATGCCCAGGGCACTAAGGGAATCAAGAATGCCATCCGCGCCGGAATTGACTCCATTGAGCACGGGTTCTGGCTGGACGATGAAGCAGTGGAGATGATGTTGGAAAATGACGTCTATCTGGTTCCCACGCTGGCGGCCGTCCATCACATAGTGGAAGCCGGCACTGAGGGCGGCGTTCCCCCGCACGCCGTGGAAAAGGCAGAGTTCGGGCAAAAGGCCCATCTGGAGAGCTTCAGAATGGCACTGGAGGCGGGCGTCAACATTGCCATGGGTACTGATGCCGGGACACCCTTCAACCTGCACGGAAAGAACGCTCTGGAGCTGGAGCTCATGGTCAACGCAGGCATGACTCCCATGCAGGCCATTGTGGCCTCCACCGCGACTGCGGCAAAGCTGCTGGATTTGCCGGCCGGCGTGGTGTGCGAGGACTACCTGGCTGATCTGCTTGCGGTGGAAGGTGACCCTTCGGAGGATGTCAGCTGCCTGCAGGATGAGGAGCAGATCAAGATGGTGATGGTGGACGGGCAGGTGCAAGTGCACCGTCAGTAGAGCAACACTGGTCCCGGGGCGGGGAAGGGTGACTCCCTGCCCCGCTGCCTGTGGCGGATGGCCGCAGGATGTAGCGGCGAGTGAGGTGAGAGAAAGCAAGGGGTCAACGTTACCGCCGGCCTGCCTCCTCAGACGTCGTCTTCTTTTGCAGTATACCTCCCGCAGACGGAACAGGAATTCTGAAGATGGTTTGCCGGTGTTTCCTCCTTGCGGTGCGTATGCTGCGGGTGACCGGATCTCATTCCAGAATGCCCTTATCCGGCAAGCCGGCGGATCTACAGTCGCCGGGGGCAAGGAGTCACAGAAAATCGAGATTGTCGCTGCGGATATCGCATACCAGCATATGTTCGGGATAGTGCGTTATCATCAGCGGAGGTGCGGCGTTACCCGCAATCAGCTGTGGCGTCACGCCGCAGGCAGTAAATACCGGAATGTCGCCCTCCTGCATGGAGGGTGGCTCTCCCGCGTATACCTCGTCCAGATCTTCTATACCGATGGTAGCGGGATCGCCCACGTGTACCGGAGCGCCGTGCGCCAGAGGGAATCGACTCGCCACCAGCACGGCGCGGGCAACCAGGGATCCGGGAACCGGGCGCATGCTCACCGCCATGTTTCCACGAAATTTCCCGGCAGGTTCGCATGCAATGCTGGTCCTGTACATGGGAAGTGAGCGCCCGGATTCCCAGTGGCGGAGCGGCACGCCGGCGGAGTATAGGGCCTCCTCGAACGTCAGGCTACAGCCGAGAAGGAAGGCGACCAGGTCCTCTCGCCAGTGGTCAGCTGCATCGAAAGGCTCCTGCACCAGCTCACCGTCACGGTATATGCGGTATCGCGGCAGGTCAGAGCGAAGGTCCGCGGCAGCCACCTGCTTCACGATCGGGTCACCGGGGTCGGTGACCTCGATGATCGGACATGGTTTCGGGTTGCGCTGGCAGAAGAGCAAAAAGTCAAATGCCAGATCCGAGGGCAGCACTGCCAGGTTAGCCTGGACATGTCCCCGGGCCAGGCCGACCGTGGATTGGCGCCACTGTCCTTTTCGCATTGCCTGGCGCAGATCCGAGGGAGATAGGTTGGAGGCTTCGTCTGCCGTCATTTTCATCGCGTTACCTCCTGACCGCTACCGGGGCTGTCGCATCGGGTTCCGGGTATAGTGCGGCGCCGGACATTGTTGCCACGTCCGGCGCCCGGTTCGGAAAGCGCAGCCGGGAAACTGTGTCTCCTCGGATGCTCTCAGGAAATGCCTTCAATCTCCTCAGCCAGTACGTCCACCACGGTGTCTATTTCGTCTCGGGTTATGACCAGCGGCGGCGACACACTGATGACATCCCCCAGTGCCCGTACTATGACACCGCGGCGCATTGCCCGTCGCACCACGTTGAGTCCAGTCATGTCCTCGGCCGGGAGAGGAGTGTCGTCTTCCTGCGCCAGTTCCATGCGGACCAAAAGACCGAGACCATTGATGTTGCGCACCAACGGCATGGATTTCAGCTCCTGCAATCGTTCCAGAAGGTAGGCGCCGTTCTCCTTCGAACGCTGCACCAGGTCCTCCTCCTCGATTATCTTCAGGTTGACCAGGGCTGTAGCACAGGCGGACGGGTGACCGGAGTAGGTAGTGCCGTGGCGGAACTCACGCCCCTCACCCCATTTTCCGAGACAGACCTCAAAGAGCTCCTCTGTGGCCAATGTGGCTCCCAGGGGCAGGTATCCCGAGCTGAGCCCCTTGGCGAATACCATGATGTCCGGCTTGACTCCCCAGTGGCGGCATCCGAACATTTCGCCGGTGCGTCCAAAGCCCGTGATGACTTCGTCCGAGATCAGGAGTACCTCATACTTGCGGCAGATACGTTCGATCTCCTGCCAGTATCCGTCTGGGGGTATGATGACCCCGCCGGCTCCCATTGCTGGTTCGCCGATGAATGCGGCAACTGTATCGGGTCCCTCAAACTGGATAGTTCTCTCCAGTTCCCGGGCACAGGTCAGTTGGCACTCAGGATGTGTCAGTTCATACGGACACCGGTAGCAGTTGGGTGGCTCAATGTGGCGGAATCCTGGAACCAGGGGTTCGAAAAGGCGACGATTCATGGCCATGCCCGTGGCGCTTAGTGCTCCCATAGTCACGCCGTGGTAGGCTCCCCGGCGCGAGATTACCTTGTACTTACGATCCGTTCCGCTCAGGCGCCAGTATTGCCGGGCCATTTTCAAGGCTGTTTCCACTGCTTCGGAGCCACCGGAGGAGAAAAAGGCCCGGGACATATTCTCCTGGTCGGCTGTTCGGACCAGTCGTTCAGCCAGATCCAGCACCACATCATTAGCCATCCCGGCAAAGGACGGGAAGTAGCTCAGCTGCTCCATCTGTTGCGAGACGGCATCAACCATCTCCTGTCGTCCAAAACCGACACTGTTCAACCATAGTGCACCGTGTGCGTCGATGAACTCCTTCCCCTCACTGTTGGTGACGCGGGATCCTTCACCGGAGACAATCACCAGTGGCTCCACTTCCTCATCCAGATCACCCATTTGTGTGAATGGGGCCCAGAGATACTCCTGATACTTCTTCCTCGGATCAGTCATAGTACACATCCCTCCTGCGAGCATTGTCCGCCTGTGGGTGGTCAGCTTCCCGGTTCCTCCGTGCCGTTGCGTATCCCAACTGCCGGTAGGTATGTAGTCCCTGAGCTGAGCCTTACTCCGTAGCGCGGTGGTTCGTTATTCAAAATCAGCACTTCGATGGGGGAGCGAAAAAGTCCTTGTTGATTACTCACAGGACTTCCGGGAGTATGAGTTGTTGTGATTATCGGCCCCAAAAGAGTTAGAATAATGGCAGTGTAATACTGGACTGATTCCTATCGGGAGGGATGAATTGATGACAGAGCAATTCGATCCGTATCGGGCAGTTATGGAATTTCACCGCAAATTCGGTGCCGCCATTGGGGATGAGCCCCACATTCCAGATGCCGACACCGTCAAACTGAGACTTCGCCTCATTGAAGAGGAGGCGAGAGAACTCAGGGCGGCGGTGGATGAGGAGAGTCTCGTCGATATCGCTGACTCACTGGCAGACCTGCTCTACGTTACCTATGGAACTGCCGTTTCTTTCGGGATAGATATCCGCCCTGTATTCGAGGAGGTTCACCGCGCCAATATGACCAAGGATGGAGGACCCCGCCGAGAAGATGGCAAGGTCCTCAAGCCCGACGATTGGATACCGCCGAGGGTCGGCAAGGTGCTGCGCGAGCAGACCGACTCACCTGCGCCCGATTCGGATTCGGGAGGGCTATGACGTGTCGAGAACGTGTGGAGTCATAGTGAACCCAATAGCTGGTATGGGTGGTCGAGTCGGGCTCAAGGGCACTGACGGCCGCGAGGCTCTCAGGCGGGCCCGCGAGCTGGGGGCAACACCTGTGGCCGCGAACCGCATGAGCATTGCTCTTCGTCATCTCGTGCAGATGACATCCGGGGTTTCCATAGTCTGCTGCCCGGGCATCATGGGTGAAGACGTTGTGCATGAGGCCGGAATGGAACCCGATGAAGTGCTATCGGTTTGCCTGCCGCAGGAAACTGGCCCCGCAGATACCGAAGAGGCGGCCCGCGCCATGGCCCGGTGCGGGGTGGATCTGCTGCTGTTTGCCGGCGGCGACGGTACGGCGCGCGACATCCTCTCCGGGATCGGCGAGGAGGCTGTCGTCCTGGGTGTTCCGGCTGGAGTTAAGATGCATTCGGCCGTATTTGCCACTGACCCGCGCAGCGCCGGTGAGCTGGCGGGACGATTCCTGCGGAGTGAGGTGGATCAGGTTGTGCAGGCAGAGGTTATGGACATCGATGAAGAGGCTTTTCGGGCGGGAAGGGTATCCGCCAAACTGTACGGGCATATGCAGGTGCCGCAGAGTGACCTGACGCAGGGGTTGAAATCGGCCAGCGGGCAGAGCCACCGCGCCACCCTGGAGGGGATGGGGGCCTACGTGGCCGAACTGATGAGTGACGAGGAAACATACATAATCGGACCGGGAAGCACGACCCGTGCCATAACCGATGAGTTGGGGCTGCAGAAGACACTCCTTGGTGTGGACGTAGTCCGGGGAGACAGGGTCGTGTTCCAGGATGCGGCGGAGAGGGAGCTCCTGGACGCCGCCGCACACGGCCCCTGCCGGATAATTGTCACTCCAATAGGCGGGCAGGGGTACATTTTCGGGCGAGGAAACCAGCAGATCAGCCCAGCGGTTATACGCTCTGCCGGTACGGATCGCATCTGGGTAGTGGCCACTCGTGAGAAGCTATTGTCGTTAGAGCGCCGCCCCCTGCGCGTGGACACCGGCGATGCAGAGCTGGACGAAGAGCTGCGTGGTTATGCCAGGGTGATCACCGATTACCGCCAGGAGAGCCGTTATCCAGTGGGATGACGGCGGGGTAGATCAGCTGTCGCGGCGGATAAATATCTTGTGGGCTCCGGGGTCGTGCACGGCTTCGTGCAGGCCCATTGCCGCGAAGGCCACCACGAACCCGTCCAGAATCATGAGCCCGAGCCCTCGCGCAGTGAAGGCGTTATCCGCCACCCGGGCGAACCCGAGTACCATCCAGGACAGCGACAGTGTGTACAGGCGCACCGTCCAGTCAGGCAGAAATCTCCGGAAGACCGGTTTGGTGAAGCGGACTATGAGGTAAACGGCGACAGCGGCTCCACTCACCGTGTCGAGCGTGCTGATGTCGAAGAATTCTCGTGGGATTGTGTCCACGTGTCATTCACCTCCATTCCGGTGCCATCAGCATCCAGCTCCTGCAGCATTGCCCCCAGGCTCTCCGGTGACTGAGGTGGTCTGGTGAGTAGCTCCTCGCAGCCCACGGCCTGCAGACCCCGGTTCTCCAGGTGCTCCAGGTACTTTCGCAAAAAATCCGGTGTGGATTTGGTCGGATGCATTAGTACGAAAATACCATCTGCAGTGTAGGGGACAACGCGGTTCAGCATCTGGTCCGAGCATTCGTGCATCCAGTCTGCCGTATCTGCCGTGGGAAGAATTGTAACCATACCCTCACTCCGGGCCGCTGTGAGTATCTCCGGAGTGATTTCCGCGTAGTGTGGGGTGTAAAGACCGGGTCTGCAGCCAGTGATGCTTTCGACCACGGTGCTGCACCGGTGTAGATCTTTCCGCAGATCGGCCTCAGACAACTCCGCAGGGTGACAGTCGCGATGTCCGTGTGCGGCAATTTCATGTCCGGCAGCCACGATTTCACCCACCAGCCGGCGGTTGTCCTCTGCCCAGGTACCAAGCAGGAAGAAGGTGGCCCGCGCCCGTCCTTCCAGTACCTGTA